>BOCB01000006.1 GCA_026002695.1 Synergistales bacterium
ATTATGTCCTCTGTAAACAGCGGGAAAGTTTCGCGCAGCAATCCCGCCTCCTCCAATTTTCGGAGGGCGTCCTCATTATCGATAAAGATTATGTCGCACAGAGAGGAGGTTACGGAAAACGGCATTATTATGCTGAACCCTGAGAAAACTGACGAGACGCTCGCCGCGATAAGCCGCAGGGCGGCGCTGAAACCAACTATAGGCATCATACTCGGCTCCGGCCTCGGAGGTATAGCCGACGCCGTCGAGAACTCCGTATCCATTCCTTACGATGAAATACCCTATTGGCCGCGCACAACGGCGATAGGGCACGCCGGGCGTCTCATCATAGGCGCGCTCGAAGGCGCGGTCGTGGTGGTGATGCAGGGACGGGTTCACTACTACGAGGGCTACACCATGAATGAGGTTACGTTCCCCGTCCGTATAATGGGAGAAATGGGCGTTACAACGCTCGTGGCCACGAACGCGTCCGGCGGGGTCAACGTCGATTACAAGCCCGGCGACCTCGTGGCGGTATGCGACCATATAAATTACATGGGGACGAACCCTTTGATCGGGCCGAATAACGACAAATGGGGTTTCCGTTTCCCCGATATGACACACACCTACGACCGCGAGTACATCGAATCGATGACGGGGGTTGCGGCGGAGGAGAAGGTTCGTATGCACAAGGGCGTATATATTGCGTTCAGCGGCCCGTCATATGAGACGCCGGCGGAGATACGCATGGCGCGGGCGATGGGAGCCGACGTCGTTGGTATGTCCACGGTGCCGGAGGTTATTGTCGCGAAACACATGGGGATGAGGGTCTGCGCGATCTCGTGCGTATCAAATCACGCGGCCGGCGTCAAGGACGAGCCGCTGCACCACGAGGAGGTCCTGGACGCGATGGCGTCCGCGGCCGATTCCGTAACGAGGGTGATTCGCGGCTTCATAAAAAAAACAGGAAGGCCGGTTTAGGAAAGCGCCCCAAGGCGATTGGTTCGCGATGATGTATAAGAAGCTGACCCTTGTACTGCTCGTTCCGCTATTCATAATCCTCGGCGCGCGCGCTTCGCAGGGCGCCAATTCCGGCAGACCTCTCAATGCGGCGGAGATACTCGCCCGGTCGCCGGCTCACTTGTTGCTGTTCAAACTCAGCGCGTCTTTCCCGAGCAATGCGGCATGGATGAATATTTCTCCGAATGAGGAGAATATTGCCGCTGCCGTATCCTCCTCTCTGTGCGACATAATCTTTATCGATAATGAGGACGCCCTCCGAAAATTGGAGGAGGCGGGATTGCTGCGCGAAACTTTCCCGCTGTTTACAGAGGACATAATATTGGCAGGCCCCGCCTCAATGAAAGAAACGTTTGCTCACCTGAGTGCGGACAACGCCATGAAGGCCGTATACGATCGGGGACTCAAATTTTTCAAACTGGAGCGCAACGTCACCCTTGAAACAGCGGAGCGCGAGATGTGGCGGCGCGCCGGAGTTAAGGAGCCGTGGAACAATAAACAATACATCGAGTCGAGCCGCGACGACGTAACAGCGCTCTTTCAGATCGGAGACGAAGAGGCCTTCGCGCTGATAGGCGAAGCGTCGTTCGGCGAGTTCTCCGCGTCATACAGAGACGGTTCTGCGCTCGTGAAGATGTCCGATACCGGGATTAAAAAAACTTATTACACCTGTCTCACCAATATGTCAGCAGCATACCGCCCCGAACGCGCGGCCTCCGCCGATAAATTAGCGGAGTGGCTGCGCGGCGGCGAGGCCGGAAATATAATCTCCTCCTTCGCGATTGGCGGAGTGAGGCCGTTTAAGACGGCGGAGTAAAAAACAAAGTAAGCGCTGATTAATTAGCCAAAATGGAATTTCGCCGTTTTGAGATGTAGAGCCGGTCAGGTTTTTATCGCTACCCTAGGGGTGATAATGTGATTTCAGAATACACTTTTTCGGACACAGTGGAACCGTTGTTCCTTTGCGGAGATTCTTACGATATATTAAAGTCTTTTCCTGACAACTCAATAGATATGGCGATGACAAGCCCTCCTTATTGGGGAAAGAGAGAATACGAGAATGAAGATGGTATTGGATTGGAGAAAGACTTTAGGGAGTATATCAACAATCTTCTGAACATATTCGGAGAGTTGCGTAGAGTTATTAAGACTACGGGGAGTTTTTGGCTCAACATCGGAGATTCATATTCGTGCAAAAATCTGTTAGGTATTCCGTGGCGAATAGCCCTTCGGATGTGTGACGAGCAAGGATGGATACTCCGAAATAGCGTTGTATGGAATAAAGTTAAAGGTGGTCCCGATAACTCTTTGGACAAACTTCGCAATGTGCACGAAGATTTATTTCATTTTGTCAAGTCAAAAAAATATTATTATGATGTATCTAAGGCAAGAAAAGAACCCCTAAAAGCCAAAGTTCAAAACGGTGCTGTTGTTTCGGCGACTGGCGTTACCGGCATTCGATATAAAAGACAAATTGAATTGTCAACTATACTTACCAATCTGCAAAAAGAGAATGCCTTTGCAGAATTGAATGGTATCCTTGAACAGATAAGGTTAGGTGAGATTGCTGATTTCCGTATGATAATTAAGGGACAGCAAAGAACTACTCACTCTGATTCGACAAAAGTATCAGGTAGAGCCAAGGAGCTTGAAACAAAAGGATTTTATTTTATGAAATATCATCCCGACGGTGCAAAAATGGGTGATGTTTGGGATGTAATCCCTGAAGATACTCAAGGGAGAAAATTACACTTTGCACCTTATCCTGCTGATTTATGCAGGACGCCGATATTAACAACCTGCCCGCCAAACGGTATTGTGCTTGACCCGTTTTGCGGGACTGGTACAACAATGGCTGTCGCATATGAAAATGGGCGAAAATCTGTTGGCATTGATATTGCGCAAGGATATGTAGACTACGCTGAAGAAAGGGTGTGTGCAAGTGAGCAAGGTCAAAGAACTCTTTGGTCTGTATACCAAGCGAGATGATATAGACTGGCAAATTATTCTGCGCGAACAGCTTTGTCCATACACAAATAAGAAGTGCTTTAAGGTTAGAACGATACCACTTTGCGTTTGCAGCTAAGCAATAGAATCAGTACAGATGCCAATGGAATTGCGCTTTGCTTAGGACTTCAAGCGGAAGCAAAAGTTGAGCTTGAAATGCTTGTGAAGTATTTAGAAACAAAAATTTCTGCAAACACTATTTTCAATCTATTTTGAAGCGGTACAACAGCTTTGAGCGGTTCATAAAATCAAGCCCCCGGCTCTGCCGGGGGTATTTGACTGTACGTATCTATCTTAGATTTTTCAAAATCTGAACACCTGCCAGAATACACCGGCCGCCATCAGCGCGCCCGTCGCTATTAAGGCGCAGCCCGATATGATGTTTATTACGCGGTAATTGCGTTTTATGAAGTCGAACGCGGATTTGAGCTTTTCTATCATCAGCGCGCTCGCTATGAGCGGGATGCCGAGTCCCGCAGAGTAACACAATAACAGCGCGACACCCTCGCCCATCGATTCTCTGTTTGCCGCCGTCATAAGAGCCGCTCCGAGGAAAGTTCCCACGCACGGAGTCCAGCTCACCGCGAACGCCATGCCGAATACGAAAGAGAAGAACGAATTTCCTCTGAGCGGCATCGACACCCGCATCGCCCTTCCCGAGGACGCGCCCATTACGCTGAACGGCAGCAGGCCGAGGAAACCGAAGCCCATCAGCATGACGAAGCCCCCCGTCACAAGGTTCAGCGCGGTCTGATACTCCGCCAGCAACATGCCGAGCGAAGAGGCGAAAGCCCCCATCAGCGCGAACACACAGGCGAAGCCGGCAACGAAGAGCAGCGAGCCGCGAAGCGTCGCCGCCTTGCTCTCGCCGTTTGCGAAGTACGATATATAAACCGGCAGCATCGGCAACAGGCAGGGCGATATAAAAGTCGCCACGCCCTCGATAAAAGTGGATAAATATAACAGCGCATAAGACCAAGCGTCATTTGTAATCATGCCATCATTATAATACAACAGCCCGCCTAATGGGTTATAATGTTTTAAATTGGCAGGGGCGGCCATTGGCCGTCCGCCGGATAAACGAGGTGTTTGAAGCGATGAATGACGGCGAGCTGATAAAGCGTATCAATTCTTCCGATGATCTTTGGCTGATAGAGTTCGGCTCGGAGTTCTGCATACCATGTATGCAAGCGGCGGACATCGTGAAGGAAATAATCGCGGAGAGAGCCGGCATATCCCTGATAGAAGTGAACATCGGCGAACGCCCCGCGCTCGCCGCTTCCTTCGGCGTAATGAGCATACCTGTGATATTGCTCATTCGCGGCGGCAAAGAGCTTGGCCGCGTATCCGGCGATATATCGAGGGCAAAAGTTGTTGCGATGATCGAGGCAAACGCGTCGGCGAAGGGATAACCGAAAATTGGGTTATAATTTACGTAAAGTAAAAAATATTTTGACTTTTGGAATGGGGTCAAGGGGGGCACTCCCCCCTTGCGGGGCGTGGGGCGGCGCCCTGCGGTTTTAATTATCTTTTCTCTCGAAAGGTGAGCGTATTTTTGGACAACATACGCAATTTCAGCATAATAGCGCACGTGGATCACGGGAAATCGACCATAGCCGACAGGCTGCTGGAGGCCACGCACACGGTGGACGGGCGCAACATGAGGGCTCAGATTCTTGATACGCTGGAGCTCGAGCGCGAGCGCGGCATCACGATAAAGCTCGTGCCCGTGCGCATGAACTATACGGCCAAGGATGGGCGCGGCTATGTGCTCAACCTCATCGATACGCCGGGACACGTTGACTTCAACTACGAGGTGTCGCGCTCTCTCGCGGCTTGCGAGGGCGCGTTACTCGTCGTGGACGCGGCTCAGGGCGTGGAGGCTCAGACCGTGGCGAACGCGTATCTCGCCGTCGAGCAAAATTTGGATATAGTGCCGGTGTTCAATAAAATAGATCTGCCCTCCGCGTCGCCGGAGCGGGTGGCGCGCGAGATAGAGGAAGTCATCGGTCTCGACGCGTCGAACGCGATACTCGCGAGCGCGAAGGACGGGTCGGGCATAGCCGAGATACTCGAGAGGATAGTATCGGACATCAGGCCGCCGGAGGGCGACGCGGACGCGCCGTTCTCGGCGCTCGTCTTCGACTCCGTGTACGATAATTACAGGGGAGTCATAAGCTACGTCAGGGTCGTGAACGGACAAATAGCCGCCGGCATGGATATAGTCTTCATGGCGACGGGCGAGGCGTTTCAGGCCGAGGAAGTCGGCGTGCTCACGCCCGCGATGCAGCCGGTTGACCGGCTCGGCCCCGGCGAGGTCGGCTATGTCATAGCGGGGATAAAGTCTCTGCTTGACGCGGGCGTCGGAGACACGATAACGGACGCGCGGCGGAGGACGCCGGAGCCTCTGCCGGGGTATCGCCGCGTGAAGCCCGTGGTCTTCTGCGGATTTTATCCGATAGAGCGCGACGAGATAAACGCGCTGCGCGAGGCGCTGGAAAAACTCACGATAAACGACTCGGCGATAACGTTCGAGCCGGAGGCGTCCGCGGCGCTCGGCTTCGGCTTCCGCTGCGGGTTCCTCGGCCTGCTCCACATGGAGATAGCAAAGGAGAGGCTCTACCGCGAGTTCGGCGTCGAGCTCGTGGCGACCGCGCCGAACGTCGTCTACCGGATAAAATTGACCGACGGAACGACGGTCGAGGCGCGGCGTCCCTCGGACTTCCCGTCGGATGTTACGCGTCAGGAGGAAATTTTTGAGCCGTACATCAGGGCGAGCGTCTTTCTGCCGGACGAGTACGTAGGGCCAGCGATGCAGCTCAGTCAGGAGCGGCGCGGCGTATACGCCGGCATGGACTACATCGCGCAGGGCCGCGTGCGCCTCACCTACGATCTGCCGCTCGCCGAGTTCATAATGGACTTTCACGACAAACTCAAGTCCGCCACGCGCGGCTACGCCTCGCTCGACTATGAGCACACCGGATACCGCGCCTCCGATCTCGTCAAGGTTGACATACTGATACAGGACGAGCCCGTGGACGCGTTCAGCTTCATCTGCCACCGAGACGCGGCGTATCACAGGGGGCACTCTGTCGCCGGCAAGCTGAAGGAGCTGATCCCGCGGCAGCTGTTCGAGGTGCCGATACAGGCGGCCATCGGTAAAAAGGTTATAGTCCGCATGAACGTCAAGGCCGTGCGCAAGGACGTGCTCGCCAAGTGCTACGGCGGCGACATCACGAGAAAGCGCAAATTATTGGAGAAACAGAAAGAGGGCAAGAAGCGCATGAAGCAGATCGGCCGCGTGTCGATTCCTCAGGAAGCGTTCATGGCCTTCATGGATGTGTCGGGGGACGACAAGGCGTAGGGGGGAAGCGCGGCCATGATAAGGATAGACGTTGTCATAGGCACGAGGCCGGAGGCAATCAAAATGGCGCCCGTCATCCTCGAATTGCGCGGGCGCTCCGCGTTCTCCGTCCGCGTTGTCGCCACAGGCCAGCATACCGACATGCTGAGTCAGGCTCTCTCGTACTTCGGCCTCTTCGCCGACGTGAACCTCGGCATTATGAAAAACCGCCAGTCGCTCGACTACATCACCTCGTCGGTACTCGAAGGCGTAGGAGGCTCGTTCGACGCCGACCGCCCCGCCGCCGCGCTCGTCCACGGCGACACGACGACCACGTTTGCGGCGTCGCTCGCCGCTTTCTACCGCGACATCCCTGTCGGGCACGTCGAGGCCGGACTTCGCAGCTTCGACATGCGCCGTCCGTTCCCCGAAGAGATGAACAGGGTTATGACCGACAGAATAGCGTCGTACCTCTTCGCCCCAACCGAGGGCGCGCGGCGGAATTTATTGCGGGACGGCCTCGACGCGAAAAAAATTCTCGTAACGGGCAACACGGTAGTCGACGCCCTGCGTATCGCCGCCGGAATAAACGCCTCCCCGCTCGAACCGAGATTGCTTTCCCTAACGGACGGAGCGCCGTTCATACTGCTCACCGCCCATCGGCGCGAGTCCTGGGGCGAGCCGATGCGTCGCATATGCTCGGCGCTGCTTGAGATACTCGCCGCCCGCAATGAGATGCGCGCCCTCGTCCCCATGCACAAAAATCCCGTGGTCCGCGATGTGATGACTGCCTCCCTCGGCGCCAATTCACGTATCATTCTCTGCGACCCGCTGGATTACCCCGATTTCGTCTGGGCTATGAACAACTGTTCCCTGATCCTGAGCGACAGCGGCGGCGTCCAGGAGGAAGCCTCCTCATTGAGAAAGCCCGTGCTGATACTGCGCGACGTTACCGAACGCCCCGAGGCGGTCGAAGCGGGGAGCTGTATATTGGTCGGCACGGACAAGGACAAAATAACGAGCGAGGCGGACGCACTCCTCTCCGACGCGTCCGCGCGCGAGCGTCTGCTTGCGCGGTGCGCCGGCAACCCCTTCGGCGACGGCTTCGCGTCGCGCAGAATAGCGGACGCACTGAGTTAAGTAAGCGCTGATTAATTAGCCGAAATGGAATTTCGCCGTTTTGAGATACAAAGCCGGTCAGGTTTTTATCGTTACCCTTTAGGCTCCTAACAATAAATCAGTATTTACTTAAAAAACAAGGGTCGATTGGCATCTGTACGAAGGAAGATGGTTGGTTATGAAATTCCGGATAAATTTTTTGAAAGGCGCGCGCACCGCCATTCCCATAATGATGGGCTATGTTCCGGCGGGCTTCGCGTGCGGCGTACTGGCTCAGCAGGCGGGAATGTCCGTTCTTGAGGTCTTCATAATGTCCGCGATTGTATACACGGGCACGTCTCAGTTCATAACGATAGCTCAGCTCTCGGCCGGCGTATCATACGGGATGATGGTTTTGACCTGCGGCATAGTGAACCTTCGTTACGCGCTCATGAGCGCGTCCGTCGCGGCGAAGTTTTCGCGGCTCCCCTTCCTTTACAAGGTACTCTTCGGTATGGAAATCTCGGACGAGACTTTTATGGTGAACGCCGCGCGCTCGGAGGCCGCGAGCGCGGAGGAACTCGCGAGGCCTCCGCTGATTTACGAGACCTTAGGCGTTACTGTTATGTCTCACGCGACATGGATAGCGGCCACGGCGTCCGGCTGCTTCTTCGGTTCCGTGATTGGGGACGCGGGTAGGTTCGGCATAGACTTCGGATTGGTCGCGGTGTTTCTGGCGCTTCTGGCTCCGCGCTTGAAAGACAAGAAGCAATTTCTCGTGATAATCATGTCCGGCGCTGTCGCTGCCGTATCGTTCCTGATGGGGTTCGGTACGTGGAGCATAATAATCGCGACTGTGGCCGGCGCGGCTTTGGGGGCCGGCCTCAAATGAAGATGGATTTATATACCATGCTCGTCATAATAGGCTGCGCGGTCGTAACGCAGTTAGAGAAAGGCGCGCCCTTCTGGCTGCTCGGAGGACGCAAACTCAATCCGGTCATCGAAAAATGGCTTTCGTTTGTCCCGGCCGCCGTACTCACCGCGCTGCTCATACCTGAAGTGCTCATGCGTAAATTGCCCGACGGGGGATACGCCCTGTTTATATCGCCGGACAACGTGTTTTTGCTCGCGAGCGCGCCGGCTGTTTTTATAGCCTGGAAATGGAACAGTTTTTTCGGCGCGATAGTCGCGGGTATGGCGTCGGTGGCTCTGCTCAGGTATTTCGGATTGTAAAACGGCTATATCGCGTCCTTCTCCACGTCCTTTTCGACTATGCGGAGGCGCATACCCGGCTTTATGTACGACGACAGTTCTATTATATCCCTGTTGCGCAGACGGACGCAGCCGTGAGTTACCCTCTTGCCTATGGAACCGGGCGAGTTAGTGCCGTGTACCGCTATCTGCCAGGGATTGTAAAACGAGATGAGCTTCGCGCCGTACGCGCCCTTCTGCGGCTCGCCGGGCTCGCCGAACCATTTCGGGTCGTACACGAGTTCGCGCGCGTCCTGTATCACGCGATATATCTTGAAGACGCCCGCCGGCGTAATCAGGTCCGTGCGCGTCTTCTTAACGCCGACGCCGCGGCCTATCGCCACGGGGTATGACTTCAAAATTTCATTTCCGCCCTTGCAGAGATAGAGCTTGAGCTTGTTCTTGTCTATCTTCACCCACAGCTCGTTCTCTGCGGCGCTAAACTGCTTTTCGGCGGCGTACAAAGGCGCGGCCGCGCCCATAACGAAAAATGAGAATGCCGAGACGAACATGACGAATAACTTGACTGTGCGTAACATAAAAAAATCCCTCCGCTGTTAGTGTTTTATCTTTATCCTTTAAGCTCCTCACGACAAATCATCCCTATATGATATGTTAAAATTTTACCATAAAACCTTATTGAAAGTAATTGCCGGATTGAAAAATTAACCGCGCCTCCGGATCTCAAAGTGATTTTAGCCTTGCACCCGATGGGTGAAAATCGGAACGCGGGCGGCAGGATGCCGCCCCTACGGGTTCGGTTTCCGGTCTTTGCCGTGTAGGGGCGGCATCCTGCCACCCGCGTTCCCCACATTCGCCCGTTATGGGCTTGTGCGGAAAATTAGAACCTGTGGTTTGAGGTGGCGAATTGATCCTTTACAAATTAAAATGAAAAGTGTAGTATATGTAAAAATAAAAAAGACTTATATTATATCGTGTTGAGGGTGAATTGAAATGCGGAGGATGTCCGGCAAAGTTACGCAAAAAGCTAATCAATTTTGCAAAAAGCTCTTGACAAAGAGCGAGCGAGCCCCCATAATTTCACGGCTTCACGGCTTCACGGCTTCACGGCTTCACGGCTTCACGGCTTCACGGCTTCACGGCTTCACGGTAAATACTGCCCTGATTCAACAATTGAAAATGTTACGAGCGTTCCTCTCGAAAGAGAGGGTGCCTTTTAGCGTGCCTTGCGCTAATAAAGAGCGTACTTTGTTTGCAACGCTGTTTTCCTTGTCCATGCTTTACTTCAATCTATTCTATTAATTTATTTGGAGGCTGGTTATTATGCAATGGTTCAGGAATTTACGCACATTGGCAAAGATTCTCTCGCTTGTAAGTTTGCTTTTGCTTTTGATGCTGGGGATGGTCTGGATAGGCTACAAATTCGGCAGCGACGCGTTGGCGAATTTGGGGAAACTGTACGACGATTACACGCTGCCGATCGTCTGGGTAGGTGACGCGAACGCGCGTATAATCGACAACAGGCGGATGCTCTTAGCCATGAGCGTTAATACTGATATGGCGGCAAGAAAGAGTTTCTCCGACTTGATAATAGCGAACAGAGATAAGATAACGGAGTATTACGATAAGTATCAGGAGACCAAGCTGACCCAGCGGGAAGTCGATATGATGAAAAGGTACGCGCCGCTGCGGGCCGCCTTCCGAGAAGCGCAGGACGAATGTATAGCCACATTGCTCGACCCGAACGCCGCCCCTGAGAAGTTACGCGCGGTGGAGGCAAGTATGGCTGTCGGCGGTAAAAACGCTACGGCCTCCGAAGCGTTCTCGAAGTTCAACGATGAGCTCGTGGCTCTGCTCGCAAAACTCGCGGATGAAACTAACGAGACAGCCAAACTGGAGACACATGGCGGGATCGTAGAGCTGATCGTTTCAGCCGGAGTGTCCATGCTCCTTGGTCTCATATTCGCTATTTTAATAGCGCGCATGATAACAGTGCCGATCAGCAGGGTGCAGCTGGGCGTCAAACTCTTCGCCGGCGGAGACCTCACAACGGAGTTCGAGACGACGGGCAAGGACGAGCTCGCGCATATGGGCGTCGCTCTCCAGGCAATGACGGATAAATTAAAAGAGATAATCGGCTCCGTAAAGGACGCGAGCGGCAGCATCAACGAGACGGCGCAGGACTTCTCATCGATGGCCGAGGAGAGCAACGCCTCCGTGGAGGAGTTCAGAGCCAATGTCGAGGAGATGGGGACGAACCTCAACGCCCTTTCCTCCGCCGCCGAAGAGGTCAACGCCTCCGTCGAGGAAGTGGCGGCGGGAGCGCAGGCGACCGCGGAGAAAGGAACCGACATAGCGCGTCAGGTTGACCAGGCCATGAGCGCGGGCGACGAGGGCATGAAGTCCGTGCAGCGCGCGGTACGCGGAATCGACGACGTCGCCAGGAACGCGGCGGAGTCAGCGAAGAGCGTGCAGGAACTCGGAACGAGGGCTCGCCAGATACAGGGCTTCGTGTCGCAGATAGGCGGCATAGCCGATCAGACGAACCTGCTCGCGCTGAACGCGGCTATCGAGGCGGCGCGCGCCGGCGACGCCGGGCGCGGCTTCGCGGTCGTCGCCGAGGAAGTCCGCAAGCTCGCCGAGGACAGCAACGTCGCGGCGAAGAGCATTGAGGAACTGGCCAAGACGATAACCGGCGATCTCGACAACGTCGTAACGCTCTCCCTCGCAAACGCTAAGGGTTCCGAGGACGCCAGCGGCCTCTCGAAGGAAACGGAAGAGCTGATAGGCAAGATGATAGAGTACCTGAAGAGCATCGCGGCGGCTACTCAGGACCTCGCCGCCGTCTCCGAGGAACAGGCCGCGTCGAGCGAGGAGATAGCCGAGGCCATACAGAATATAGCGACACGCGTGGAGAGCACGGCACACGCCGGAGAGAACATCCGCTCCGGCATCGGAGATATATCCACAGCCGCGGAAAAAATGGCCACGAACGCGGAGGGGCTGTCCACGTTGTCCGGAGACCTCGCCGAACTGCTGGCTTTCTTCAATATAGGCGCGGCAAAGGCAAAGCCAATGAAAGCCCTGCCTCAGCCGAAAAGAAGATAAAAAAACGCGGGGTTTTCCGCCTGCGCGTGATTTCCACAGGGGCGAACTTATGTGTTCGCCCCAAAACATTTCAAAAATTCAACATCCCAAAACATCAAAAACTACGGGTTCGGTTTCCGGTTTTTGCCGTGTAGGGGCGGCATCCTGCCGCCTGTTCCATCACATTTGCATGGGCTTGTGCGGAAATTTGAACCTGTGGTTTGAGTTATCCTCGCAATGCTTGACAAGGGGTATTTGCGAGAGGATAATCAACCGTATTCCGTAGAGTATTGATTTGCAAAGAGGTGGAAGAATGCCTGACGTAGGGTCGTTATTGACAGTGGAAGCGGTGGGCAAGGAGTTCTTCGGCAACAGAGTTCTGGCCGAAGTTAATTTTTCACTTGGAGCCGGAGAAATCCTCGGGCTGGTCGGCGAGAACGGAGCGGGCAAGTCGACGCTCATGAACATCCTGTTCGGTATGCCTGTGATAACCGGTACCGGAGGCTACGAAGGGCGCGTGATTTTCGATGGGCGTGATGTCCGCTTCTCGTCCCCGTTCGAGGCGATAGACGCGGGCATAGGTATGGTGCATCAGGAGTTTTCTTTGCTTCCGGGGTTCACGGCCACGGAGAATATCGTCCTCAATAGGGAGTCCACGAAGTACAATCCGCTTGTCGAGATATTCGGCGGCAGGCTTGAAACCTTAGACCGTTCCGACATGAGACGCAGGGCGGAGGAAGCGATATCGATCCTGGGGTTTTCGATCAACCCGGACACTCTTGTCTCCGAGATGCCGGTCGGACACAAGCAGTTTACCGAGATCGCCCGGGAGATAGACAGGAAGAACACGAAGCTGCTCGTGTTAGATGAGCCCACAGCGGTTCTGACCGAGTCGGAGGCCGTCGTATTGATTCAATCTCTCCGCAACATAGCGGCGAAGGGCATAGCGATAATCTTCATATCTCACAGGCTCCAAGAGGTCTTGGATTTATGCGACAAGATAATCGTCCTCCGTGACGGGCGTATCGTAAAGGAGATACGACCGTCCGAGACCGACGTATACAAGATGGCGAGCTGGATGGTCGGCCGGGATGTCGAGAATAGGGCGACCTCTCGGCCTGAGCGCGCTGAGGCCGAAACAATCCTGGAGGTTGAAAATTTTTGGGTAGACATGCCGGGGGAGACGGTGCGCAGCGCCTCGTTCTCGGTTCAAAGGGGAGAGATATTTGGCGTAGGGGGTCTTGCGGGACAGGGGAAATTAGGCATAGCGAACGGCATAATGGGTTTGTTCCGGGCAGGAGGGGAAGTGTCGGTAAACGGCCGAAAAATTCGCCTCAACGACCCGGCCGGTTCGCTTGTTCACGGCATGGCCTTTGTCTCCGAAGATCGGCGCGGAGTCGGGCTTCTCCTTGACGAGCCGATCGACTGGAACATAGCCTTCACGGCGATGCAGGCCCGCAACAAGTTCCTGCGCGCGTTTTTGGGCGGCCTCGTAAAATGGCGCGACGACGCCGCCATGCGCGAGACGGCTGCCCGATACATAGAGTCCCTCGGTATCAGGTGTACCTCTCATAAACAGAGGGTCGTCGAGCTGTCCGGGGGCAATCAGCAGAAGGTATGCCTCGCCAAGGCGTTCGTAGTGGAGCCCGATATACTTTTTGTATCCGAGCCGACGCGCGGCATAGACGTCGGAGCGAAGCGCCTCGTCTTAGACGCCCTTCGAAGCGCCAACGAGAAGCTCGGGACCACCATAATAATAACCTCGTCGGAGCTCGAGGAACTGCGCTCGCTCTGTGACAGGATAGCCATAGTTGACAACGGGAGGATAAGCGGGATTCTTCCCGCGTCGCGTCCGGCGGAGGAGTTCGGGGTGCTGATGATGGGCGAATCCCTGCCGTCGGCGGTGAGCGCGGAGAGCGGAGGCGGTATCGAATGAGCGGAGTGATCAATAGGTTTATAGAAAACGCCGGCTGGCCCAGGATAATAATCGGACTCTTCCTTCTGTTTTTGTTCGCCGCCGCGCCGTTCGTGGGGGTCAGGGTCGATACGTCGATCTCGGATACCTTGGTGCGAGTCGGAATGAACGGCATCCTTGTCCTCGCGATGGTTCCTATGGTGCAGAGCGGGTGCGGGCTCAATTTCGGCCTGCCTCTGGGGATCATAGCGGGGCTGCTCGGCGCCACCGCTTCCATACAGTTCAAGGCGACGGGCATGGGCGGGTTTATCTTCGCCGTATCCGCGGCGGTTCCCATAGCTGTCATACTCGGCTTCGCCTACGCGCAGATATTGAATCGCGTAAAAGGAGAGGAGATGATGGTGGCGACGTATGTCGGCTTTTCGTCCGTGGCTCTTATGTGCATGGCGTGGCTGCTGCTTCCCTTCGACAGCGCGGTCATGATATGGGGGTACGGAGGCTCGGGGCTGCGGACCACTATCAGCACGGAGGGATTCTGGAAGCACGTACTGAGTGATTTCCTCTCCGTACAGCACGGTTTCTTCTACTTCCCCACAGGCATGTTCCTTTTCTTCGCCCTCATGATCCTGTTAGTGTGGGCGTTTTTCAGGACAAAGACCGGGACAGCCATCATCGCGGTCGGCTCCAACCCCGAATTTGCCAGGGCATCAGGTATAAACGTGGACCGTATGCGCGCGATATCCGTCGTGCTGTCGACGGTTCTGGGCGCGATAGGGATAATAGTGTACGAACAGAGCTTCGGCTTCATACAGCTGTACATGGGGCCCCTTTACATGGCCTTCCCCGCGGTCGCGGCCATCCTGCTGGGCGGCGCGTCGGTGAACAAGGCTTCTATGGTCAACGTCGTGGTCGGGACATTTCTCTTTCAGGGCATACTGACCATGACCCCGTCGGTGATAAACGGTCTGCTCAAGAGCGATATGTCGGAAGTGGTAAGGATAGTCGTCAGCAACGGGATGATTCTCTACGCCCTCACCAGGAAGACGCGGGTGAAAAGATGACGGGCGCCCAAAATAACTCCGGCGCGGAGAGGAAATTTTCTTTGCCGGAGAACCTCAAACACTTGCTGATATCGAACTCGGTGCCGATTATATTCCTCGGTTTGTCCGCCGCCGCTATCCCTCTTTCCGGGTTTTCCGCCGGGTATCTCATACAGGAGATGCTGACGAGGTTAGCCAGGAATTCATTTCTGGTGTTGTCGCTTCTCATCCCCATAATGGCCGGCATGGGACTGAACTTCGGCATGGTTCTGGGGGCCATGGCGGGTCAGATCGGGCTGATATTGGTCACGGACTGGTCCGTAGTCGGTCTCCCCGGCATGGTCTTAGCGGCGATAATAAGTATGCCGATAGCCGCGTTCCTGGGGTTTGTAAGCGGCAAGATACTCAATATGGCAAAGGGGCGGGAGATGGTGACGTCGTACATCCTGGGCTTCTTCGTCAACGGCGTATATCAGTTCGCGGTGCTTTACGCGGTGGGGACGCTTCCGTACAGAATACCGGTCACGAGCCCGCAGCTCGTCCTTTCGCGGGGATATGGGATACGCAACGCCGTAAGTCTCACCGGCGTCAGGCACGCGCTTGACAACACGCTGGATTTCTCCGTGAGTTTCCCCCTCCCCTCCGGCCCCGTCTCCGTGACCATACCGGTCGGCACGTTCCTCTTGATAGGGGTATTCTGCCTGTTCATAGTCTGGCTTCGCCGCACCAAGCTCGGTCAGGACATGCGCGCCATAGGTCAGGACATGGCGCTGGCCGATTCATCCGGTATCGCGGTAGAACGCACCAGAGTCATAGCCATAGTTATATCCACCATGCTCGCGGCCTTTGGGCAGATAATCTTCCTCCAGAATATCGGCACGATGAACACTTATAACAGCCACGACCAGGCCGGCATGTTCTCCATAGCGGCGCTCCTGATAGGAGGAGCCACGATCTCAAGGGCGTCTATTGCCAACGTCTTCGTGGGAGTCGCTCTGTTCCACCTGATGTTCGTAGTCTCTCCGATGGCCGGCAAACAGCTCATAGGACAAGCCCAGCTCGGTGAATATTTCAGGGTCTTCATATCTTACGGCATAATCGCGGCGGCTCTTGTCCTGCACGCCTGGAAAAGACACCATGAGAGAGCGCGGGAACGCCGCGGACTCAGGGGGGAGGGGTAAGAAATGGCGTCGGGCCGGTCTTTTTCGGCGAGGCGTATGGCTGCCGGGGCGGTTCTGCTTGCGTGTCTCGTGGCCGTCGCTTTCCTTATGTACGGCATCGGCAAGGAGTACGAGGTTTTGATAGACAACAAGAGCGTCTCCGTCGGCGGCAGGGAGTACGGCGCGGTACCTTACTGCTCGCTCGTGATAGACCATGACGAGAGGAAAGCGGTCGATATGCGGGAGGACGACAGGATCATCATCAAGATGACCGGCAAGACTCATACTTTCGTCGTCAAGGTGTTGAACGAAGACGACGAAAGCGTGATCAAGACCATAGAAAGGAGGGTGGAACTCGACGGCTACAGCGGCGCGCTGATGCTCTCCATCCCCGCTGTCTCAGGCGAATCGCCGGAGATATTCGTACCCACTCCGCGGCGTCCGGCAGAGGGACGGGTACCGGCGGAAAATGACGAGGAGCCGGTCACGGATGGTACTGACGGCGCGCTTCAATCGTTCTGACGTACAAGAGCCATGTCTGTAAATACTTTATTTTGGAGGGGTAGGATTATGAGAAAATGTTCCGTTTCAAAGCTCGTTTTCGCCATGTTTCTCCTTTTAGCGCCGCTGTTTTTACCGGTGAGCGGCGTCGCTTATGCCGCCGCGCCTAAATTCCATATCGGGATCGCCACGCTGACGGTGTCCCAGGCGGAGGATACGTACCGCGCCGCCGAGCACCTGATAAAACTGTACGGCGACGTGGCGAAAGGCGGCATGATACGCCACGTCACCATGCCGGACAGCTTCATGTCCGAAATGGAGACGACCATCACTCAGATAGTCGGTCTGGCCGACGATCCCAAGGTTAAGGTCATCGTTGTCGACGACGCAATACCGGGGACCACCGAGGCGTTCCGCCGCGTAAAGGAGAAGAGGTCCGACATAATCTGCCTGGCCGGAGAACCGCAGGAGGATCCGGGGGTTATCGGCGGGGTGGCCGACCTCGCCATTTACGCTGACAACGTAGCGCGCGGATATCTTATCATACACACCGCCAAGGAACTCGGCGCTAAGAAGTTCGTCCATATTTCGTTCCCCCGCCACATGGGCTACGAGCTTCTGGCCAGGCGCCGCGCGATAATGGAGCAGGCCTGCAAGGATTTGGGGCTCGAGTTCATCTTCGAGACCGCGCCCGATCCTACCAGCGACGTTGGCATAGTGGGAGCTCAGCAGTTCATATTGGAGAAGGTGCCGTCCTGGGTCGAGAAGTACGGCAAACAGACCGCGTTCTTCTGCACTAACGACGCGCAGACCGAACCGCTGCTCGTGCAGGTTGCCGCAAACGGCGCCATTTTCGTAGAGCCCGACCTGCCGTCGCCTCTGATGGGGTATCCCGGGGCGTTTGGCATAGACCTCAAAAAAGAGGCCGGCAACTGGCCCGCGATTGTCAAAAAAGTCGAGCAGGTCGTAGTTAAGAAGGGCGGCAGCGGACGCATGGGAACATGGGCGTATTCCTACGGCTGGAGTACGACGTGCGCCCTTGCGGAATACGGCAAAAATATCGTCGAGGGCAAGGCGAAGCTCGGCAATGTCAAGGATCTGTGGGCTGCCTATGAAAAATTCACGCCCGGCGCTAAGTGGAACGGATCGTTTTATACGGACGTCAATACCGGCGCGAAGTCGCGCAATCTGCTGCTCGTCTACCAAGATACTTACGTCTTCGGCAAAGGCTACATGAACGTGACCAACGTGAAGATTCCGGATAAGTATCTGTCCATCAAATAGTAAGGGCGGGATATTCTTATAGGGACGGGGAACCGGGCTGTAAAAGATCCGGTTCCCGCTCTTTTTTAGGGGGGTCTATATGTTACACACTGAAAGAATCGGGAAACTTGCTGGCATTCTGGCTTCGAACAGTCTTGACGCGATATTTGTCGGACCGTCCGCAGACGCTGAGTACTTAGCGGAGCTCAGGCTTTTCGACGACGAGAGAGTGAAAGGGCTTTTGATTTCGCGTGACGGCGGGATATTCGCCCTGACTCCGACGCTGTATGAGGAAGAGATGCGAAACGCCCTCGGAGATAACGCCGTGTACAAAATATGGGCCGACCACGAGGGATTCAGCCGCGCGTTCGCGGAAGGAGCGCGGGAGATAGGCGTAACGGGCGGGAGGATAGCCGTCAACGACGGGGTTCGAGCCGTGGATCTGATAGATATGCAGTCCGCCCTGAAGGCGGATTACGTGAACGGCGCCCGCGTCTTAGCCCCGCTTCGCCGAGTGAAGGACGAGGCTGAGCTCGAATGCTTGAGACGCGCTTCAGCGATAGCCGATGCCGTTATGGAGGACTTGTCTGAATTTATCAGGAGCGGGATCTCCGAACGGGACATTCAGGAGCGGATAGCGAAGCTCTTTGCCGAAAAGGGAGGAGAGGGGTTGTCTTTTTCCCCTATAGTGGCTTCGGGACCCGGCGGTTCGATGCCGCACTATCAGGGCAGCGGCAGGGTTCTGCGGGACGGGGATTTCGTCGTCGTCGACATGGGCTGCCGATACAAAGGTTACTGCTCGGACACGACGAGGACTTTCTGCATCGGCGATCCGAGTGAAGAGATGAGGCGCGTATACGCAGTCGTCCTCGCGGCTCAGCAAGCGGGGGAAGCCGCGGTCGTGAAGGGGGCGGCCGGCCAGGATATCGACAGAGCCGGGCGCAAGGTCATATCAGACGCGGGCTATGGAAAATATTTTCTCAACAGGCTCGGGCACGGGGTAGGGATAGCAATCCACGAGGATCCGTACATAATAGAGGGCAACGACACCCCGCTCGAACCCGGCAATGTATTCAGCGTCGAGCCGGGGATATATATTCCGGGCAAATTCGGAGTCAGGATAGAAAATCTCGTCGCGGTAAGGCCGGACGGTACGGCGGAAGCTCTGAATAAATTCACCGGAGAAATGATCGTTGTAAGATAGACGATAAATAAGATAAAGACAAACAGGGCGGCCGCAAAGGTCGCCCTTACTGTTCACCGACGAGTTTTTCAAATGGTACGCCAAGCTCCAGAGGTTCTGCGGCTGCTGCCTTGATCGATTCTGCCATTCCGGGAATCGTTCGTAGAAGTTTATGATCCCCCCCCCCCCCCAATTTACGATTTGTTCATACTTAACCTATTGTGTTTTACTATTCGAAACAATCAGTGATCATTGGCTTTCAAAATAATGCCTGCAATCTTCGGCATAACGTGTTATAATGTGACAGTTGCGAGGTGATTTGTGTGGATTATATGACGACGAATGAAGCCGCCGCACTTTGGGGCATAACGGAGCGTCAAGTACAATCGAGATGCAAGGCAGAGAAAGTTGACGGTGCCGTCTATATCAGACGGTTATGGTTGATACCGAAGTCCACGACTAAACCTCTTGATGGGCGAACGAGAGCCGCAAAGAATGCTAAAAATGACAATTGAGGAGACGACGAGATGTCGTATTTAGATAGTGCCATTAAAGCGGGATATGCCTATATCACAGGCGCGGATGGCAAGCGGCAGATTACTTACGCCGGTTCTGACAACCATAGCGAACGCTATGACAACCCGGAGGAAGCGGTACGCGCTGAGTTTTGGGCGGAGCTTATTTACAAATACGATTATCCCGCCAATCGTATAAAGATTGAAGTAACCGTCCCGGATAGATTGCCGACCGACAGGGCAGATATTGTTGTGTTTCGCGATGACGAGTGCAAGCGCCCCTACGCTGTTATTGAATGTAAAAAAGAAGGCGTTACGGACGCGGAGTTCACGCAAGCTATAGAGCAGGGCGTAGGCAACGCGACTTGGGTAAAACTTCGCGCTGATTACGTTGTTATCGTGGCGGGTTTTACGCGCCGAGTTCTTGACGTTACCGACAAATATGGCGCATTGGAGCGCGAGTTAAACGTGCTGGCGGATTTGCCGAAATCCTATGGCAAGCCGCAGGAATATCGTTTTTACAAGGGCGATAAAGATAACGATATTCAGCCTGTTTCGCGGGATTCGCTTATGTCTACGATTAAGAAATGCCACAACACCCTTTGGGGCGGCGGGCGTTTATCGCCACCGACGGCGTTTGGTGAGCTTTGCAAGTTGATTTTCGTGAAGATTAGCGACGAGCAGAAAGCACGCAAGAAAGGCGAGCCTTACGAATTTCAGATTAAGACCTACGAACCGCCCGCGTCGCTTGCGGGGCGCATTAACAAGCTCTATGACGAGCAAAAGCAACGCGACCCGGAGGTGTTCACGGAGTCAATCAAGGTTGACGACCGTGTGTTAAGTACGGTCGTATCGCACTTGGAGAGCGTCAACCTTAACAAGACCGACCTTGATGTGAAAGGCGTGGCGTTTGAGCGGTTTATGGACGGCTTTTTCAAGGGCGATTTCGGGCAATATTTCACGCCGCGCCCGATTATTGAGTTTGCTATTGATATGCTCAAACCCGAGCGCGACCACTTCGTGCTTGACACCTCCTGCGGTTCGGGCGGTTTTTTGTTGTACGCGCTTGATTACATACGCAAGCAGGCGGGCGAATACTACGACACGGACAGCAAGGAACACTACAAATACTGGCACGACTTCGCAGAGAAGCGCCTTTTCGGCATTGAGATTAACGACGAAATCGCCCGCGTCGCCAAAATGAATATGATAGTCCACGACGACGGGCATACGAACGTCGTCAGCGCGGACGCGCTTGACGGCATTGACAAAATTCACGCGCTCAACCCCGGTTTTGTCGCGGACAAGTTTGACTATATCCTCACAAACCCGCCGTTTGGCTCGAAGATTAACGCGACGGAACGCCCATATCTCGGGAAGTTTTTCCTCGGCACGGTATTGGACAAAAGCGGACGGCAGAAGAAGAAAAACGGCACCGTTGTAACGCGCAACGCCCAAAGCTCCGAGGTTTTGTTTATCGAACGTATACACGAATTTCTCAAGCCCGGCACAGGCAAGGCTGCAATAATCCTACCGGACGGCATTTTGACGAACAGCAGTATGCAATACGTGCGTGACTTTATACTGGAAAAATTTCAGTTATTGGCGGTAGTCAGTTTGCCGCAAGCGGCTTTCGCGCACTTTGGCGCAGGGGTTAAGGCTTCAATAATCTTCGTGCGTAAGCGCGGCGCGAATGAAACGTCGAGCGACGACGAAGCAATATTTATGGCGGCGCCGGAGAAAATTGGCTACGACGCGACGGGGCGGCAAAACGACCGCTCACAGTTGCCCGAGGTCGTGCGGCAATGGGAAGCGTTTCAAAAGGACAGTAACCCTTTTTTCGGATAACCCCCAAAGACGACGAGCTTTGCGCGTTTGCCGTTCGGCGGGGGGAGATTGGACGAATTGACCCAGCATATAACAATCCTAAATATGCCGCTATGATGCAACATTTGGAAAACGCCTGCGGTCTAACTATGCTTGGTGCGCTTTTAACGGGAATTTCAGGCGGGGCGACACCATTAAGGGCAAACGAGGAACAATATACAGATAGCGGAGTTCGGTTTTTGAGAATCCAGAACGTGACCCCATTCGGGATAGATTTAACCGATGTGAAATATATCACCGAAGATGTTCATGCTGGACTTTTAGAACGCTCCCAACTGGCGGTTGACGATGTTTTAATGACTATAACCGGGCGAATTGGCACTTGTTCCGTTGTCACCTCTGATGTGTTGCCCGCTAATATCAATCAGCATATCGTTAGAATGAGGATTAACAGCCGTTTATCACCAAGATTTTTGGCGGCGTATCTTAATTCTGATTTGGGACAGACCTTATCCAATCGTGGTGTTACTGGGACCACTCGGCTTGCGCTTGATTATGATAGTATCCGAGCCATTCCTGTACCTGAAGTTTCGTCAGATATTCAAGCCCAACTTGTCACCGGGATTGAAGCCGCTAACCAACGCCGCGCCGCCGCCTTCCGCGAAGCCGACACGCTACTTGCGGGTATGGACGAGGTTGTCCGCAACGCTTTGAACTTACCCACGCCGACCATTACGCGCAAGTCGGTTTTTACCGTCAACGCAAAAGCGGCGTTTTCGTCGCGCTTTGACCCAGAGTATCATAATCCGTTTTATACGCAACGCGTTGACGCTTTGCGTAAATTACCGCACGACACGTTAGAGAATATCGTGGAGTTTTCCTCGGAAACGTGGGACGGAAAAGTGTTTTTTGAGGACACCTTCCCGTATATTGAAATTTCGGGGGTATCGCTGAAAACGGGCGAATATGAAACAACCGAAACCCCAACCGACGAAGCGCCGAGCCGCGCCAAGATGGTCGTGCGGGCAGGCGATATTATCATATCAACAACACGCCCACACAGGGGCGCGATTGCTACGATTAGAGATTTGGCTATCGCGTCAACGGGATTTTGCGTGTTACGCAAAATCTTGCGTAACGACGTTTCGCGAGAATATTTGCAATGGGTTATGATGAATGATTACGTCCTCTACCAGTTTATGCAACGCAGTAGCGGCGGTAACTATCCCGCCATAACAGCGGACGAATTGAAAAAAGTGCTTATTCCGTTACCGTCCGAAGCGGTACAGAAAGCTATTGTCGGCGAGGTACGCTCACGGCAAGGACAAGCCGCTCAACTTAAACGCGAAGCTGAAATGGAATGGGCGGCGAAAGCGCGGTTTGAAATTGAACTGCTAAAAAGCGAGGTGAGCGACAATGGCTAAGAATCTAAGCCCTCTCCGTTATCCCGGCGGGAAATCCGTGCTATATCCATATATCAAGGATATTGTCGTATGTAACGCGCTTCATAGCTACACCTACGTTGAACTGTTCGCGGGGGGCGCGGGTGTTGCGCTTGCGTTGTTGCTCAATAATAACGTTAAGAGCATCGTTATAAACGATTTTGACTACTGCATTTATTCGTTTTGGTATTCTGTCCTTAACGAAACTGACAATTTGTGCCGTATGATTAACGACACCCCAATAACGATTGAGGAACGCTTGCGCCAACGGAACATTTATGATAATTCACGGGATAGCGCGATCCTTAGCGTTGGATTCGCAACGCTTTTTCTCAACCGCACTAATCGTTCCGGTATTCTTAGCGGCGGCGTGATAGGAGGAAACGAACAAAACGGAAATTACAAGATAGACTGCCGTTTTAATAAGCCGGAACTTATCGAGCGCATCAAACGAATAGCCGCGCAACGCAATAAAATCGCGCTGTATAATTTGGACGCAAGCGTTCTTCTTCAAACACAAACTGATGTTATGAGCAAGTGGTGCTTCTTCTATCTCGACCCGCCATATGTGGTGAAAGGCGGCAACCTATACAAGAATGCTTTTGACCATAACGAGCATCGGCAGCTTTCACAAGTAGTAACGGAAAAGTTATCGCGCCGAAAATGGCTGATGACCTATGATAAGGTGCCGCTGATTGAAGAATTGTATCAGCGATTTGATATGGAGCCGTATAGCCTAAGCTATGTAGCAAACGAGAAAAAGCAGGGCAGCGAGTTAATGGTTTTTTCTCGGTCGATAAACATTCCGCGTCGGGACATCATCAACAACAGGGGAGGAAGGTAATATGTTTCACTCTTTGAACATCAAACAGTTCCGTTGCTTCGAGCAACAGGACATCGTGTTAGGTGAACGCCTTACTATTCTTGCAGGCGGTAACTCAACAGGTAAGTCAACTGTATTGGGTATGCTTGGTAACGCCGCCGAAATGAAGAAACGCGACGGAAGTACATATTCCTCGCGTCTTTTCCGCGCGGATTTTGGTGAGTTGTTCAAAGGCAGCAAGTCCTACGATAAAACCGGCTCGGATAAATATAGAATCTCGCTTTCAGATAATAGCGGGAATGAGACCGATTACCGTCAGTTTAGAATTACTTGGCAAGATGGCGGAAAGCGGTTTAGAATAATTCCCTACAAGGTTGTTGATGGAAAAAAGACAGATGCAAAATTCGATATTCCCGTTTATTATCTTGGCTTGTCGCGTCTTTTTCCTATCGGTGAGGCGAAAACTGAGGGTATAAAAGCGTCCGCATTAAAATTCGACAGCGAAGAGGAGAAAACGTGGTTTATCGAAAAATACTGCGAGATTCTCTCGCTTTACGACGATATACAAAGTGTCACCAGAACCGCTATTGGTGAGACCGAGAACAAACGGGCGGTTGGTGTTAATACAACGAAATATGATTATTTGGCGAACTCGTCCGGACAGGATAATGTTGGTCAAATTCTTATGGCGTTGCTCTCGTTTCGTAAAATTCATCAATCCGTAACGCCTTGGCGTGGCGGTCTTTTGCTCATTGATGAATTGGATTCTACGTTACACCCCTCGGCGCAGAATCGGCTTGTCGATATTATGCTTTCGGAGGCTAAAAGTCTTGAGATGCAGATAGTGGCTACAACTCATAGCATTAGCCTGTTAAAGCATATTTGCGGTAAGACTGTATATAATACTGATAATATCAATCCTGTTGAGCTGTACTATTTTTCAACGGCCAATAGGCAGTTGGAAATACGGCGAAACATTGAGTTTGAAATTATCGAAGGTGATTTGTTGGTGAAAACGTTAGCGCAGACGCGCAAAAAGGTCAAAATATATTCTGAGGATGCGGAGGCTCGTTGGTTTTTCAACCATTTGGTTAGCGACTACCTAAACCTGCTTGATGTTCTTGATGTCCGTTTGGGTTGCGAAGAGCTGAAAACACTATTAGAGGCTGACCGCGTTTATTTTAGCAACGTAATAATGGTATTTGACGGAGATGTGTCAGCAGAGAGTCTACCAATAGATGCATCAAAGAAAAACGTTATTAAGTTGCCCGGTAGTGTTCGCCCTGAGCAAGTTATTCGCGAATATCTGCTGTCGTTATCTTCCGACCACCCGTATTGGCAAGAAGGGGCACGGGTTGGATTTACATGGCGTACTTGCAAAGAAAGTGGTCCGGGTAGTAGTGAGTACTCGAAAGGCAAGGAGCGCGAACAATATAAAAATTGGTTTGTCCAACATCAAAAGGACTTTGATGCTACTAAGTTATTCTCATTTTGGGCAGAGGATAACAAGAAAGAGCTTGACGATTTCATTGTGGCTTTCAAAAATGCCTACAATGCTGTCGCAGGCAGATTGTCGGTACCGCGATTAAAAATCGAACGATGAATAATGCAGAGGTTGGAGCAATCCAACCTCTGCATTATTGTTTGGAAAGAGCGGTATTTCATTACTTGCGCTAACGCCCTTGTATCCAAACCTTGCTTCGCTCGTGGGTCTGCTGCTTCGGCTCGTCGGGGAACATCAGCTGGGCGGCGAACTTCTTTATCGTCTCCGCGTCTTTTATGTCGGCTTCCAGATAGTGGCACTCAGCGTAGAGGTCGCGCCGCTCGGATTCTTTCTTGCTGTGCTCCTGCTTCCAAGTTTTCATTTGCGTCGCGATTTGTTTCGGGTCAAACCGTTTCTGCAAAACGTCCTTCAGATATTTCTCGGCGGCACGGTAAAGCGTGATTTTGGTGTGGTGAATTTCATAGAAATCTTGCGCGGCGACGTGGGCTTTATCCGCTTTGCCTTTGGCAAAAAATCCCGTTTCCTTTTCAGCGACTTTTGCGGCGGCGAGCAACTTGTTGTACTCCGCATTTGCGCCGCGATATTTCTTCAAGTTTCCGCAATACTCAATGTGCTTGTCGAACGTCTTAGCTCGCCGCTCAACCTTTTTGATTTTGTCGTAAACCTCGTTGTAGGAGCGGTGCATAGCAGAAACTTTGTCGGCGAGCGCGGGAAGATCTGAGATGTTGTTTCGATCAAGGAACAGTTTCGTCCGCGCCGCGAGTTGAAGGTCGTTAAGTTTTTTATAGAGAGGACTATCCGTATCGTGGCTTAAAATCGCGTCCAAGATTTCTAAAAGAGTAGGCGGCGCGTTAGACTTTACCTCGTCAATCCAAGCGTAATATTTGTTGATGTGGGCGCGGAGCTGTCTCATTTCCGAGTTTGACATAATGATTTCGCGGTTGATACTGTGTCCTTTGAGGAGTCTTTTATTTTTACCTTCATGGGCTTCTGACGATAAACCAACCTTAATTTATGTTAAAATTTTACCATAAAATTACGTGATTAGCGCAATTGGTTTTATTTTTAGTGGTAGTATATTTGTAAGCGCTGGTGCGGGGAGGATAGTTTATGGAGATGATAAAGGCCCCGAGGGGCACGAAGGATGTGCTTGGGGACGAGTCCCGGAAGTGGGCTCACGTTATCGGTGTTTGCCGCGAGGTCGCGGAGGACTTTGGCTATAAAGAGGCGATGCTGCCGATATTCGAGCATACCGAGCTCTTCAGCCGAGGCATAGGCGACGCGACTGACGTTGTGGAAAAGGAAATGTACACGTTCACCGACAGAGGGGGCAGAAGCGTCACTCTGCGCCCGGAGATGACCGCGTCGGTGATGCGCTCTTACTTGGAGCGCGACATGAGCCGTCTGCCGCAGCCGGTCAAAGTTTGGGGTTACGGGCCGATGTTTCGCTACGAGCGCCCGCAAAAGGGCAGGTACCGTCAGTTCTGGCAGGTTGACTTCGAGATACTGGGTTCGCCGAGTCCGTTGCGCGACATAGAGGTAATCGACACTTCGATGGAGATATATCGCAGGCTCGGTATAAACAACCTGAGCGTGCTGATAAATTCAGTCGGCTGTCCGAAGTGCAGGCCGGCGTACCGGGACGCGCTCCGCGGTTTCATATCGGGGAGCGCGTCCGGCTTGGGCGGGTTATGCGAGACGTGCCGGGAAAGGTTTGAGCGTAATCCTCTTCGCATACTCGACTGCAAAAATCCTGAGTGCAAAACCCTCACCGATTCGTCGCCGTCCATGATAGACTCGCTTTGCGGCGAGTGCCGCGAGCACTTCGGCGCGGTAACTCGCGGGCTTGCGGCGATAGGAGCTTCGGTGAGCGTCGATAACAGATTGGTTCGCGGCCTCGACTATTACACCAAAACGGCCTATGAAATTTTGGCGGGTGAGCTTGGCTCGCAGAACGCTGTGTGCGGCGGCGGAAGGTACGACAATCTCGCGGAGTCGATAGGCGGCCCGCGCGTTCCGAGCGTCGGCTTCGCGTCCGGTATCGAGAGAATAGTCATAACTCTCGAAGGGCAGGGCGTCAATATCGGAGAGGAACCGAAGCCGCGCGTCCTCATTGTCAACGCGTCGGAGGAAGCGCTCATATCGTCCGTCTCGCTGCTTCATGAGCTGAGGGGCGCGGGCTTATCGGCGGATATGGATTGCGCGGGACGGAGCCTGAAGGTCCAGATGAAACGGGCGTCCTCGGCCGGAGCGCGCTTCGTGTGCGTGATAGGCGAGGATGAGCTGGCGTCCGGCACTGTGGGTATAAAGGATATGTCTGACGGGGAACAGAGAACGGTCTCGAGGAACGACGCCGTATCCGCGCTGCAAACTTGTTTATTGGATTGGGGCAAGCGTTAATTATAGAGTTTTATCGCTACCCTTTAGGCTCCTAACAATAAATCGGTATTTACTTGGGAAGAGGGCAGAACTGATGTCTGAGAGCTATACGCCCGAATGGGTGAGGACTTTATCTTGCGGAGAGCCGAAGATCGGGGACGACGGACGCGGCGTCGTGCTGAACGGCTGGCTGCGCGCGAGGCGCGACCTCGGCGGCATAATATTCATAGAGCTGTGGGACTATACCGGCGTGACGCAGGTTGTGTTCAACCCGGAGGCGACGCCGGAAGTTCACGCGCGCGCGAAGGATCTTCGCGGCGAGTATGTGCTTGCCGTGAAGGGCAAATTGAGGAAAAGGCCGGAGGGGACGGAGAATCCTTCGCTGCCCACGGGCGAGGTCGAGGTGTTGGCGGAGGATTTCCTGCTGCTATCGCCGTCACAGCTGCCGCCGTTTTCACCAGACGACGCCGACAGGGTGAGCGAGGACCTGCGTTTAGCGTACAGGTATATAGACCTGCGGCGCGACGGTATGCAGAAAAACCTGCGCCTGCGCCACAAGGCCGTACAGTTCACTCGAAACTATTTTGACAGCAACGGCTTCCTGGAAGTCGAGACGCCGATGCTGACCAAATCCACGCCGGAGGGCGCGAGGGACTATCTCGTGCCGAGCCGGGTCAATCCGGGGGATTTCTACGCGCTCCCGCAATCTCCGCAGATATTCAAGCAGCTGCTTATGATAAGCGGATGCGACAGGTATATGCAGATAGCGAAGTGTTTCCGCGACGAGGACCTCCGCGCCGACAGGCAGCCGGAGTTCACGCAGATAGATCTGGAGATGAGCTTCATAACGGAGGAGAGCGTAATCACGCTCATTGAGCCGTATATAGCCGGGCTGTTCAAGGAGACGACAGGCGCGGAGATAACGACGCCGATGCCGCGTCTCACTTGGAAAGAGGCGATGGAGCGCTTCGGCAGCGATAAGCCGGATATGCGCGCGCCTATGGAGATCACGGACATCACCCGCGTCTTCGCAAGGGGCGAGAATCCGTTCGCCGAGATCGCGTCGAACGGAGGAGCCGTGAAGTGTCTGCTGTTCCCCGGCGGCGCGAGCTTGTCGCGCAAGGAGACGACGGATCTCGAGAACCGCGCTAAGGAGCTCGGCAGCGCGGGCATGGCGAATTTCAAACTGACGGACGGAGCTCTCAAAGGGCCGCTCGTCAAATTCCTCGATGACGCCGCGAAGGATGAGCTTATAAAGTCGTCTCACATCACACCGGACGATATTTTGTTCGTGATGGCGGATAAAAATTGGGTGAAGGCTTGTACGATACTCGGGCAGATAAGGCTTGAGTTAGCGCGCGACAGGGGGTTGATCAAGGACGGCTGGAAGTTTCTCTGGGTTACGGAGTTCCCTCTCTTCGAGTGGGACGAGGAGGAGAAGCGCTGGTCGGCGGTTCACCACCCGTTCACGGCGCCGATGGACGAGGATTTGGCGCTCATGACCTCCGATCCGGGAAAGGCGCGCTCCAGGGCTTATGACATAGTGCTGAACGGGACTGAGCTCGGCGGCGGATCGATAAGGATACACGATCCGAGGACGCAGAGCGCGGTATTCGACGCGCTGAATATTTCGCCGGAAGTCGCTCGCGAACGCTTCGGCTTCCTGCTCGACGCGCTCTCCTACGGCACGCCGCCTCACGGCGGCATCGCGTTGGGACTCGACAGGCTCGTTATGATGCTCTGCGGCGCAAAGTCCATACGCGACGTCATGGCTTTCCCGAAAAACCAAAAGGCACAGTGCCCGCTTACGGGGGCTCCGTCCGGCGTCGACAAAAAGCAGCTCGAACAGCTGTTTATACTTTCGACCGCCGCCACCGACAATAAATAAAGGGTCAAAGTCGGATATGGCGTTTATCGTTACCCTTCAGGCTACTAAATAATAAATCCAAAACAGAGGTGATAGAATTGCTGTGGAATGCGTCTTATGAGACGGGTATCGCGAAGATCGACGAGCAGCACAAGGAACTTTTCAGGGCTATTGACAATCTGCTCGACGTCAAGAACAAGGGCAGGGTGAAAGAAATGCTCGACTACTTGGGCGCCTACATAGTCAAGCACTTCACGGATGAGCAGCAGCTGCACGTTAAGGCGAAATATCCGAAGGCCGCTGCTCACAGAGCTTTTCACGACAACTATGTTAAGGTGTTTAATCAGCTGAAGGCGAAGTTCGAGAACGAGGGAGCAACCCTCGCGATGACGCAGGCTGTCAACAAGAGCGTAGTCGGCTGGCTCACGGAGCACATCATGGTGCATGACAAGGAGTTTGCCGCGTATTGTAGGGCAAACAACATCAAGGGATAAATTCATTTCACGAGTTGCGAGGGGGATACTCCCCCTCGCTTGGCGCGGGGCGATGCCCCGCAGTTTCGGCTTTTTTAGGAGTCTGTTAAAGTGTGAAAAAATTTGCTGTTTTTGTCGCCTTCCTCATTTTTTTGATAATCTCAGCGCCGAACTTCGCGCGCTGTGACAGCAAATCCGCGTCTAAGGAAGCTGCTTCCCGTGTAGTAGTGGACTATAAAAATATAAAAGGTGTAACCAAGGATGAAATCGCGGCAATAGAGATACTGAAAGCCAAGAACGTAAAGTTTAACTTGGCCGTCACCTTCAGCACCGAGGCGTTTATAGACAGGAGCGGGGCTGATCGCGGTTTTGCGAAAAAATTGTGCGAGATGCTCAGCGATATGTTCGGCATAGAGTTCGACGTAAAATTTTACGCCGAAAAAGATATAGCCGGAGCTTTTTACACCGGTAACACGGATTTTACATACGAGCTGCCGGGCATGAGGAGCAGTTCGGACAAGAAATATACTAAGCCGGAGATTATGACCGCCCCGATTTTCGAGAGGACGGTCAAGATATTCACCATGCGCCAGGAACAAGACTCGAGCGAAACCGGCGATGCGTACTCCCCTGAGCCGAGTCCCGCTGAGAAATCCGAACATGATGTGCCTGTATATGCCTTTATCAAGGGCTCCGGAATAGTCGAACGCGTCCGGAACATATCTTCGCTCAAGTTCAAGACCGTATTTGCGGACAATTATAAAGCCGCCGCGGAAATGCTGGAGAGAGGAGAGGCCGACGCTTTTCTTGATTTGGCTCCGGCCGCTTATAATTTTACCAATTACCCGCGCGTAAAGATTGCCGATTATCTTCCGCTCGTCTACTACCACGCGATGCTGTCGACCTGCAACCCGGAATACAAACCCATAATAGACGTGGTCGACAAGTTCCTCGCCGAGGACGACAGAATGCGGATGGTGAAACTCTGCGAGGATGGCTACAAAGAGTATATGCGCTACAAATTCGACATGATCATGACGGACGAGGAGCGCGCTTACATCGAGGCAATAATGGAGACGGGCAACGAGATATCGGTTGCCGCCGAATCGGACAACTACCCCGTGTCCTTTTACAACGAGAACGAGCATGAGTTTCAGGGAATCGCCCTGGATCTGTTCAAAGGGCTGTCTGAGCTTACGGGTCTCTCGTTCGTAGTCGAGAACAAGGAGTATACCGATCTTGATGATTTGTGGAAGAGGCTCGACAGCGGAAGTGTTTCCGTGATGGCCGGACTCGTTGATCGCGAGAGAGAGCACGACAGCGAGTTGATCTGGGCGATGGAGAGTTTTACGGCTGACAGACTCGCGCTCCTCGCTAAGGCGAACAGCCCCAATATTGAGATAAACCAATTGATTTACTATAAGATAGGACTCGTGAGGTTAAGCTCCTACGCCAACGCCTATGACCGTTGGTTCTATAACAGCCGCAACACGGTTTATTTCAAATCCGCGGACGACGCGTTCGACGCTCTGAAAAAAGGGGAGATCCCATTCCTGATGGGTTCCATGAACCTTCTGCTCAACCGGACCAACTACCGCGAATCCCCCGATTTCAAGGCGGCGGCTCTCTTTGACAACTATAGCGTGTATAAAATTGCCCTCAATCATAATGAGAAATTTCTTAAAACCATAATCGACAAAGCACAGCCCCTCATCGACACCAATATGATAAACGGTGAGTGGACCAGGCGGGTCTTCAACTACCGCCGCAAGATGCTGTACGACACGCTTCCTATTTTGGGCGCGTTTGTCGCCACTCTGTCATTTATCCTCATAGCGCTCTTCATGCTCAACGCCAAGAACAAAAAATTGAGCACGGAGCTGAGCTTGCTCGTCGACTCGCAGACCAAGGAGCTCGACGTTCAGCACTCTCTGGTCGAGTCGGCGCTGCGCTCCATCCCGGACATGCTCTTCTGTAAGGATTTGAACGGCGTCTTTATAGAGTGCAACGAAAGTTTGGAACGTTATCTCAATTTGTCAAAGAGCGAGATAATCGGCTCGACGAACGAGGTCGTATGGGGCGCGGCCGAAGAGGATCTTAAAGTGTACAAGGAAACCGACAGTGAGGTTATACGCACCGGTGAGTCGATGAGGTTGGAGGAGAGGATATACTCGCCATATCTCAAACAGTTACGGCTCTTCGATATGATAAAGACGCCCATAATCAGGCAGGGAGAGGTCGCCGGCATTATGGGACTCGCGCGCGACATAACTGAGCGAAAGGCAATCGAGGCGGCGGCTCAGGCCGCCTCAAAGGCAAAGGGAGAGTTCCTCGCGCGAATGAGTCACGAAATACGTACGCCGCTCAACGCCATAATCGGCATGGCTATGATAGCTAAAAATTCAATAACCGACCGGAATAAGACAGAGCACGCCGTAGATGAAATAACTACGGCGTCACGCCATCTGCTCGGCCTGATAAACGACGTTCTCGACATGTCGAAGATAGAGTCGGGCAAGTTTGAAATTAATCAGGAGCCGTTCGCCCTCGTTCCCGGTGTGCGCGAGGTCGAGCTTTTGATAATGCCCAAGTGCCTTGAAAAATATATCGAGTTCAAGACAAATATCGGATCCCTGCCGAATATCAGCATAGTCGGCGACAAGATGCGGCTGAATCAGATATTGATAAACCTTCTCGGCAACGCCGTCAAGTTCACGGCCGTCGGGGGCGGCGTCTCGTTTGAGGTCGAAGTAACGGGCGAGAGTATCGACGACATAGACATCTCATTCATGGTTTCGGATACCGGCATAGGCATGACCGACGAGCAGACGCGGCACCTTTTCGTCGCGTTCGAGCAGGCAGACAGTACCATATCGACACACTTCGGCGGCAGCGGCCTCGGCCTTGCCATCAGCCAGAACCTCGCGAAGATGATGGGCGGCGTCATAACAGTGAAGAGCGAGTTCGGCAAGGGATCGACTTTCAGTTTCTCACTGACGTTTCAAAAGAGCGCGAACGGCGGCGAAATCGCCGGGGAACAGGCCGACGAGCCTGACCTGGCCGGATATAGGCTGCTCCTCGCCGAGGACATAGATATAAACAGGGAGATAGTACGGGAGCTGCTTTCCGATACTCACATCAAGATAGACGAGGCCGTCAACGGTGAAAAAGCCGCGGAAATGTTCAAGCAGTCCGATGTCGGCTGCTATGACCTGATATTCATGGATATACGAATGCCTGTGATGGACGGCTACGACGCCGCCAAGGCCATACGCGCGTCGGGTCGTCCCGACGCGCGCAGCGTCCCGATAATAGCCATGACAGCCAACGCGTACAAAGAGGACATAGACGCGGCTCTCGCCGTAGGCATGAACGGACACATAGCGAAGCCAATAGACATGGAAGTAGTGCTGGCGACATTGACGGAGTTCCTGTTGAAAAAAAGGAGGCTGTGAACAAATGGCTAAAGACGCTAAAAAAACTAACGCGGCTCGCGTGTTGGACGCGCTCGGCATTCATTACGAGCTCGTCCGGTTCGACGCGGAGGAGTCCGACCTCTCGGCTGAAACAGCCGCCGACGCCGTCGGGATGCCATACGAACAGATGTATAAGACATTGGTTCTTCGCGGCGACAAGACCGGCGTAATGGAGATATGTCTGCCCGCGGGGCGTGAGCTCGACCTGAAAGCAGCCGCGCAGGCGTCCGGCAACAAAAGCGTATCTCTCGTTCCGCTCAAAGAGGTGCAGCCCCTCACAGGCTACATCAGGGGCGGATGCTCGCCATTGGGCGGAAAAAAATCATACCCGGTCTATATATTCGACGACGTGACGAACCACGAGCGCATAGCGATAAGCGCCGGCGCGAGAGGACTGATGTTCATACTTGACCCGCGGGATCTGCTGAAAGCCACGAAGGCCGTACCGGCTAAGATAGCGAAGTGAACGAGGAGGGATGCATTTTTTGAGCTTGCCATTTCCGTGCCCCGAAGCTGTTTGATGAAATGATAGGGCGGATATATCACCGGTTAAAGACACGATGATTTGAAAAAAATTGACAAGATTTCTAACATAATATATATTATGTTGATGTATATATAAAATTTATTTTGGAGTAAGATGCTCTATGAAATTAGGATAGTTAGGGGCGAGAACTGTGGAAAAATTTGGATTAAGCAGCTCACAAGTTCAGGAATCAAAGGCGAAATACGGCGACAATCGGCTCGTCGAGCGTGAAACCGAGGGATTTTGGGATAAATTCAAGAGCAACCTCGGAGACCCAATGATTAAAATTCTGTGCGTCGCGCTTATTATCAATGTGGTGTTTTCTATTCTCGGAGCGACGGGGGTAATAAAAGAGGGCGCGCCGGAATGGTATGAAAGCGTCGGAATCGCCGTCGCAATATTGATTGCCACGTTAGTGTCCACTTTTTCCGAGTACAAGAACGAGAACGCTTTTCAAAAATTGCAGGAGGAGGCGTCGCAAATCTTCTGCAAGGTTTTCCGCGACAACCAAATCGTCGAAGTTTCCATAAATGACATCGTGGTCGATGACTGCGTGATGCTCCAATCGGGCGACAAAGTTCCCGCCGACGGCATCATTGTTCAGGGTGACGTCCGAGTAGACCAGTCCGTGCTCAACGGCGAAGCGAAAGAAGCCCGCAAGAAGGTAATGCCCGATGATTATGTTGAACAGGACTCATCGATGGACTTCCTGAACGAATACAAGGTGTTTCGCGGCTCCGTGGTATGCGGGGGAGGCGCGGTAATGTCGGTAACAACGGTTGGCGACAAGTCGGTTTACGGGCAGATCGCGGGAGAATTGCAGCTCGATGACGACAGGGACACTCCTTTGAAGGTCAAGCTCAGCGATCTCGCAAACGGAATCAGCAAGTTCGGTTACATAGGCGGCGTTCTCATCGCGGTCGCGTTGTTGTTCCAGCGTATAGTAATTCACAACGGATTCGAGATTGCGCGGATTATCGGCTATTGCTCAAACTGGATGACGATCGTCAACGATGTCATACAGGCGCTCATGCTTGCCGTCATTATTATAGTAATGGCGGTTCCCGAAGGGCTGCCGCTGATGATTGCCATCGTTTCGGCGCTGAACATGGGGAAAATGCTGAAGGACAACGTATTGGTGCGTAAAACGGCGGGAATCGAAACGGCGGGCAGTTTGAACATACTCTTCAGCGATAAGACGGGAACCATTACAAAAGGACAGCTTGAAGCCGTCGTTTTCCTTGACGGCGGGGGGAAGGAATATAAATCCCATGAGCAGGTAACCGGCGAACTCGGCAAGCTGCTGTCCCTGAGTATCCGTCACAATACAAACGCGATGTTGAGCGGCGAGGGTCAGCAGCTTAAAGTAATCGGGGGCAACGCGACCGAGCGCGCGATATTGAGTTTCGCCGCCGGGAAAGGCGAGGCCGTAAACGTCGCCGCTGTCAATTCTATTCCGTTCGACAGCGAAAACAAGTATTCCGCGAGTCAAGTCGAAGGCGATTACAACCTTTCACTTATAAAAGGCGCGCCGGAAAAAATTCTGAGCCGCTGCAAGTATTATTACGGAAGCGACGGCAAACGCGCTGAGATAGGAGACGGCGGCGCTGTCGCAGCTAAAATCGACGAGCTCGCGTCAAGGGCGATTCGTGTTTTGGCGCTGGCGGCAAGCGAGGAAAAAATTGCCGAGGGCGCTCTCCCGGGCGGTGAATGGACGCTTGTAGGCATTATCGGCATTAGGGACGAAGTGCGTCCCGAGTCGGTTACCGCCATTCGCGAGGTGCGGAACGCCGGTATTCAGGTCGTTATGATAACAGGGGACAGGAAGGATACGGCTGTCGCCATCGCGAAAGAGGCGGGCTTGCTCAGCGACGCCTCAAGCATCGTCATTACCTCGGACGAACTTGCCAAACTCTCCGACGAGGATTTGAAGAAAAAGATTAAAGATATTCGGGTAATCGCGAGGGCGCTTCCGAGCGATAAGAGCCGCTTGGTTCGCCTGGCGCAGGAGCTCAATCTTGTTGTCGGCATGACGGGCGACGGCGTAAACGACTCTCCCGCGCTTAAAGCCGCCGATGTCGGTTTCGCTATGGGCGGCGGTACTGAGGTCGCTAAAGAGGCAAGTGAAATCATCATCATGGACGATAATTTCAGTTCGATTGACAAGGCTATTCTGTATGGCCGGACGATCTTCAACAGCATTCGTAAATTTATTATTTTCCAGCTGACCATTAACGTCGCGGCCGTCTTGATTTCGTTCGTATCGCCTCTGCTCGGCATGGAGAACCCGCTGACCATCACCCAGATACTTTGGGTAAACCTCGTAATGGATACGCTCGCGGCGCTCGCGTTCGGCGGCGAACCGGCACTGAAACGCTTCATGCAGGAAAAGCCCAAGCGCAGAGATGAGCCCATTGTAAGCAAGTATATGTGGAGCTCGATTTTGACCGGGAGCCTTTTAACATTCGTTATCAGCTTGGTCTTCCTGCTCTCCGGGTTTGCGCGCGGCGTCTTCCGTGAGGACGCGGACAACAAATTCCTGCTTACGGGTTATTTCGCGTTCTTTATCTTCACCGCCGTCTTCAACGCTTTTAACGCGCGAACGGATAAGATGAACCTCTTCGACAACATCTCGAAGAACAAGGGCTTTTTGCAAATCGTTGCGCTGATCGCCGCAGTGCAGGTGCTTATGACGTATCTGGGCGGGGCGGTTCTGAATTGCTTCGGGTTGGTGTGGAATGAATGGGTTTTCGTGCTGGGGCTGTCTGTCCTCATTATCCCGGTGGATATAGTACGGAAAGTTATAGCGCGGGCAAATTGACGTCATCCCCCTGCGGCGAATGTTCCTTATTAAAATCCGGCGGCAGTAAGATTTTCACGCCGCTTTACAGAAGGCAGGTAAGTACCGATGGTTGAAATACAGCGTGGATTTAGGTGTAAAATAGATGACCACTTCAATTCCGCGTCTGAAATAACAGTCGCTATATCCGTCTCAGGCCGCAGCGAGTACGATTCTTGTTGTTTCGGCGTGGACTCCGCGGATATACTTTCTGATGACAGCTATATGGTGTTCTTCAACCAAACCGCGTCGCCCAACAGAGAAATTGTTCTCAGCGGCAGCGGGGCTAATACCTCATATAGCGCAAATCTTTCCAAATTACCCGGAAAGATACAAAAATTGGTATTTACGGTCAGTATTGACGGCGACGGAGTTATGAGCCAAATAAGTCAATTCCGCGTAAAACTGTCCCAAGGCGGCAAATCAATCGCGTTAAATCTCGACGGCTCAAACTTTCAAAACGAAAAAGCAATTATCGCGATTGAGTTATACAAAAAAGATGTATGGAGGCTCAATGCGGTAGCGAGCGGTTTTAACGGCGGGCTTTCGGAATTGCTGAAACACTACGGCGGAACGGAAGCAGCACCGCCGCCGCCGAATAAACCGGCTTCGCAGACGAAAGTCGAACTCCGCAAAGGACAAAAGGTAAATCTCTCAAAGAGCGCTGTTTCGGGAGAGATACTCATTAATCTGAACTGGACGCAAGGCATGGAGAAAAAAGGTTTTTTCGGCGGCACAAAAACGCAGTCCATAGACCTTGACTTGGGTGCGTTCGTTGAGCTGACAGATGGGACAAAACACGTTGTTCAAGCTCTCGGAAATTCGTTTGGCAGCTTGCAATCCGCGCCTTATGTTGCTCTCGACGGCGACGACCGTTCCGGTTCTTCAAGCGGAGGCGAAAACATCCGCGTAAACGGCAGGCAATTCAGCAACATCAGACGTATGCTCGTGTATACCTTTATTTATGAGGGCGCCGCGAATTGGTCTCAGGCGAATGGCGTTGTCACGGTCAAGTACCCCGGCGGTGATGAGCTTGCGGTTCGTTTGGATGAATACAGCGCCTCTCAAAAAATGTGCGCTATCGCTGAAATTGCAAACGTCAGCGGGACAATCTCCGTTGAGAAGCTCATTCGTTTTTTCAATAGCCATCCGGAGATGGACAAAGCGTTTGGGTGGGGATTCAAATGGGTATCCGGGTCGAAAGACTAATCCGACCATCCTGTTTTTTTGCAGTTCATCGGAATCGGCGGCTATCATTACGGCGTGTTGGAGGATTTGGACACAATGGCCGGGCGCAGGGCGGACAACGCGAATTTCTTTGCGCTCGACGATATCGACCGGATCGACAACACGGAATTGTATTCGAGGATGTTGGGCGAGTTCCCGCTATGGCTGAAAGAAGCCAAGTGATTGGGGATACTCAAATAAGGGTAACGATAAAAACTTAATTCAATCAGGAGGCGAAACGAATGGCAATCAATCTCTCAAAAGGTCAGAAAATCGACCTGACCAAGACAAATCCCGGACTGAACAAAATCCTCGTCGGGCTCGGGTGGGACGTGAACAAGTATGACGGAGGCGCGCAATTCGACCTCGACGCCGCGGCATTCCTGCTCGGCGAGAACGGCAAAGCGGTTTCGGACGCGGATTTCGTGTTCTACAACAACAAAGAGCACGCGAGCGGCGCTGTCATCTACGGCGGCGACAACCGTACCGGCGAGGGCGAGGGCGATGACGAGACACTGAAAGTAGATCTGTCCAAAATCCCGGCGTCCGTCGCGAAAGTGGACTTCACGGTTACTATCGACCAAGCCGAAGAGCGCAACCAGAATTTCGGACAGGTTGATCACGCCTACATTCGCGTTGTGAATGACGGCGACGGGACTGAATTGCTGCGTTACGACCTCGGCGAGGATTACTCCACGGAAAAATCCGTCGTTGTCGCGCAGTTATACCGCAACGGCGCGGAGTGGAAGTTCAGCGCTGTCGGCAGCGGCTTTACCGGAGGATTGGCGGCGCTTTGCGCTAACTACGGACTCAACGCATAAGGAGGAATATATAATGGCGATCTCGCTGCAAAAGGGACAGAAGGTAGATCTCACAAAGGGCAACGCGGGACTCACTAAAATCCTGATCGGTCTTGGCTGGGACACCAACAAGTACGACGGCGGAGCGGATTTCGACCTCGATGCGGCGGCGTTTCTGCTCGCCGAAAACGGCAAGGTCAAGTCGGATGCCGATTTCGTGTTCTACAGCAACCTGAAACACGCGAGCGGCGCGGTCGTGCATACGGGAGACAATCTCACAGGCGAAGGTGAGGGCGATGACGAAGCTATCAAAGTCGACCTGTCAAAAATCCCGGCGGATGTCGCGAAGATTGACTTTACCGTAACTATTTACGACGCTGAAGCCCGTAAACAGAACTTCGGCATGGTTTCCAACGCTTTTATCCGCGTCGTGAACGAAGGAAACGGGCAGGAACTTATCCGCTATGACCTCGGCGAGGATTATTCGGTTGAAACGGCCGTGGTTGTCGCCGAGATTTACCGCAATGCCGGCGAGTGGAAATTCAACGCTATCGGCAGCGGATTCTCCGGAGGGCTTCGCGCTTTGTGTCAGAACTTTGGCGTAAACGTATAGATAGCCTGAGCATAACACCGGGATTGCGGCAATACGGCGTCCCGGTGAATAAAATGAAGGCGCGTTGAACGGCAGCGGAACGATGCGGATTCCATTGGAACGCGGAGGAGGAAATAGTGCTTGAATAATAATTACGAAATACTGTATCAGGGTGCTTTCCCTATAATTAAATATCGCCTCCGTCAGGGGGAAAAGCTGAAAGCCGAAGCGGATGCCATGATAGCCATGTCAGCCAATGTCGAGGTTACCGGCGGCGTGGAGGGAGGCTTTCTGCGCGGTCTTACGCGAATGCTCTCGGGCGAGAAATTCTTCTTCCAATACCTCTCCTCACAGCGCGGCGAGGGAGAAGTGCTGCTCGGTCACGCTTTGCCCGGAGGCATTGTCGATGTTGAGCTTGACGGTTCGTATGGGCTGCGGGTTCAAAAGGACGGCTTTCTTGCCGCGACTGAAGGCGTTGAAGTAAATACGCAGATGCAAAATCTCATGCAGGGAATGTTCGGCGGCGAAGGATTCTTCATACTCAATGTGTCCGGCAAGGGTACTGTGTTCCTCAGCAGTTATGGCGCGATTCACGCAATTAACCTCGGACAGGGTGAGGAAGTAATTGTGGATAACGGACATCTGGTCGCTTGGGCTGATTATATGCAATACCAAATAGTAAAAGCATCAAACGGGTGGATAAACAGCTTTATGTCCGGAGAGTGCCTTGTCTGCCGCTTTAAGGGGCCCGGGATAATATTGATACAGACCCGCAAACCGGAGGGACTGAAAGGATTTATCGGCAAGATGGGGTTTAAGCTGAATTAAGCTGTACGGGGCAGGCGCGCTTGTTATACGCGCCTGCCCCGTAGGGATACTCAAATAATTTATTTGGAGGCGAAACGAATGGCAATCAACCTTGAAAAAGGACAGAAAATTTCTCTTGAAAAAGAGGCCGGCAAAGCGCTGAACAAAGTCGTGATGGGGCTTGGATGGGACGTGGCAAAAAAGAAGGGGTTTCTCGGCTTCGGCGGCGGCAGCGGCAGCATTGACCTTGACGCGTCCTGCGTCATGTTCGGAGAGGGCAAGGCGTGCCTCGATACGGTTTGGTTCAGGCAGCTCAAAAGCAAGGACGGCAGCGTGGTTCACACCGGGGATAACCTGACCGGCGAAGGAGAGGGAGACGACGAGCGGATAATAGTCGACCTCGCTCACGTTCCGGCGGCTGTTACCGCGCTCGTCTTTACGGTCAACAGTTTTACGGGGCAGAATTTCAAGCAAGTCGAGAACGCGTTTTGCCGCATAGTCGACAGTTCGACGAACGCCGAGATCGCGAAGTATAACCTCAGCGGAGGCACGGACGCCACGGCGATGGTGATGGCCAAGGTTTACAGGCACAACGGCGAATGGAAGATGCACGCGATCGGGGAGCAGGCGTCAGGCAAGACTTTTAAGGATCTGATGCCGGTTATCGAACGCTTTTTGTAGCGTTAGAGAGGGTTGTATGCGGAAGTTCCTTTATCTTTACATCTGTCGAGACGCCCGTGGTACCGGAGTAAATTGTGAAAGCAAACCTTAAAATAGCCTTACGGGACAGTAAAACGGCTACTCGTTCGTATGTCGTAATGAATCCGCTGCTCGGCAAACACCTGCAATCAACGCCAAGCGCGGTGCTTGCGTATTTTCGGCAGCTCGCCGAACAAGTTGCGGCCACTTGTCAGGGCGAACGAGTATTAGTCATAGGTTTCGCTGAAACCGCGACTGCGGTCGGCGCGGCGGTAGCCTCCGCGATAGAGGGCGCGGTGTATGTCCATACTACCCGTGAAAATATGCCGAGCGGGAATCTCGTCGCTGAGTTTTTGGAAGAACACAGCCACGCGCGGAATCAAGCGTTTTTCCTCCGCGATAATTATTGCGGCTTGAGTAAATATGACCGCATTGTCTTTGTCGAAGACGAAATTACGACAGGCAAGACGATATTGAATTTCTTGCGCAATATCGACTATCACGGCAAAATCACGGTTTCAGCGCTGGTGTTCAACGGCTTTGACGGCGGCGCTTTCGCGGATTATGAGGCTCGCTTCTGCTGCGTTCAGAGCTTGGACGGCGTTCGCAGGCTCGAGTATCCCGCCCTGCCCAATCCGCGATTGGGAGTGGATTTTGATAATTACGCGGAAAAGTGCCGTGAATTGGCGTCTGCGGTTATTTTCGCGATTACGGGTATGGCGGGGAAAAACATCCTTGTTCTCGGAACGGAGGAGTTTATGTATCCGGCTATTATCCTCGGAAGCGAATTGGAGAAAATCGCGGCAAGCGTAGTAACGCATTCGACTACGCGCACCCCCCTATTGCCTAAGGACGACGGGAGCTATCCCATCCGCTCCCGAACTGAGTTCGGGAGCGTTTACGACGCGGATAGAATTACATATCTGTACAATCTCGACATGTATGAAATAGTTATCGTGCTGACGGATTCGGCGGACTGCGGCGAGGGCATAATAAACGCGCTCCGCGCCGCGGGGAATATGAGCGTTTATTATGTGAGGGTCGGCGCGTGAGCGTAGGCACGTTCCTGCCCGAAGATGTTACGGTGCTGCTTTCGGACATAACAGGCCAAATCGAGCCGCTGCCGACAAAAGAACGTGAACGGCGTATTCAAAGCGGTGTTCATTATTCGGAAATGCTCCCCTTGGAGGACAAGCCGTCTGAACGGTATTTACAGGAATACCGGCGCGCGCTTGAAGAATTTTCACAGGATACGGCAAATGCCGTAATGGCCGTATCTGAAAAGATATATGCCGAAAAGGGACCCGACGTCGCCCTTGTGTCCCTCGCAAGATCCGGCACCCCCGTCGGCGTACTTGTGAAGCGTTACTTAAAGCGCAAGTATGGAATCGATATATCTCATTATACGATTTCAATCGTTCGCGGCCGCGGGATTGATAAAGTTGCGGCGCGGTATATTTTAAGCCGTCATTCGAGAGAGAGCATCCAATTTGTTGACGGATGGACGGGCAAAGGAACGATTCTGAGAGAACTGCGCGCCGCGATGGCTGAGTTCGGAGGCGCGATAAATGAGCGAAAATTGCTCGCGGTTCTCGCGGATCCCGCGAACGTGACCGATATGCGCGGAACACATGCCGACATCCCAATCGCGAGTTCATTTCTAAACTCCACAGTTTGCGGGTTAATGAGCCGAACCGTAATTCGCCCCGGGATCGGAGCGGAGGAAATGCACGGCGTATCCGTTTACAGCGAACTCAGCGGCGGCGACAGGACGTATGAGTTTATCGATCGCATTGAAAATTGCATTGATATTTGCATGGATATTATGGATGTTACGGATATTACAAATGAGCGCGGACTTGACGAGGTAATGAAAATTGCCGGTGAATTCGGCGTTGCCGACATAAATTTTATTAAACCCGGCATTGGAGAGGCTACGAGGGTTTTGCTCCGCCGCGTTCCCGATATGGTGCTGGTTGCCGAGGGAGCCGAGCCGCGCTATATCGCTCACCTCGTACAGCTTGCGAAGGAAAAGCGCGTCCCGACTGTCACTTATCCTCTGAAGAGGTATAAGGCCTGCGGTATAATCAAATCCTTGGGCGCGGACTTATGAACGAACGCGCGGCCGCGGTTCGCCCCTACTGCCTGATAAATTATGATTCTCTTCGCGTCCGACTTGGACAATACCCTCATTCATTCATATAAGGCCGCGAAACCGGGGGACATATGTGTGGAGACCAAGGACGGCAAGGAACTGTCCTTTATGCCGCCCGAGGCGTTCATGCTGCTTAAAGAAGTTGCCGGAAAAAGCGAATTCGTTCCCGTGACCACCCGCTCGCTTGAACAGTACAGGAGGATTGACCTGGGTATTATGCCGCGATACGCGATTGTCGCGCACGGCGCGTTACTTTTGAAGCATGGAGCGGAGGACGGGGACTGGAGGGCGGAAACGCTGAACAACCTGAACATTCAGCTGCCGGCCATCGAACAAAATGAATATTTATATGATGTCCGCTATGTCGATAATTTTTTTATTTTCGCAAAAAGTGACGCCCCTGAGCGGGCCGCGGAACGACTCGGCCGGTTTGTTGACAAAACTGATTTTGAAGTGCGCGCGGTACACAACAAAGTTTATATCCTGCCAAGGGACCTGAACAAAGGGGCGGCCCTTCAAAGACTCAAAAAGCGCATTGGCGCGGATTACGTTATTTGTGCCGGTGACAGTGAGCTTGATTTACCGATGCTCGCGCTTGCCGATATGGCTATTTCCCCGGAAAGCGTCGAACTAAACAATCACCTTTGGCTCGGAAAACCTGATTTGAACTACGGAACAAAACTCCTGCTCAGCGTCCAAGCGCGGTTAAACTATCTGTAAGCGACAGATATGTGTTGTTAAGGCAGTAAAACTTGACATGGTTTCCGGGATTGTGTAGTATCAAAATGAGATTAAGGTGTTTAATTTTAGCGGGGGTCATTGGGAGAACGTCTCGCTCGGTTGTATATATAGCGGATATTCGAATGGTTTGCGGAGGGATTTGTCATGGAAAACGGTGAATTTATCAAAGAGTGGTTCTACGTTAATGACGCTAATAAGACAGAAGGACCTCTGCCGGCCGGCGCGCTCGAAGATTTGATAAAGACAGGGCAAATAACGGCAAATACTTTAGTCTGGAACGGCGAGGATTATAAAGATACGGGCTGGGTGAAACTCTCCGAGACCGAGCTTGAAACTTTTTTTGTAAAAGACTTGAAAAGTAAAGACTGGCACTACGTTAATGGCGCTAATGAGGCCAAAGGCCCCGTATCGGTCAGCGTGATTGAGGATTTGATACAGACAGGTCAAATAACGAAAGAGACCTTAGTCTGGAACAGCGAGGATTACAAGGACTGGGTCAAGCTTTCCGAGACGGAACTTGAAGAGCTTGTTCCGGAGTCGGAGTTTGAGCCGGCGAAAATCAAGGAAGAGGAAACACCCCTTTCCGAATCCGCGCCGGTTGAAATTAAGGAACCGATAGAAGAAGTTAAGGAAGAGGAAGCGCTTGTTTCGGAATTTGTGCCAACAAAAATTGAAGTTAAGGAAGCCGAAGCCGTCGAGGTTTCGCCGCGTAAGTCCGTAAAGTATTTTGGCTTCTTGTATTGCGAACCGTTCGCCGAGTTCCTTACGTCGGTGGTAAGGTATACGGAGAATAAGCTGCGCGAACAATTGGGATTTCACTGCGGCAAAGGCGGAGATATTCCGCTTGCTGACGCGTACAAAAGCTGTATCGATTTAATATTGGCGGATTCCGGCGAAACAGCGCCCGAACAGGCGGAAGGGGCGAAGGACAGCGGCAGCGCGCTCAAACTGGATTTAAGCGCCATAAATAAATTGAGGGACGAGTCGGATGAATTGAGGGAGCTTTTGAAATCTCCCGAGGAAGCCGATGAAGAAGAGGAGGAGGCGGAGGAAGAGGCAAAAACCGAAACAACCGCCGCGGCGGCCGAGGTAGATTGGCAGAAAACAGCCGATTTAGCGGCGTGCCTTGATGAAGGGCAAAATAAGATTTTGCGGGAACTGGCTGATAATATTGACGGCTGTGAGCCTTCCCTCCTCGCCGCGCTTTCGTCAAACGGCATGGTTGATATGCTGATAGACGAGATAAACGAAAGAGCGCTTGAAGTCGTAGGAGCGATTATAATTTCCCTCGAAAACGGGCGTTACCGCATGGAAGAGGATTTTCGCGAGGAGTTCGAGAAGTACTCGTAGGGGCGGCCATTGGCCGCCCGCTCATGGGATCGCCCGGTCGGATTTTATCTTTACTCTTTAGGCTCCTAACAATAAATCAGCTTTCGGAATGGAGACCGTATAATTATGGGAACGAAAACCACGAAGAAAGAAAGTACGGCTATAATAAACTCCATGACTTCGGGCGTCGTTCCCCGGATAGGGCTCGAACATATTGCCGTGGGACGTAAAAATGAAACAGAAAGCATACTTCGGGATTTGAGTAATATCGGAGAGGGCGCGGCGGTTTTCCGCTTTATCTGCGGACGTTACGGAAGCGGCAAGAGCTTTCTTTTGCAGATAATTCGCAATCAGGCGATAAAGTCGGGCTTCATTGTCGCGGACGTCGACCTTTCCCCCGAAAAAAGACTGACAGGTTCGGCAAACCAGGGGCTGAACACGTACCGCGAGCTTCTTCAGCGAATGGCAACAAAAGCGCGCCCCGACGGCGGAGATATGGAGGGGTTGCTTCAAAAATGGATAGAAAATATAAAAAAGAGGGTCATAAAGAGCGGCGTTTCCCTCGGCGACAGCAATTTTGACGCGTTGGTGGAAGCTCGGATAATAGAAACTATTGAGGAAACGGAAAGTTTTGCGCACGGCTTTGACTTCGCGGCCGCGCTCGCCGCATACTACAGATCTTTTTCTTCGGGCGACGACGAACTCAAGCAGGCGGCGGTAAAATGGCTGCGCGGTGAATTTACCACAAAAACAGCGGCAAAGTCCCTTCTGAAAGTCGGAGAAATAATCAGTGACAGCAATTGGTATGATTATCTTAAACTTTTCGCGTTTTTACTCTCTAAAATAGGATATAAAGGTTTGATAATCTTTATTGACGAGTCTGTGAGCCTGTATAAGATTTCTCATCGCCAGTCGAGAGAAGCGAACTATGAAAAGCTGCTTTCGCTGTTCAATGACACCATGCAGGGAAAAGCGCAAGGGCTCGGAATTTATATGACGGGAACGGCGGAATTTATCGAGGATGAGCGCCGCGGGCTTTTCAGCAATGAGCCGCTTAAAACTCGTCTTACGGAAAGCCGGTTTGCCAGAGGCGGTTTGACTGACTGGAACAGCCCTATAATTCGCTTGCGGCAGCTGACGCCGGAGGAAATTTTCATCTTGCTCGAACGCCTTGCCGATATTCACGCCATACATTACGGTTACGAGAAAAGCCTTTCCAACGAACAGATTGAGGTTTTCATGAACCTTGCCGTCAGTCAGATGGGCGCGGATACGATGCTGACGCCCCGCGAAGTTTCACGCGATTTTTTAGGGCTGCTCAATATAATTCATCAGGACAAATCGATGACCTTCGAGAAATTAATCACGGAGGGCGGTTTTGTCATTAAATCCTCCGCCGAGAACCCCGAGGATATAAATTCTGAGGGCGGCGAATACGCCGCCTTTGAAGTATGAGTGACGCGTTCGGGCTGTCAGTAAATACGCTCACCGCGTCCGCGTCGGATGTTAAGTTGTACATACAGGTGAAAAATACTTCGACCGGCGTTTCACGCGCGCAGCATCGCCCGCGCGGCCCAGAGGCCGGACGCTGACGCCTGCGCTACGCCCCTTGTAACGCCCGCGCCGTCGCCCGCCGCCCAGAGGTTCGGTATTTTTGCGGCGAGGGAGGTTTCGAGGTCTAACTTAAGGCTGTAGAATTTTACCTCCACGCCGTACAACAGAGTGTGGGCGCCGTTTATGCCGGGTATTATATTGTCGAGCGCCGACAGCATTTCAGTTATTCCGGCCAAGTGCCTGTAGGGCAGCGCGAAGGAGAGGTCGCCCGGCTCCGCCGTCTCGAGCGTCGGCTTTACAAGCCCGCGCGCGATGCGGTCAGCTGTGGAGCGGCGTCCTCTTTTCAGGTCGCCGAGGCGCTGCACCATCACGCCGCCCGACAGCATATTGGCGAGCCGCGCTATGTGGCTGCCGTATCCGGTGGGATCCTTGAATGGTTTGCTGAACATGGTCGATACCAATATCGCGAAGTTCGTGTTCTCGGTCCTGCGGTCGTTGTCGCGGTTCGAGTGACCGTTCACCGTAACGATGTTCTGCCGCGACTGGTACTCGGTCGTTACCTCGCCGTTAGGGCACATGCAGAAGGTCCGTACCTTGTCGTCGAACGTCGGCGTGTCGTATACCGCCTTTATTTCGTAAAACTGGTCGGTGATCGGATTCGCCCACGCCGCCGGTATCTCGACGCGCACTCCTATATCGACGGGCAGGGACGCGATGGCAAGCCCGAGTTTGCGAACCGTCTCCTCCATCCACGGAGCGCCCTCCCTCCCCGGCGCGAGCAGGACGTTTCGCGCCTCGACAAGCGAGCCGTCCTCCAAAATGACTCCGCTCGCGGCTCCTGACGAGGAGCGCGCGACCTCGCGCGCCGGCGTATTCATGCGTATCTCGAACGAATTTTTCGCGTTCTCGTAGATGCTGCTCAGTATCTCCTTAGCTCTGTCCGTCCCCATGTGCCTTATGGTAGCCGGTATGACGTCAAGTCCGGCTCTGCGCGCCCGATCCATTATCGCGGCGGCCATGTCGCCCCGCGGCTGAAAGATCGTCCGCGACGCGCCGTGCTCAAGGTATATCTTATCGACTTCCCCTATCAATGAGATCAGTTCGCCGCGCCCGCAATACTGCGCTAAGTTCCCGCCGAACTCCGGCGTGAGCGTGAGCTTCCCGTCGCTGAACGACCCCGCCCCTCCCCAGCCGCATATCACGCCGCACGGTTTGCAGTGCTCGCACTCCTTAGCGCCATGCTTCAGCGGGCAGGCGCGCTTTCCTATGTGCCTTCCCTTGTCTATAAGCAGCACGTCTTTGCCGTACTTCGATAGTTCAAGAGCGGCGAATAATCCGGCAGGTCCGGCGCCTACTATTACAGCGTCGTATATTTTTTTGCTCATTGATATATCCATCCTTCCGGTTTCCTCATCTGGGGTTATCACCCTTGACCCTTGTTGCGGGGGCGGATGGCAATCCGTCCGTTACGGCTTAATCGTGACTTTTGTGCCGACCCTGATGAACTTCACGAAGTCAATCAGGTCGCGGTTGTTCATCCTTACGCAGCCCTCCGAAATATTGCTGCCTATGGAATTCGGCGCGTGTGTCCCGTGAATGCCGATCCCCTGCCACGGAGGAGCTTTCAGCCTGATGAAAAACGGCCCGT
>BOCB01000007.1 GCA_026002695.1 Synergistales bacterium
GCGAATAAAACGTGCGACGCCGCGCGCGCAACAATCACCGGGGAAAAACCGCCGATAAAAAAGCCCGCTGTTGTTCCAATGACTACCGCAAGGGCTGCCATAGGCGAAATGAACATGGCAATAAAAATGGGCACATGACTGGCCAGTGTAAAAGATGCCGGTTCCAGTACCAATTTCACCGGCGAAAACATGGGGATCACAACGCCGACGGCAATCAAAAGCGCGACAACGGTCATTTTTTGCACGGACATACTACTTCGCATGGCGGCATCCCCTCCGACTATTCAGCCGCATTACACATCTCTTGCAACTGCGGCGAACTGGTGGGCTACCTTGGAAAACACATCAACCAGCAAGGGATCGAAATGAGTTCCCTTTCCGCCCTCAATAATCTGCCTGGCGTAGTCAGTGCTGAACGGTTTCTTATACGGGCGCGCCGAAATCAGCGCGTCATACACGTCGGCAATCGCCATCAAGCGCCCTTCCAAGGGAATGTCCCGCCCAACCAGACCCTCCGGGTATCCCGCGCCGTCCCATCTTTCATGATGCGTGCCGGCAATACGCCTCGCGTGGCGTAAAAAAGCGTGTCCTTTCATGTTCTCCTCGATCCTCTTGATAGCGGCTACGCCGATTGCGGCGTGTTCTTTCATAATTTCAAACTCATCATGGGTGAGTTTGCCGGGCTTATTCAATATCGCGTCGGCGATCCCTATTTTACCTACATCGTGGAGCTGCGCGGAGGGAAGAACATAATCCATATCCCACTCGGATATTTCCTCCGTGTAAACGTTTTCCTCGACCATCTTATCCAGCAGGATCTTCATGTATTTTTGCGTGCGTACAACGTGCCCGCCCGTCGTGTCGTCACGGAACTCCACCAGGTCTGCCACCGTGCTCAGTACCGCGTTTTGCAGGTTGAATATCTGCGCGGTTTTCTCGCGTATGACAGCTTCCAATTCGGTGTTGAATTCCTTCAGCTGTTTCCTCTGCGTCTCTGTAAAAAGGTGGTTCTCGATGCGCTTGAGTAAAAGCGGGGCGGAAAACGGTTTTGTCACATAATCAATCGCGCCGATAGAAAGCCCCTCCAGTTCGCTGCCCTCGTCCGTTTTGGAGGTGAGGAATATGACGGGAATTTCGTTCCACTGAGGCTCGCCCTTTAAGCGCTTGATCGCTTCATAGCCGTTCATCTCCGGCATTTCAATATCCAGCAAAATCATATCGGGGATAATATGCTCCAGCAGATCGAACATGAGGCCGGCCGAAGGAACCGGATAAACCTTGTATTTGTCCTTAAGCATATCCTTGCCCGTGGTCAGGTTCGTCATGTTGTCGTCAACAATCAGAATATTTTTGCGCCCGCCTTCGTCAATGGCAATGGATTCTATCTTCGAACCCTTCAAAATCTGCAAAAGTTTTTCGGTGATTTCCGTCCCCGCCGCGGCCAACAGAACTCCGTCGCCGCGCTTGGTTTCCTGCGCCAATATTTGCCCCGGTTTAGCGTCTTCTATGTAGATAAATTTCACCATAAACTCCTCCCCTTAGATCGGGCAACCAATGGCCGCCCCTGCAAATCAGGTTTTTGATTTCAAATTGACATTAAACAGACCTCAGACGTTCTGTGATCTGCGTAAAGCCGGTTATGCGCACCTGCGCGCTCAACCATTCTACCAGATCGCCGCCCGATTCGTACTCGCAGCTCTCCAGCTCGCTTATAGCCTTGTCCGCCGCGTCGATGTCAAAATTCTCGCAGGCTTCTCTCAAAGAGGCAAGCACGCTCGCGTCCGGCTCCGCCTTGCGGGGTTTGGGGTTCTCGTCCGCAATTTTTTGCAGCATGACGGATAAGTTTGCAAGCAAAGTTTGAACCGTTTCGATAAAGCCGTCGTTTTTTTCCTCGATAAACGCGAAATTACCGGCTTTCGCCGCAAGCTCCAAAGACTCTGCCCGCGCGCCAATCGACAGCGCGCCGATGCCCCTGCTGCTGCTCTTTATTCCATGCACGACAACCTCATAGCCAAAAACGTCTTCCCGCGTATAGCCGCGCAGCTGGGTGATCAAGGTCGGAGTATTCTGCGCATATGACTTTAAGACATCCAAATAAATTTCCTCATCCTCGCCGAAACGTTTGAGCCCCTGTCTGAGATCAATGCCCTCAACGCTTAACTTGTCGGAGAACCAACTATTCACGCCGTCCCTGCCGCTGTCCGAACCGGGCTCCTCCAGGGAAACAGTGAGGCCTTCCGCGGCTGATTTTTTCTCCAGATCCTTGTCGCGCACATAGCGATTGATGACAACATCCATGCGCATAATGTCAATGGGCTTGGAGAGGAACGCTTGAAAGCCCTTTTGCAGGAACATGTCCTCATTGCCGACAATGGCGTTCGCGGTCAGGGCGATAACAGGTATGTTTTTCGCGTAATCCGTACCGATTTCCTCGCGTATAATACGAGTGGCCTCAATCCCGTCCATGCCGGGCATCATGTGATCCATGAAGACAGCGTTGTATTTAACCGCGGCGTCACGGATCAGATCAACGGCGGCGGAACCGCTCGACACACAGTCTATTTGCATCCCATAGGGCTTCATCATTCCGAGGGCGACATCTAAGTTAGTCGCCACATCGTCCACGACCAACACCCTGGCGTAAGGGATATGCGCGCGCACTAACTTTGCGCTCCGGTCGCGCTTACTCTCGGAATAACGGAAGTCCTTGAGGTTTGCGGCAACTTCCGGGCCGATCGGAACCCACTGTTCCGCTTTGCCCTGCCGGATGCGCGCCGTAAATGTGCTGCCCTTTCCATATTCGCTCTCCACCGTAACAGTGCCGTCCATCAGCTCCACTATGCTTTTGCAGATGGAAAGCCCCAAGCCCGTACCCTCAATTTTGCGGTTGCTCTTTGTATCCGCCTGATTATACTCGGAGAAAATCTTTTTCAAATCCTCAGGGCGGATACCGATACCGCTGTCCTTGACACTGGAAACTATCCACATGTCATCGCCGTCCTGCTCGAAAGAAACGCTCCAGACAACGCTGCCCTCCTTTGTGTACTTAAAAGCGTTGCTTAAAAGATTGTTGAAAATCTGCTTGATGCGAAGCTCGTCCCCAATAAGCCTGTTCGGCATGGACTCATCTATATCCAAGTCAAAAGTGACGGGCTTTGAACCGATCCGCACGATGTTCAGCGTGACAGTGTCGTTGATGAGGCTCGGCGTATCGTATTCAACCGGGATAAGCTCAAACTTCCTAGATTCAATCTTTGATATATCCAGAATATCATTGATGAGGCTGAGCAGCGTTACCCCCGAATTATACACCTTCTCCAAATTTTCCTGCGTGAGTCCGTCCAAATTCCCGGAGTCAAGCGTCAGCTCCGAGAGACCTATGATAGCGTTGAGCGGCGTGCGCATTTCATGGCTCATATTCGCAAGAAAATCGGATTTCGCCTCCGCGCTCGCAATCGCTTCCTCACGCGCGCGAACAAGCTCATACGTCATTTCGTTGCGCAGTATGGCGTTTACAATCAGGAAGCCGCCCGAGCGCAGCAGGTTTTCTTCATCATTATTTGAAAAATCACGTTCTCTGTGGCAGTCATCGAACGCGACAAACCCCCAAAAGTATTCATGCACAAACATGGGAATGACAAGAATGGAAACAATACCCTGCGGCGACAACTGCGCCCGCTCGGCATCTGAAAGGGCGCCGACAAGGCCGCTTATACTCTTTCCGCCGGAAAGTTTTTCCTCCCAGCCGGGAAGATTTTCGCTGTACGAAATATCTTTCGTAATATCCTTCCCTGTCTGCGGCTCCGCTCCTCCCGACCACTCATATATCTGTGAGCAGTACAGCTCGCCGTCCTTCGTATGGTTTTGCCAAACGCACATCCTGTCCATATCCGCGCACCGCGCCATCATATCCATGCAGTTCAAAATGTCGAGCCTGAAGTCGCCCGTTTCCGTCACCTGCAGCTTCGCGGCCGCGTCGTTGATTGTACGCAGCAGTTTATCCTGCGTTTTAAGCGTCTCCGCCAGCTCGCTTATTTTTTGATACGGCCGTTCGATAATAGCGGAAGCGAAAAGCGAGGCCACAATGCTGAGCAGCAGACACACCCCCCCGACAAGCAGCAGCCCGTAGCGCACATTTTGGATCGGGCTTTCCATAAGCGGAACCGCAACGCCCAGCGTCCAGCCGACCCTCGATCCTGAAATCGGCGTGTAGACGCAAAGCCTCTCCTCGCCGTCCAAGGCAAATCTTTCGACACCGGACTCTCCTTTAATCATGTTACTGACAGCCGCGCCTATTTTTTCGTACCGGCTGTCCGTTTTTGATTTTTCTATAAAATTGTACCGTTCCATCACCCAGTTTTCGCGGACATTGGCAATGACGTATCCGTCCGCGTCCACTATGAAGATGTTGCCCGTCTCCCATATATTGAACTGCGAGATTATATCGCTGAAAAACAGACCGGGGACAGTCGCGGACAGAACGCGCTCCTCCATAGGCACATAGACATGGAACACGATTTTCCCGCTCAAGTCCTTTCCGGTTGTGGAAATGACCGCTTCCCCCGCAAAGGCTCTCGGTATGTATTCGCTGTCTCTCAGCGTTTCGGGCGTTTCGGCTGAGCCATACGACTCAACGATACCGTGACGACGGTCAATCACCGTCAGCCCTATAAATTTATCCGGGTAAGCTTTCACCTGTTCCTTCAAAACTCCCGAGACATCGTCCGGAGCTGCCGTGATAATATTCCACGCCGCCGTGGCGGCGTCGGCCTTGAGCAAATCAATTTTTGTGCTGATGAGCCTGTCCGCGATATTCGCCACGGCGTACATGTCGTTTTCAATGGTTTTTTCAAGGTTGCCGCGGACAAAGATCAACCCCGTTCCAACGCCGAACACAATGATCGTTACCGCAATTATTATGATAATGGAAATAACCTTTATACGTGACATTGAATTCCGCCCCTTTCCCCCATCGCATTAAAGGAATTTCCTCAATTCTCTTGTATTATACACTTGATTTTCTATACTTCAATGTACTCTTTCATGCTATAATTAAGTATGTGCTGATTAAATCGTCAGATGGAATTTTGTCGTTTTGAGACGCGGAGCCGGTCAGGTTTTTTGCAGTTACTCTTAGGCTCCTGACAATAAATCAGCCTTTTTAAATTTCAGAATCGTGTTTTATTTACAATTCCATTATCCAATCTGCGTGTATCCATATCTCATATCCAAAATCTATACATACCCATATCTCTAATTCTCAAACTCTTTACTTTTCCAACATACCCATATCTTTGGTCACACTCTACATAAATTTAGCTGGGGGGCTTGGTTTGTTATGCAATGGTTCAGGAATTTGCGCACTGTGGCAAAGATACTCTCGCTCGTTGTCATGCTTTTGGCGCTGATGATGGTTATGGTCGGGATAGGCTACACTCTCGGCAGCGACACGTTGGCGAAGCTGGAGGGCCTGTACGACAATTACACGATGCCGATCGTCTGGGTAAGCGACGCGAACGCAGGTATAATCGACAACAGGCGGATGCTCTTGAGCATGAGCATTACTGCTGATATGGCGGCAAGGAAGAATTTGTCCGACTTGATGATAGCGGGCAGAGATAAGATAACGGAGGATTACGGTAAGTATCAGGAGACCAACCTGAGCCGGCGGGAGGCCGATATGATGAAAAGGTACGAACCGCTGCGAGCCGCCTTCCAAGATGCGCAGGATGAATGTATAACCACATTGCTCGACCCGAACGCCGCCCCTGAGAAGTTACGCGCGGTGGAAACAAGCATGGCTGCCGGCGGCAAAAACGCCGCGGCCTCCGACGCTTTCACTAAGTTCAACGATGAGCTCGTTGCTCTGCTCGTAAAGATCGCGGAGGAAACTAACGAAGCGGCCGAAGCGGAGACGCATGACGGGATCGTAAGGCTGCTCGTTTCAGCCGGAGTGTCCATGCTACTTGGTCTCATACTCGCTATTTTAATAGCGCGCATGATAACGGGGCCGATCAGCAGAGTGCAGTCGGGCATCAAGCTCTTCGCCGGCGGAGACCTCATGACAGAGTTCGAGACGATGGGCAAGGACGAGCTCGCGCAGATGGGCGTCGCTCTCCAGGAAATGACGGATAAATTAAAAGAGATAATCGGCTCCGTAAAGGACGCGAGCGGCAGCATCAACGAGACGGCGCAGGATTTCTCGGCGATGGCCGAGGAGAGCAACGCCTCCGTGGAGGAATTCCGCGCGAACGTCGAGGAGATGGGGACGAACCTCAACGCCCTCTCCTCCTCCGCCGAAGAGGTCAACGCCTCCGTGGAGGAAGTGGCGGCCGGAGCGCAGGCTACCGCTGAGAAGGGAACAGATATAGCGCGTCAGGTTGACGAGGCAATGAGCGCCGGCAACGACGGCATGAAGTCCGTGCAGCGCGCGGTACGCGGAATCGACGACGTCGCCAGGAACGCGGCGGAATCCGCGAAGAGCGTACAGGAACTCGGAACGATGGCGCGTCAGATACAGGGCTTCGTGTCGCAGATAGGCGGCATAGCCGCCCAAACAAACCTGCTCGCGCTGAACGCGGCAATCGAGGCGGCGCGCGCCGGCGACGCCGGGCGCGGCTTCGCGGTCGTAGCGGAGGAAGTCCGCAAACTCGCGGAGAGCAGCAACGTCGCGGCGAAGAGCATCGAGGAACTGGCCAAGACGATCACCGGCGACCTCGACAACGTCGTAACACTCTCCCTCGCAAACGCTAAGGGTTCCGAGGACGCCAAGAGCCTCTCGAAGGAAACGGAAGAGCTGATAAGCAAGATGATAGAGTACCTGAAGAGTATTTCGGCGGCGACTCAGGACCTCGCCGCAGTCTCGGAGGAACAGGCCGCGTCGAGCGAGGAGATAGCCGAGGCCATACAGAGCATCGCGACGCGTGTGGAGAGCACGGCGCGCGCCGGTGAGAACATCCGCTCCGGCGTCGGCGATATAGCCTCCGCCGCCGAAAAAATGGCCGCGAACGCGGAGAGGCTGTCCACGCTGTCCGGCGACCTGTCCGAAATACTGGCCTTCTTCAAGATAGGGGCAGTGGCGGCAAAGGCAAAATTATCCGCGGCAAGAAGCATAAAAGCCCTGCCTCAGCCGAGGAGAAGATAAATCTAAAACGCCATGCGTTCCGCATGATTTCCCGCAGGGGCGGCGTTCGGTCGCCCCTGTTTCTATTCGCTGCCATGAAATTAAATTATGCAATTTCTCGGGGAAACTCAAATAACGATAAACACCTTGACAGATTAAATACCATCATGTTAAATACTTCGGGAGGGGGGGGGGAAGCGGAATGCGGCAGCTGATGATGTACAAAAATGCGATGAATTTGCAAAAAAAATCCTTGACAAACTTCCGGAACGTGCCATGCTTATCTATCTATCTATCTATCTATCTATCTATCCTGCCTTGTATCCTCTCAAAGACGACTTATTTCTCACACTTCAACTGCTCATTTTCGAGTGTTAGTTCCTCTGATTGCCTGAAAAAATATTTGTTCGTCTCATACTTTTATTTTGGGAGGGATTCTTAATAGTCGTTTTCTCCTCGTTGGACAGTAACAAATAACCCAATAAAATTACCTTAGGAGGAATGTACATGTCGTTGTTGAGGGACAGAAGTATCGGCGTCAAGTTGGGGATTCTTTCGGCAATTCCGTTGATCTTGCTGGTGATCATTTCTGGCTATAATTTTTTCAGTTCCGATAAGGTGGAGAATGCCTACGCATACGCTTATGAAGAATATTCAGTCCCGGCCACGGAATTTGGCATATTCCGCGCGCATATTCAGGGAACGCAGAAGGATGTTGTCAAAATACTCATGCTCGACGACCCTGTCATAATAAAGCCTATCGCAGATGACTTAGACAGCAGGCGCGCCGAGGGAGTGTCTATAATTCAGGCGTATCAGAAGACGCATATGGATGCGCGTGAAAAAGAATTGCTCGCTGCGATTCAAGAGATAGGCGTTAACTTCAGAAAGCTTCAGGACAAGTGCTTGGAACTGGGCACCCGGAGCATCGCCGACACGGAGGGCTTGGCTCTCTTCTTCAACGAACTGGATCCTGTCGCCACCCATTACAACGACGCGGTCAAGGCTCTGTCGGAATATCTCATTTCCAAAACCCTTGCGGAGCAGAAGAAAGCCGCCGGCTTATCAGCCACAGCCGCGCACAGCGGCGCGGCTGTGGCTGCGATCGCGATACTCGTTACGCTGTTCCTGAGCGTTATCATCACCCGCCTGATAACTGTGCCCGTGGGCGCCATGAAGGACAAGATCGTACAGTTCGCGGCGGGCGACCTGTCTGTATCGTTTGATATAGAAGGTAAGGACGCCATCGCGCAGATGGGCGAAGAGCTGGACAAGATGGCCGCCACGCTTAGGGGCGTCATGAACACCGTAAAGGACGCGGGCGGCCAGATTTCCGAGGCGGCGCAGGACTTCTCCGCGATGGCGGAGGAGACGAACGCGTCGGTCGAGGAGTTCCGCGCCAACGTGGACGAGATGAACGTCAACCTCAGCGCCTTGGCCTCGTCGAGCGAGGAGGTCAACGCCTCCGTCGAGGAGGTGGCGGCAGGCGCGCAGACGACGGCGGAGAAGGGCACGGACATAGCTCGCAAGGTTGACGGCGCCATGACGGCGGGCGACAACGGGATGAATGCCGTCAAGAGCGTAGTCGAGGGCATCGGCAGGGTGGCTGTGAGTTCGACCGCCGCGTCGACAGCCGTAATTGAGCTTGGCAACAGGGCGCGTCAGATACAGAGCTTCGTCTCGCAGATAGGCAGTATAGCTGACCAGACAAATTTGCTGGCTCTTAACGCAGCCATAGAGGCGGCGCGGGCCGGAGACGCCGGGCGCGGGTTCGCCGTCGTCGCGGAGGAAGTCCGTAAGCTGGCCGAGGACAGCAACATCGCGGCCAAGAACATCGCCGAACTGGCGTCGACGATCACATCCGATCTCGACAATATAGTCGACTACGCGCAGGCGAACGCGGACGACTCCAACAAGGCCAAGGAGCTGTCGGCCGAGACGGAGACAGCCATATCCCAGATGATTACGTATCTGCGCGACATATCCTCGGCGACGCAGGACTTGGCCGCCGTGGCGCAGGAGCAGGCGGCGTCGAGCGAGGAGATAGCGGAGGCCGTGCAGGGCATGTCCACAAAGATAAACGACACGGCGGGCGCCAGCGAGCACATCCGCACCAGCGTCGGCGAGGTGGCCGCCGCGTCGGAGAAGGTGGCCGAGGGCTCCGAGAGCCTCTCGACCCTGTCCGGTCAGTTGCAGAACGAGCTGTCATACTTCAGCCTGGGCGACGACGCGGGGGGCGCGAGCCGCGGGAAGAAGCCGGCCAAGAAACTGAAGGCTCTGCCCGCCGGCAAACGGTAAATAATAAACAGGGGCGACCGGAAGCGGCCGCCCCTGTTTATTATATTTCGCAGGAGAGCGACAGCGACGGTTATTATCGTTGACATTTCAATTTTATGGTGCAATAATATCCTCACATTCAACGTAACGTAACGGAATATCAGGGACGAAAATTGATAGAGCGGTTTTGCATATCGTGCCATGAGACGTAACGTGATTCTAATCACGTATGAGGGAAGGCGATGGTTATGGCTTTCGTTTCCTGTTTGTTTATGTCCTGTATTCAAAAGGTGTCGGCTCGTTCTGTGTCTCGCGTTGCTCGAGATATAAAGAGATGGCGGAGTGTTCGTATTTACTTTGATTTTTCACGTTATCGCCTTTTACCTGTTTTTTCCCAATCAAACCCACCAATGCTATGTTTTACATAATATTTACTCATTTCATATGATTTTAACTTCAGGCATCTGAATGTCTATTTGCATAACATGATGGTCGGCATCGCTCGAAAGGGGGAGAGACTTCCGCGCAAATATCCGGCCGCGATACAAAATAGCCTCATTAAATCAAAATCTAATCTAAATAAAAACGGAGGGGTAAACGATGTTTCCTAATTTACTCGGAGAGTTTCTCGGCACGATGACACTTGTGGCGTTCGGCGATTCTGTGGTTGCCAACCTCGTATTGAAGGACACGAAGGGAAACGGCGCCGGCTGGGTGCACGTAAACTGGGGCTGGGCGTTCGGCCTGATGATGGGTATATATGTGGCGTGGGCTTACGGCGCGGGCGAAGCCGACCTGAACCCGGCGGTCACCATCTTCAAGTTCCTCGTCGGCGGGCATTATGACAGCATAGCGCAGGTCATAGCCACGATAGCGGCTGAGGTTGCGGGCGGCGTCGCGGGCGGCGTCGTGGTCTACTTGCTCTATCTCAATCACTGGGCATGCACGGAAGATCCGGGGCTCAAACTCGCGGTGTTCAGCACCGGAGCGGCGAGACGCGACTACGGCGCAAACTTCCTCACCGAGGTCATAGCCACCTTCTTCCTCATAATGGGTATTCAGGCGATAGTGAAATGCCTTGGCCCGGCCGGATCTGACGCGAATGTAGTCAACCTCAATCTGCTTCCGTTCATGATAGGCGGTCTCCTCTACGCGCTCGGCGCGGGCATGGGCGGCACGACCGGGTACGGCATGAACCCGGCCCGAGACATGGGTCCGCGCATCGCGCACGCCATTCTCCCGATACCGGGCAAGGGCAGCAGCGATTGGCAGTGGGGTTTCATAGTCGCGACAGCGGGCCCGATAGTCGGCGGACTTCTCGCGGTGGCGGCGTTCAAGGCGTCCGGTTGGTAGAGTTTGCGCTTTTAGCAGGATAAGCGAGGGAGGCGAATATACTTGAAAAAGCTAATTAATAAAGTCGATGACGCGGTGGCAGAGTCTTTGGCCGGTATGGGCGCGGCTTACCCTGACCTGATAAAGATAATTTCAGAGCACAGGGTCGTCGCGAGGGCCGAGGGAGCCGCGCCTAAGGTGGCCGTAATATCAGGAGGCGGCAGCGGACACGAGCCGATGCACGGCGGATTCGTGGGCTTCGGTATGCTTGACGGGGCGTGCGCCGGAGAGGTATTCACCTCCCCGTCCGCCGACCAGATGTACGAGGCGGGCAAGGCTATAGACGGAGGGAAGGGGATTCTCTTCCTCGTCAAGAACTACACGGGCGACGTGATGAACTTCCAGATGGCAGCCGACATGCTCAAAGGCGAGGGCATTGAGGTTGAGCAGGTGGTCGTCAACGACGACGTAGCTGTCAAGGACTCTCTCTATACGGCAGGCCGCCGCGGCGTCGGCGGAACGGTGATAATAGAGAAGCTCATCGGCGCGGCAGCTCAGGCGGGAACGTCGCTCTCGGAAGTCAAGGAGTTAGCCGAGCGCGTGAACGCCAATATCCGCAGTATGGGCATCGCGCTGACGAGCTGCACCGTGCCTGCCGTCGGCAAGCCGACGTTCGACTTGCCTGACGACGAAATAGAGCTCGGCGTAGGTATTCACGGCGAGCCCGGGCGTGAGCGCGTCAAGCATAAGACCTCGGCCGAGATAGTCGAGTATATGGGCTCGGCGATAGTCGGCGACCTTCCGTTCAAGTCCGGCGACGAGGTACTCGCGTTCGTAAACGGCATGGGCGGTACGCCTCTGATAGAACTCTTCGTGGTTTACAACGACCTCGCCAAGTTCCTCGGCAATAAAGGAATAAAGATAGCCCGTAACTTGGTCGGCAACTATATAACGAGTCTCGACATGCAGGGCTGCTCGATAACGCTTCTGAAACTCGACAGCCGGATGAAGGCTCTGTGGGATTACCCGGTTCACACTCCGGCGCTGCGCTGGGGGAGGTAGTTTACGTCATGCCCTTCACCCTCGAAATGGCGCGGAGCGCTCTTGCAAAGTTCGATGCGGTCGTGGAGAAGCAAAAGACCTATCTCACCGACCTTGATTCGGCGATAGGGGACGCTGATCACGGTATCAACATGAGCCGTGGCATGAAACGCGTCATTGAAAAGACCTCGCCCAAGGAATACGCGGATTTTGTCTCGCTGTTCAAGGACGTGGCCATGACTATAATGAGCGTAGTCGGAGGGTCGTCAGGCCCTCTGTACGGAACCCTGTTCATGAAGATAGGCCAGAAGCTGGGAACGAAGACGGAGGTCTCTGTGGAGGAGCTCGCCGATGCTTTGGAAGATGGGATGAAGGGCATAATGACGCTCGGAAAATCCCAGGCCGGAGACAAGACGATGATTGACTCAATCCGGCCCGCCATAGAAGCCATAAGAGCAAACCTCGGCGCGGGCGACGCGGCGGCTTTGAACGCCGCGGTATCGGCGGCGGAGCAGGGTATGGCGGACACAATCCCGATGCTTGCCAGGAAAGGGCGCAGCAGCTACCTCGGAGAGCGCTCGATTGGGCATCAGGATCCCGGGGCTACGTCCACATGCTACCTGATAACCTCATTGCGCGATGCTGCAGCCGGAAGCTGAAACAAAATGAGCGTCGGCATATTGGTGGTATCTCACAGCGAACAGGCGGCTCGCGGCATCGCGGAGATTGCCGCGCAGATGTCAGGCGCTGCCGATGAGGGCGGCGTTACGATCGTTGCCGTCGGCGGCAACGGTGAGGGCGGATTGGGCGTGTCGGTGGGTAAGATAGCTGACGCGCTCTCCGGTATGATCTCCTCGTGCGACGGCGTACTCATAATTCCGGATTTGGGGAGTTCGGTTCTGTCGTCGCGAGGAGTTATAGAGACGCTCGGCGAGGGCGACGCCGCCAAGGTGGCGATAGCCGACGCGCCGATACTTGAGGGCGCTCTGATGGCTGCCGTCGAGGCAAGTTCCGGTTCGGGACTCGCGGAGGTAACGGCGGCTGCCGAAGAGGCAAGGGAACTTAGGAAAAACGAGTGACGGACAGTTAGCGAAAGGACAGTTCGTTCTATAAAGTAAATGCTGATTTATTGTTAGAAGCCTAAAGGGTAAAGATAAAAAACCTGACCGGCTCTACATCTCAAAACGGCTAAATCCCATTTTGGCTAATTAATTAATCAGCGCTTACCTAATTATCCAACTAAAGTTTATTATGTTTATTATTAAGGAGGGGTTTGAAATGGCTGAGAAGAAGTATGTCGTAGCTATTGACCAGGGCACCACGAGTTCGCGCTGTATGGTGTTCAAAAAGGACGGTACCCCTGTCGTCTCCGATCAGATGGAGCACGCCCAGATATTCCCGAAGCCCGGATGGGTCGAGCACGACGCGCTTGAGATATGGCATCGCGTAGAGGATGTCGTCAAGGGAGCTCTCAAGAAGGGGAATATCTCGACGGACGACATAGCGAGCATAGGCATCACCAATCAGCGCGAAACGACCGTGATCTGGGAGAAGGCAACAGGCAAGCCGATATACAACGCCATCGTATGGCAGTGCATGAGAACGCAGGATTTCTGCGCCGAGTGGCAGAAGACCCCCGGATGGCAGCAGGACGCCGCAGGGCAGGGCAAGGTGAAGGAGCACACAGGTCTTCTGATAAGCCCGTACTTCTCCGGAACCAAGATCAAGTGGATACTCGACAACGTGCCCGGTTCGAGGGAGAGGGCGGCGAAGGGCGAACTGCTCTTCGGAAACATCGACACGTGGCTTATCTGGAATCTGACAGGCGGCGCGAACGGCGGCGTGCATGTAACTGACGTCTCCAACGCTTCCCGTACGCTCCTGATGAACATAAAGACCCTCAAGTGGGACGAGGAGATGGCCAAATTCCTCAACGTTCCGATCGCCATACTCCCGGCGATAAAGCCGTCGAGCGCCGTTTACGGCAATACGATACCGAACGGCCCCTTCGGAGCGTCCATCCCCGTGGCCGGCGACCTCGGCGACCAGCAGGCGGCTCTCTTCGGGCAGGCTTGTTTCAACAAAGGCGACACAAAGAACACCTACGGCACCGGCTGCTTTATGCTGATGAACATCGGCGAGGTTCCCGTATCCTCGAAGAACGGCCTTCTCACGACGGCCGGGTACAGCCTCGATGAGGGCAAGTGCACCTACGCCCTCGAGGGGTCTATAGCCGTTACGGGTTCGGCGGTTCAGTGGCTGCGCGATAACCTCAAGATAGTCGACGAATCCCCGGACAGCGAGCACTTTGCCAATAAAGTAGACGACGCGGGCGGAATTTACTTCGTACCCGCCTTCTCCGGTCTGTACGCGCCGTATTGGGACATGACCGCGCGCGGCATTATAGTCGGCCTCACCCGCTATATCCGCAAGGAGCACATCATCCGCGCCACGCTGGAGAGCATCTGCTACCAGACGCGCGATGTAGTGGAAGCTATGAACAAGGATTCCGGCGTACCTCTCGCCGAGCTCAAAGTCGACGGCGGCGCTGTGAAAAATAACCTGCTCATGCGCTTGCAGGCCGACATACTCGGCGCTAAGGTTGTCCGCCCCGTTGTCAACGAGACAACGGCCCTCGGCGCGGCATACGCGGCCGGGCTCGCGGTAGGCTTCTGGAAGAATATCGACGACCTCCGCGCGAACTGGGCGAAGGACGCTGAGTTCACGAACTCCATCTCCGACGCGAAGAGGGAAGAGGGCTACAAGGGCTGGAAAAAGGCCGTCGATAAGTCAAGGGGCTGGGTTGATTAGCCTCTGACGCAAGATTTTTAATTGACTTCTTTCCCGCCCGCTCACGTGAGCGGGCGGGAAACATAATGAGGTGAGTGTATATTGGCGCGCGTCAGAGAATGCGGGTATTACGACATAATAGTTATAGGCTGCGGGATAGTCGGCGCGGCCATAGCGCGCGATTTGTCGCGTTACGCGCTGAAAATAGCGGTAATCGACAAGTCGTCGGATTTGCCTTCCGGGGCAAGCAGGGCAAACAGCTCGATGCTGCACGGAGGTTTCGACGACGAACCGGGGCTGCTGAAGGCGAAGCTCTGCGCCAAGGGCAACAGGATGTACCGTCCGCTGAGCGAGGAATTGGACTTCAAGATCAGGGACTGCGGTTCGTTCGTATGCGCGAAGGGAGCCGAAGAGGAGAAACACATCGAGAAACTCTATGAACAGGGCAAGGCCAACGGAGTTATCGGTTTGGAGATAGTGTCCGGCGATAAACTCAGAGAAAAGGAGCCGAACGCGGCTCCTGATATAACAGCGGCCCTTTGGTGTTCTTCCGGAGCAATAGTGAACAACTTCGAGGCGACGCTGGCGTTTATCGACAACGCTTGCCAGAATGGCGCGTCACTTTTTACGGAGACGGAGGTTACCGGGCTCCTGTTTGACGACGCCGGGGCGAACATCAGCGGCGTCTCGACCAACAGGGGGAATTTCAGAGCGCCGATAGTCATAAACGCGGCGGGTACGTATACGGACGTAATATCAAGGATGGCCGGCGACGACAGCTTCAAAATATACCCGACAAGGGGAGAGTACTTCATATTCGACAGAAGCGCCGGCAATCTCGTTACGTCTTTCCTGTTCTCATGTCCCTCCGCGCTCGGCAAGGGCATTACCGTTGCCCGCACGGCAGACGACAACCTCCTGATAGGGCCGACGTCTGTCCGGCAGACCGACAGAGAGGACACAGGCACGACAATCCCAGGTCTCGATGAGGCCTTTGAGGGGGCGAAAAGGCTCGTGCCGCGCATACCTCGCAATATGTCCATAACGACTTTTGCGGGAGTGAGGGCGAACATTGATATTGGTGATTTCTGCATAAAGGCCGCCGATAAACCGCGCGGCTTTGTGAACGTCGCCGGGATAAAGTCGCCGGGCTTCACCAGCGCTCCGGCCATAGCGGAGTACGTAGCCGAAATAATAAAGGACTCCTTCGGCGGCATCGTCAAATTGGAAAAAAATCCGACATTCAATCCCGAACGAAAACATATACCCCGTTTCTCCGAGCTCTCCAACGAGGAGAGAGCGGAGCTCGCCCGCAAGGATCCGAAGTGGGGGCAGATAGTCTGCCGCTGCGAGAGCGTCACCGAGGCACAAGTCGTGGAGGCGGTGCGCAGAGGAGCGCGCACCGTCATGGGCGTGAAGATGTGGGTGCGCCCCGGCATGGGGCGCTGTCAGGGCGGCTTCTGCTCGCCGATGGTAGTGGAGATACTGGCGCGCGAGTTAGGGCTCTCGCCGCTCGAAATAACCCGTCAGGGCGGCAATTCCAAACTCCTGACCGGTATGACAAAATCGCCCCTTTTACCGGAGGAACTGTCATGAACCATAATACGAGAGAAATCGACGTAGCGGTTATCGGCGGAGGGCCGGCCGGCGTCGCGGCGGCCATAGCGGCGAGAGAGAACGGCGCGGAGAATGTCGCGGTCTTCGAGCGCGACCGGGAGGCGGGCGGAATACTCCGGCAGTGCATCCACCCCGGCTTTGGCTTGCACACGTTCGGCGAGGAGCTCACAGGGCCGGAGTACATGGAGCGCTTCATAAAGCGCGCCCATGAGGCGGGAGTGGAGTTCTCGCTGAACACGATGGTCTTTCAGATGGACGAGCCCCTCGCTGAAAACGGCGGGAAAACGGCGAGTTTCTGGACGATGAACCCCGACAGGGGCGTAGAGCGCGTGAAGGCAAAAGCGCTTGTCCTGGCGATGGGCTGCCGCGAGCGTCCGGCAGGGGCGCTCGGCATAGCCGGCGATCGTCCGGCGGGCGTGTACACCGCCGGAACCGCGCAGCGCTTCGTCAACATGGAGGGCTTTATGCCGGGCACGAAGGCCGTCATCATGGGCACGGGCGATATTGGTCTCATCATGGCGCGCCGCATGATGTTAGAGGGCGCGGAGGTCGTGGCCGTATTCGAGATAATGCCGTGGGTTTCAGGGCTGAGGCGCAATATAGCGCAGTGCTTGGACGATTTCGGCATACCTTACTATCTGCGCCACAGCGTATGCGAACTTCATGGCCGCGAGAGGCTTGAGGGCGTCTCCGTGGTCGAGATGGACGAAAACAGGCGGCCTATCGAGGGAAGCAGGAAATTTATCGGCTGCGACACACTGCTTCTGGCTGTCGGCCTGATACCGGAAAACGAGCTGTCGAAGATGGCCGGAGTGAAACTCGACGCAATGACGAACGGTCCCGAGGTGAACGAGTTCCTCCAGACGAGCGCCGAGTGCGTATTCGCCGCCGGAAACGTCGTCGTGGTGTATGACCTCGTAGATTTCGTTAGCGAGGAGGGAGCTAAGGCCGGAAAGAGCGCGGCGCTCTACGCGCTCGGCAAACTTTCGGACGGCGGGCGCGAATTCAGGATAGAGACAGATTCCCGCATAAGGATAATCTCCCCCCAAAAACTAACGGGAGGACAGGACGTTACTTTATATCTGCGCGTGGGCGAGCCTGTCGAGGGCAAGTGCGAACTCTACGCCGAACATGGGCTGTTCTCGAAGACCCTTCGTTACGCCAGGCCGGGCGAGATGAACGAGATAACCCTCAGCGCCGAAAAGCTGCAAAGACTTCCCGCGGACATAAAGAGCATAAAAATCGGATTGGAGGTGTCTTGATATGGCTGACGCAATAAACACAGAGACCAAAAAATTTCTCTGCGTCTCGTGTCCGGTGGGCTGCGCGCTTACCGTCTCCGTTCAGGGGACGAAGGTAATCAAAGCCGAGGGTAATACCTGCAAGCTCGGACTCAAGTACGCCGAGAACGAGGCAGCCAATCCGCTCAGGACGTTCACGTCCACCGTGCGTGTGGACGGCGCGTCCTTGCCGGTATGCCCGGTTAGGAGCCGGACGCCCCTGCCGCTCGCGAAAATGTTTGACGTTACGAGGGAGGTCGCAAAACTTCATGCCGTTGCTCCCGTAAAGATGGGGCAGGTGCTGATAAATGACGTCTGCGGCACGGGGACGGACATAGTGGCAAGCCGTTCGCTCGGTTAAGCCGGCAGGACAGTGTAATTTTTTAAGGGAAAGCCGATTTATTATAACGGGCGGGGGCCTTCTATCCCTCGCCCGTTATTTTATTAAGCCGCTCCTTTCGATAACTTGATTGTGCTGTGGCTCCGCTTGCCTTTGGTTTCTTTAGGTTTGTTTTTATTATGATATAATGACTGTAAGTTTTATACGAAAAGGGTGGTTGATGTGTCTATCCGTGCGCGCCTTATACTGGCGTTTTCACTATGCCTTATTTTGGCGTGCGGCAGTATTTCTTTTATTGTCTTCATCTTGACAAGGCAATCGTCACGGGAAAATTTTTACGCTCTCGCAGTCAGCCAGCTGGAGCGAGTCGAAGAACATATAAAGACGTTTATCGAGCCCGGTACCATGAGCGTGAAATACCTGGCCGATATGAAACTTGTCAGGAACTCGCGCGGGAAGCTGACCAGTTATTTAGATACCACTGAAACCACGACCCTGTGGTACGCAAAGCACCCTCCATACGAACGGCTGATTTACGATGAATTTATCCGCATACATAACTCCAACAGAAATTACGGTCTGGTCTTCATGGCAAACGAAGATGGTCAGTACGCCCAAGCTCCGGAAGGACATATCAAAATGGCCGGATATGATCCGCGGCTTCGTTCCTGGTACAAAGAGGTAATGGCGAACAGCCGTGAAGTAACGGTCACATCCCCTTACCTTACCACGGGCGGCGGCGTTGTGTGCAGCATCATGGTAAAAACCCATGATCTTCAAGGCAGGCCGCTCGGTATGCTTGGAGTGGATTACAGCCTGGAGGGCCTCACCCAGGATCTGGACAGCAGAAGCATTCTGCAAACGGGCTATCTTGTAATCTTTGACGCGAACGGGCGAATAATAACGGACGGTCATCATCCTGAATACGCGTCCATGGATCCGGAGGAATATCCGGATTGGCGCAAGGAAATGGCCGCCGCCTCGGAGGATGCGCTCAGCGGCACCGGAGCGCGCGGAGTCAACGAGTACGTTGTGTTACGCACTATGAAGGATACCGGCTGGAGGCTTGCCGTAATTTTTGACGAGACCGAAATTCTCCGCGGATCCTATAAGATGATGCGAATGATCCTGCCGGCCTCCGTTGTTGTATTGCTGATAGCGCTTGTGGCATCCCTTTTTCTCGCGAAAAGCATCGTTCGCCCCATTGAGGAATTGATTGACGCTTCCGCCATCATTTCGGGCGGCGAATACGAACGCTCGGAGGAAGTGCGGAAAAAACTGAATGATAAGTTAAGCGTGACCGGGCAGGGAGAGAGCAGGAAACTTGCCGAATCCCTGAGCTTGACGCTGAACACGCTGCAAGAACGGGTAGAGGAGGCAAAGCAGGGGGCTCGCGCGAAAAGCGACTTCCTCTCCAATATGAGCCACGAAATACGCACGCCGCTGAACGCCGTCATCGGGATGACCCAAATAGCGAAGGACAAGACGGACGCCGAGGGCAAGAACTATTGCTTAGATAAGATCGACAACGCTTCCAAGCACTTGCTTGGCTTGATCAATGACATTTTGGATATGTCAAAGATAGAGGCGCGGAAGCTGGAGCTCTCCGAGATAGCCTTTGATTTTGAAAAAATGCTCCGGGGCGTGGAAGATATAAGCATGTTCAAAATAAAAGAAAAGAATCAGCGCTTCACAGTTCACATTGACGAGAACATCCCCCGAGTATTAATCGGCGATGATCAGCGCTTGGCGCAGGTAATCACCAATTTGCTCTCCAACGCAGTCAAATTTACGCCGGATGGCGGATACATAAGCGTAAACGCGCGCCTCTTGCGGGAAGTGTACGGTTTGGCAACTATACAAATAGAAGTGACGGACACGGGAATCGGACTCACCGAGGAGCAGCGGACTCGTCTGTTCCGCTCTTTCTCACAGGCGGAGAGCAGTACCTCAAGGAAATTCGGAGGCACGGGTTTGGGGCTTGCCATCTCCAAAAGCATCGTGGAACTGATGAGCGGCGATATATGGGTGGAGTCAGAGCCCGGCAAGGGGAGCGTTTTTATTTTCACGATCCAAATGAAAATAGGCGTGGAATCAGCCTTGGCCGACGACTTGCCTGAGCGGTCCGAACCTGAGGAGCCGGAGATCGGCAGCCTGAAAGGATATCGTATGCTGTTTGCCGAGGACATCGAGATCAATCGCGAAATCCTTATTACACTGCTGGAACCGACCGGGATTGAGGTCGATTGCGCGGAAAACGGCGCCGCGGCTGTTGAAATGTACAGCGCCGCCGCAGATAACTACGACATTATTTTTATGGATGTTCAGATGCCGGAGATGGATGGGTACGAGGCAACGCGCCGCATTCGGGAATCGGGCGCGCCGAACGCCGGGACCATTCCCATTGTAGCCATGACGGCAAACGTTTTCAGAGAAGACATTGAAAAGTGCCTTGAGGTCGGCATGAATGACCACATAGCCAAACCGCTCGATATCAACAAGGCGCTGCAAAAGCTGCGCGAATATCTGATAATGAATACCCCGGCATTATAAACCGCAAGACGCGACCCCCGCCGCGATACTCCCCGTTCATTGCGAATGTGATATAGTATTCATAGTGTCCTCGGCGGACGCTGGTTTTTCTGAGGTATAACGATTACGTGTAAGTATTTTACCGGCTGCGGCATTATGTTATATATACACCTCGTTACGAAGAGGGGGCGCGCTAAGTGAGTGAAGACGATTTGATGATTCGGATAGCGGAGGGCGATGAAGCTTCCTTTAACGAGTTATACGGGATGTGGAGCAGGCGTGTAATGGCTTATGCTTTCCGTACGATAGGGGATTTCTACGAGGCACAGGACATCGCGCAGGAAACGTTTATCCAATTGTATAAATCCGCGCCAACCTACAGGGGCGAGGGAAAGTTTGGGGCGTTTCTATTCAGGATTGCGGGCAATGCCGTGAGAGGCCGTTTCAGGAAGAACAGACCGCCCGACTCGTTGGACGAGATTTTGGACGACGAAATTATGGGCTGCCCTATGAGCCTTCAATACTCACCGGAGGATTCAGTAATAAACGGCATAGATATAGAGAGGCTGCTCAACGAACTGCCGGCGCGGCAGAAAGAAGCGCTCATATTGGTGGCAAGCGGCGTTTCATACGCTGAGGGCGGCCGGATGCTTGGGATATCGGACGACGCTTTTGCTCAGCTTGTGTTGAGGGGCAGGCGCTCATTGAAGATGAAGCTTGAAAGAGATGACACGTATGAATGATGAAAAGTCGGACTGCAAAGGGATAAACCTTACATGTTTCGAGTGCGAGCCTATGATAAGCCGCGCTTGCGACGGTGTCTGCTCTCCGGAGGAGCTAAGCGCTCTTAAAAAACACCTCGCCGGCTGCCCGAGCTGCCGCAGGGCTTTCTCCGATTACATGGAGATAAACCGCTTAATGAAAGCGCACATAGCAGCTTCTTGCTGCCCCCCTCCCCCCGACGTCAGCCATTGGGGGCGCGTCAGAAAGACGCGGCGATTCGTCAGAGCGTGCGGTAAATACGCCGCGTTGGCGGCGTGTATTGTAATTTTCATAGCCGGTTATCTCACAGGCGATTATCGGGCGGCAAACACTGCAGCCGGAAACAGAGTGTCCTCGGACTTCGTCCTGACACCCTCTATGTGGGTCTCAGAGCGCGGAGAAGCCGTAAAGGGAGAACTCACGTCGGAGCTGTCATTCCTTGCTAATATCGACCAATACAAGGCCGCCGTAGGCGCGGAGCTCCGTAAGGAAAAGACTGACTGGTTCAAAGTGCGCGGACTCGTCGAGGCAATGGGTGAACTGCGCACCGATTTGGAACTCCTTACCATTCACATGGCGTATCTCGATATATGCGCGGGGCGTTCCCCGAACGAGGTAGCTGACCAGTGGGGACGCATTGGGGAGAGATATTCGGAGGCTTCGTTACAGAGATGAGAATTTTCAGATTTGGAGCAGCGGCGTTATTGTTGATGTTAGCGTTACTTGCGGCATCCGCCTCGGTTGCGGAGGCGGCGGTACCTAACGGCGTAGAGGCAGTCATTGAGCAAAGCATGAGACGCGCGCTCGCGAGTGAGGGTTTGGACGCGAAAAGCGCCTCGGGTATAGCTAAACGTTATACCTTCATAGGCACAGTCATCATAATCAAGAACATCGACGCTTTGGACGAGGAAGGGCTGCTGGCACGCGCGGAGCAAACCGGCGATGTCCTCGGCAGGGCCTTGGGAGTAGTGTACAAAGTTTACGGCTCGCGTAACTTAGACGAGACCGCGAGCGCGATAATGCATACCGCGAGGGCCGGCATATCACCTTACGCGGCGGAGCGCGCAATCTCCGCTCTTGCGCTGAACGGATACCCCTTTGAATCATCTCTGTCTGCGGTAAACGAAACTGTTGAGTTCGCGCGCTTTGACATATCTCCTCAAGCGACGGCGGGGCTGTTCAATATAGTCAGTAAGATGGCAGCCGCAAAGGAACCTGTCCAGAACATGAGATCCGCGATGCTCGCGTCTGTAAAAGCCGAGCGCGCAAAACAGGAGGCGCTGCTGGCGCAGCGCGTGTACAAGGAGAGAATGGCAAACAGCAAGGGCGGCGGTAACGGCGGCTCCTCAAATAAAAACGGACGCTCATCGGCATCAGCGGCAAGCAACAATGGCGGTTCGTCGAGCGGTTCCGCTTCTTCGGCAGGCGGCGCTTCAGGTTCAGGAAGCGGTTCAGGAACAGCCGGGGGGGCTGCCGGAAATTCCGGCGGCAGTTCCGGCGGTGACGGAGGAAACTCCGGTTCCGGCGGAGGCAATTCAGGAAGCGGCGGTAACGGAGGAAACTCCGACGGCGGTAATTCCGGAGGCAATGGCGGGAACTCAGGAAGCAATGGAGGAAATTCGGGCAGCAGCGGCAATTCCGGAAACGGCGGCGATGGCGGAAACGCGGGAGGCAATTCAGGCGGTGGTGGGGGCAATTCAGGAGGAAATAACGGCGGAGATTCCGGCGCCGGAAAATAAATAAACATAAAATTTGACGCAGCGCCCTCCTGTAATATAATAACTACGGTTACTATATTATGAGGGGGCGTTTCTCTTGTCAGACGATAAAAGTAAGTTGCTCGATGAAGGGTGGGAGACTTCAGGAGAGATAACGATACTCTCGCCTGAGGGTTTTCACGCCCGTCCGGCCACAGTTCTCGTGAAATCCGCAAAGAAATTTTCATCCGACATTAAATTGATCAAGGGCAGCGTCAGCGTGAACGCTAAGAGCCTCGTCTCAGTCATGAGCATGGCTCTCAGCCGGGGAGAGAAACTTGCCGTCGCCGCGCGCGGGAGCGACGCAAAGGAAGCTATCGCCGCGCTGTCGCCGATGCTCTCATCATCGCCGGGAAACACGCCGCCAAACGCTTCATCGGCGTCCCTTCATTCGTCAGCCGTTCAGCCGGCGTCTGCTCAATCTAAACGCGCCCCTACTAAACCCACTCCTCCTCAAAATGGCGTCTTCCTCGGCATATCCGCGTCTCCGGGCATAGTTACGGGTGTCGCGCGAAAACTCGCGCATCGCGACACCGAGATACACGAGGAGGCGGATTCTCCCGGCGACGAACGGCGCAAGCTGAACGAGGCCATCTCCGCAGCAAAAGAAGCCATAAAAACAGTCCAAGACGCCGCAAAGTCCCGTGCAGGAGCGAAGAGCGCCGAGATATTCGGAGCGCATACGGAGCTTTTGGACGACCCGGATATGCTCGCGGAGGCGGACGCCCTCATATCTCGGCACAAAAGCGCACCGTTCGCGTGGAGAACCGCTTACAAGGCTCAGGCCGCGAAACTCTCCGCGCTGAAAGAAGAGCTGTTCGCACAGCGCGCCTCCGATATAGAGGATGTCGGCAGAAGAGTGCTGTCCGTTATGACGGGAAGCCCTTCCGTCAGCGCTGAATATGAGCCTGACACGATACTTATCGCGGAGGAGCTCACGCCGTCAGACACGTCGTCGTTCGGCGAAAGCGTGATCGGTTTTTGTACGGTCAAGGGCGGCGCGGCAAGCCATATCGCGATACTCGCGAGATCGTTCGGCATACCCGCAATTGTCGGAGCCGACGCGTCCCTCATGGAAATAGAGGACGGATCTCGCGCCATACTCGACGGCGGCAATGGCGAACTGCGCCTCAACCCGAACGAGGCGGAAACGGAGAAGCTCAAACAAGAGCGCGCCGCCTCCGAGGCGAAGAGGGCGAGCGACATGGCGAACACCCTGAAGCCTGCTCACACGACGGACTCGCGTTTAATATATGTGGCTGCGAATATCGGCGGCACGGAGGACGCCGAACGCGCCGCGTCCCTCGGCTGCGATGGGGTCGGGCTGCTGCGCTCAGAATTTCTGTTCATGGACAGGAACTCCGCGCCGACCGAGGCGGAGCAGTCCGGCGCCTATATCAATATGGCGAAGGCAATAGGCAAAGGGCGCCCCTTCGTCGTTCGCACCCTCGACGTCGGCGGCGATAAACACCTCCCTTATATAAAGAGCGACCCTGAGGAAAATCCCTTCCTCGGCGTCAGAGGCTTGCGGTTGTCGCTATTGAACAGGGATATATTCGAAGCGCAGCTCGGCGCGATACTCAAAGCCGCTGAATTCTGCGATTTGCACGTGATGTTCCCAATGGTCAGCACGGTAGACGAATTTCATGAGGCTAAGGAAATTCTCCTCGGCAGGGCGTCCGCTATGGGCGTGAGCGGAGTTAAGGCAGGCGTAATGATAGAGGTGCCGTCAGCCGCGCTGCTCGCCGATCGCTTCGCCGAGGAAGCCGATTTCCTCTCAATCGGCACAAATGACCTCACACAATACACTATGGCCTCTGACAGGGGCAACCCAAAGCTCGCTCATATCTCCGACGGACTCAACCCCGCTGTCCTGTCGCTCATAGACATGACGCTAAGGGGCGCGGAGGGCAAAGATTGCCGGGTCGGCGTCTGCGGCGGCATGGCAGGGGACGCGGAAGCCATTCCGATTTTAATCGGCCTCGGCGTAAAGGAGTTGAGCGTGAGCGTTCCGGCAATACCGTCAGTAAAAGCGTCGGTGCGCAGCCTGTCGCTGGGCCGCTGCCAACGGCTCGCCCGAGAAGCGCTGAACATGAAAACATCATCGGAAGTTCGCGAAGGCGCGAGGAACTTTCTGAAAGGCTTACCCCGGTGAGCGCGGAGCTGCTCAAAGGCAAGCCGGTTGCCGACGCGATAGCGGACGAGATAAGAAGCTCCATAGCCCGCCTCGCCTCGCTCCCTGTACCAATAACACCGGGGCTTGCCACCGTGCGCCTCGGCTCGCGCTCCGACGACATAGCTTACGAACGGAACATCATAAAGCGCGCTGAATCCCTCGGCCTCCGCGCAAAGAACCTCTCTCTCCCGGAGACCGCCTCACAGGACGAGCTCCTAAGCGCCATATCAGATCTCGCCCGTGACGACAGCGTACACGGCATACTGCCCTTTCGCCCCATGCCGCCCCACATAAAAGGCGGCGCCTTAAAGCAAGCGATCCCCCCCGAAAAGGACATCGACTGCATAGGCGCGCCATCGTCGGCCTCCGTCTACGACCGCTCGCTGCCCGGCTTCCTCCCCTGCACCGCCGAAGCGGTCATAGAACTGCTGCGCTTCCGCAAAATTCCGCTCGAAGGAGCTAACGTCGTCGTGCTCGGCCGCTCGATGGTAGTCGGACGCGCCCTCGCCCTGCTCCTGTTGGACGAAAATTGCACGGTGACGGTCTGCCACTCCAAGACGCGCGGCATCGAAGCCATATCCTCCAAAGCCGACATACTGATATGCGCGATGGGACGCGCCCGCAAAGTTACAGCCCCCTACATAAAAACCGGCGCGGCCGTCATCGACGTAGGCATCAACGACGACGGCAACGGCGGGATCTGCGGCGACGCCGACTATGAATCCGTATCCCAAATCGCCGGAACGATAACCCCCGTCCCGGGCGGCATAGGCACAATCACAAACACAATATTAATCCGGCACGCCGTAAACGCCTGCATAGCCGCGAAAAGAAAAGATTAAGACCGCGGGGGCTCCTCGCCCCCACACCCCCCGCGAGGGATGCCTCCCTCGACCCTCAGCTAAAAGTCAAAAAATTATAGCCCGATATATTCGCGCTTTGCGCGAATATATCGGGCTATGTTTTGGCTTTTGCAAAAGGGGTCAAGGGGGGCACGCACCCCCTTGCGGGGCGCGGGGCAGAGCCCCGCGGTCTTGCCCTTTTCTTTTATTCCTCTTCGTCCGCTACTTTTTCGGCGGCGTCGATTACTTTTTTGGCTATATCGGGCGGGACTTCTTCGTAGTGGGAGGATTCCATTGAGAAGGAGCCTCTGCCTGACGTGAGAGAGCGCAGTGTGATTGCGTAGCGGAAGAGTTCGGCCTGCGGGCATTGAGCTCTGACTATCTGGAGTTTGCCGGCGGGGTCTATGCCGAGGATTCTGCCGCGTCTGCCGTTGAGGTCGCCCATTACGTCGCCGACGCACTCCTCCGGCACGGTAATGAAGATGTTCATTATCGGCTCGATGAGTATTGGCGAGGCCGCAGTGAAGGATTTCTTGAAAGCCATCGACGCGGCTATCTTGAACGCCATTTCGGAGCTGTCGACGTCGTGGTATGAGCCGTCGAATATCGCGCAGTTGAAGTCCACGGCGGGGTAGCCTGCGATGACGCCTTTGACGGCGGCTTCGCGGAGGCCCTTTTCGGCGGCGGGGATGAAGTTCTTAGGCACGACGCCTCCGACCACGCGATCCTCGAAGGTTAAGCCGCTTCCGCGCTCGCGCGGCGAGAGCTCGAAGTGAACGTCGCCGTACTGCCCGCGTCCGCCGGTCTGCTTTTTATATTTACCCTGCGCCTTCGCTGTCTTTTTTATCGTTTCACGGTAGGCCACCTTCGGGACGCGGGTATCGAGGTCGACTTTGTAGCGGTCCTTTATGCGGGAGAGGGCGATGTCGAGGTGCATGTCACCCATGCCGGAGAGGATCGCGTCGTTCGTGTCGGCGTACTTGGCGAATTTGAGCGTCCTGTCCTCCTCCAATATCTTGCGGATCGCGTTGCCGAGCTTGTCCTCGTCGGCGCGGCTTTTCGGGAAGACCGCGAGGCTGTAGACGGGTTTCGGCAGCTTGATGTCGGGGAAACGGTTATTCTGGCCCTTTACGGAGAGCGTGTTGCCGACCACGGTGCTGTCGAGCTTGGGGATCGCCGCTATGTCGCCGAGTATTATTTCCTTTGTCTCTGTGCCCTCCTTGCCGCGCATGACGCGGAACGCGCCGACGCGCTCCTCGACGCCCTTCGATACGTTGTATATAGGCTGATCGGTGGAGAGCTTGCCGGAGAACGCCCTTATGTAGGAGAGGCGTCCGACGTAGGGGTCAACCATGACCTTGAAGCAGAGCGACATGAAGGGAGCGTTTATGTCGGGGGCTATCTCGATTTCCTCCTCCGTTTCGCCCTTCAGGGCGACGCGCGGCGGCATATCGAGCGGTGAGGGGAAGTAGGCGCATATCGCCTCGATGAGCTGAACCACGCCGATATTCAGCGTACTCGCGCCGGGAATTATCGGGTATACGATGCGCGCGACGACGGCCTTGCGCATCGCCGTCTGCAATTCGTCATCGGACAGCGTATCGCCGTCCAAGTAGCGCGCCATGAGATCATCGTCGGCCTCGACGATTCGCTCCACCAACTGCTCGCGGGCGTGAGACGCGGCGTCCGCCAAGTCGTCCGGTATGCCTCCCTCCTTGAAGTCCTTCGAGCCGTCGCCCTTGTACGTGTACGACTTGCCGGAGAGGACGTTGAGTACGCCTTTGAAGGATGCTTCCTTGCCTATCGGGAGAAAGAGCGGCAGCGCCTTGTTGGTGAGGTTAGCCTGGATGTCCTTGACTGCGGAGTCAAAATCCGCGTGCTCCTTATCGGCCTTGCTGACGTAAAAGATGGCTGAGACGGCGAACTCCTCGGTGAAGTCCCAGACCTTGCGGGTCTGCACTTCGACGCCTGCCGTGGCATTTATGGCTATTACCGCGGCGTCCACTACCCTCATGGGCGCGCGCTGCTCGAAGTAAAAATCGGAGAAGCCCGGCGTATCCATGAGATATATCGTTTTGCCGTTGTACGGGAAAGTACAGAGGGAGCTGTTTATGGATATGGAGCGCTTCTGCTCCTCGGGATCGAAGTCCGAGACTGTGTTCTTGTCGTCTACCTTGCCCATTCTTGAGATTACACCGCTGTCAAAGAGCATCGCCTCCGCGAGAGACGTCTTGCCCGCTCCGCCGTGAGATACGAGCGCGACAGTACGAGTGTCCTCAGGTCTGCGTGCCGCCATTACGCCATTCCTCCTTTATGATTGTACAGCTTGCTAAAAAAGACTGATTTATTATCAGGAGCTAAAAGGGTAACGATAACAAAGATTGATTCAATATATTATACTATATATTATCAGTAATAGCCGTTATCGGCAATAGGCGTTACGCCTGCTCAACAGCATACCTCCCAAACAGGTTCCATTCACGTCCGCCGCGCAATAACAGCTTCGGAATAAAAAACAAAACAGCGCCGCACATCTAATGATGCGCTGAACGCTGCCGCTGAGAATAAATGCTGATTTTTTATTGAGAGGAGCCTAAAGGATAACGATCAAACCTTAACCGGCTCTGCGTCTCCAAACGGTGAAATACCGTTTTGGCAGTTTAATCAGCACTTCCTTTAAGTATATTTGCAGAAGTATAATTTAACGCTTCGAGAACTGCCGTTTGCCGCGCGCGCCCTTCTGACCGAACTTCTTGCGCTCGACCATGCGCGAATCCCTGCGCAGCATACCCGCTTTTTTCAGTACCGGGCGGGCATCTTCTTTCAGTTCCAATATCGCCCTCGCCAAACCCATACGAATGGCACCTGCCTGACCGGTGAGCCCGCCGCCGTGAGCGTTCACTATTACATCGACGGTACCCTCAACCCCTGCCGCGCGGAGCGGTTCTATCGCCTGCGACTTCCAGAAGAATCGAGGGAGATAATCATCTATCTCACGGTTATTTATCGTTATCTTGCCGCTGCCGGAGCGCAGTAAAACGCGCGCTACAGAGTTCTTGCGGCGACCTGTTCCCCAATAATCAACTGAATCCTGCATTGAGTACCCTCCTACCACTTAAAGGTTTCGACTGTCTCAGGCATCTGCGCCGCGTGCGGATGAGACGCGCCCTCATATACCTTGAGTTTCCCGTACATAGAACGTCCTAACTTCGTCTTGGGGAGCATTCCCCATACGACGCGCTCTATAAGCTTTCTCGGATCCTTCTGAATCACTTCGGCGTATGTCCGCGATTTGAGACCTCCGGGGTAGCCGCTGTAACGATATATCTTCGACTGGAGCGCTTTCTTGCCGGTGAGAGCTACCTTGCCGGCGTTCACCACTATAACGAAATCACCGGTGTCAACATGAGGCGTATACGTGGGCTTGTGTTTGCCCTCCAAAACGCGGGCAATTTCCACAGCCAAACGACCGAGATGTTTGCCGTCGGCGTCGATGACGTACCATTTATGCTCGGCGGTCTCGCGCTTGGCGACAAACGTGCGGGTTCCTATCATAAAAACTTCCTCCTCCTCAAAAACGCCGCAATATAGCGACGGATAAACGTCAAATCAAACTGTAGAATTATAACTCAGCGTAGGTATATCGTCAAGACAAAGCGCCTATCTTCACGAGAATAAGCGACAGCAACATGAAAACGCCGGCGAGCGCGACCGTTACCTTCGTCGCTGTCGTCATACGCTGCCACGAACCTCCGGACATATCCATCTGCGTACTGGCCCCGCCGAAACTGCCTGAGAAGCCTCCGCTCTTTCTGTGCTGCATAAGTACGACGCCCATCAATACGACGCACAGAACAAGGAACAACAAGGACAGAAATATTCTAAGCATATGTCACTCTACACACCTTTCACGTAAGCAGGAAAGCAAAAATTAAACCACGTGGCTGCTCGCCCCGCACCCCAACAAGGGTTATTACCCCTGAGCCTTGTTCTAAAATCTTTACTCATTAGACTTACAACATTAAATACCATATCCTGAATATTTTACCACACAACCCGCCATCTTCGCCACTCCGTTCATGGCGATTGCCCTGTGTGAGATTTTCGATTTCACATCGCCGCCGAGTTCGGCGAACGTCTCAGTATATCCGTCAGGGATGAATACCGGGTCATAACCGAAGCCGTTAAAGCCTCTCGGCTCGTCCGCTATAACTCCCCGACACCTGCCGCGCGCCGCAAAATAGTCCCGCTCACCCAAATTCACACCGCGCGGGAACGCGATCACTATGGACGCGACAAAACACGCGCGCCTGTCTGTTACGCCGTTTAACTTATCCAACAGCCAAGATACTCTGTCCGCGTCACTTCCATCCGCTATACGGGCAGAATGAATTCCGGGCTTCATGCTAAGAGCCCTCACCTCAAGCCCGCTGTCGTCGGCAAAAGCCGGCAAGCCGAATGTATTGGTCCACGCTCTTGCTTTTATCAGAGCGTTTTCCTCGTAACTCTCCCCTGTCTCCTCAGGGTCGGGCGGCGCGATTCGCAGCTCGTCCGGACACAGAAGGGAAAAACAGCTCAATTCGCCGAGCGATCCGAAAAACGCGGCGAACTCCGCGTATTTGCCCTTATTGCCGCTCGCGAGGACTATCGGCAGCCCGCTCACAGGATAACGATAAACAGCATAATATCAACTTCCCTTGATGCTCCACGGCATGGTCAGGTCTATCGGTTTTTTGTCCTTGATCTCCTTGCCCTCTACGTAGAATTTCACCTTGTTCACGGGGGGGAAGTTTCTCGCCATCGTCCTAACGAGGCCGGTTATGATAAACGTAGCTTTTTCAGCCTCCAGCGTCTTTATCGAGTCGAAGAAGCTCTGGTTCACATTGAGGTAGAGCCAGTCGCCGCTCTGGAATATGTTCTTTGTCTGAGCTACGGGATCGAGCTGCTTGCTCTCCTTCAGCGCGTCCATGTAGGCCGAAACGGCCTGCTGCATTATATCCTCCCTGATACCGGAATTGCAGCGGATGTCTCTCGTGGCGAACGTCCCGCCGTCCGGTATCGAAAGCGTTATCGTCTCGGTACCGGGATTAGCCGCCTCTGTATCAGCCGACTTAGCCGCCGCGAGTAAATTCTCGGCCTCCTGGCCTGTGCTTGCCAAATTGGCAGGACTCTCTATGTTCCTGCTGTCCATCCACTTGAATACGAGCGACATGATGCCATATCCGCAGGCAAACACTATGACCAGCATCGCCCCCATCGCCACCATCCTGAGGAACAGAGGCGCTTTCCTGCTCTCTTCCTCCTCCTCGACGTACTCGCCTCGCGCCCTGAGCTCGCGTTTTTCGCGCGGAGAGAGGTCGTCATCGATACTGACCTTGCGCCTCGCCGAAGTCTTCATTTATTTCCGCCTCCTTCGCTGTAATTCGAGTTAAGATAATCCAGTATACCCGCCGCTATCGCGTCCGCCATTCTCTTGCGGTACGCCTGAGACGCAAGCAGTTTTGCGTCCTTAGCCTCGCTTATATAAGCCATCTCGACAAGAAGGGAGGGCATCTCAGCGCCGCGCAATACAAAAAGAGGAGCCTGCCTCACCTTTTTGAAAGAAAGCCCTACCGCGTTTTCGCGATTATATATAAACTCCGCGAGAGATGTGCTCTGACTTAGTTTGTCGTTCTGCTGCATATCTATCAATATTTTCATAAGCAGCTGCGTCCTCTTGTCGGCAGCCGCGTTCTGCGCGTCATTGCCGTTCGAACTGTCCGCCCCGTCATCAATCTCCTTATTTTCCAAGACAGCGAGGTTGAACGCAGCGCGGTCGGTCGGCTGATCCATCAGGTAGAGCTCGGCGCCGGACGCGTGTAATCCTTTTGGCAGCGCGTTGCAGTGCATACTTATGAATACATCGGCCTTCGCGTCGTTGGCTATCGCGGTTCTCTCGCCCAGCTTCAGATACCTGTCGTCCGCCCTCGTCAATTTTGCCTCCATGCCAAGCCGCCTCACGCTTTCAGTCAGCTCTATCGCCGCTCTCAGGTTTATGTCCTTTTCTTTGAGTCCGTTCCCTACAGCGCCCGGGTCATGCCCCCCATGTCCCGCGTCAACCACGACCAAATATTTTTTTTTTGCGGAACGCACCGGCGTAGTTGGCTGAGGCGCGGTGTTTATTACAGCGGGCGCTTTGTCGGCGGTTTTGCCGCCGTTCAAATTCTTGGGCGGCGTGCTCTGAGCATTTTTGCCGCCTCCGAAATAAAAATCAATCACGTAGCGCCAAGGCTTGTCCAACCAAAAGACATCCACTCGTGAAGCGGCGTGCGTAAACGACAATACCGCGCCGCCATCGGAAGGACGCGCTTCGGCAGCAAGCGGTTTCCACGGGCTGCTCGCCTCGAATTGGGAGACAACCGCTCCGTCAAACGCGACCTCTAACCTGCCCTGCCCGTCTATAAGCCTCTCCTCAAGCCTGACCCCGGTCTGGGCCGATATTTCCACAACAGCCCTGTACGCGTTCTTCTGTTCTCCCCACCTGATCTTTAATATGCGCGCGCCCTTTGACGTCATGACGGGTGCCGAGGCCTGAGCAGTTGTTTTGATCGCCGGAGGATTTGGAGCCGCCGGATAATCGCCAACGGATGCCCATCTCAAATTCGATGGGCGCTTCACGGACGCGAGATACTCGCCTATAATCCGCAGTGAGCCGTCGGGCTCTCCCCACCAATGTCCGTTTTTCGAGAATACGGCGTTCGAAAGGGGGTATACCTGCGCGTTAGCCCTCACTATATTGGATCCGCTCCAGAACTCTATTTTTTTGCCTGAGTACACAGCCATTAATCCGCCGGTGGCCGGAGTTACCGCTATCCCCAAACTCGTCAGCATCTGATCGAGCGCGGCAAACTTAACTCCATCCCTTTCCATGAAAGAGATTTTACCCTTCCTTATCTCGCCCTCCATGAGGTACATATCCGCGTATGCCATTCCTGACAGAACGCCGCATATGATTACCGCAAGAAGTGGTATGAGTATAAGGTTTTTTTTCACTCTCTAATTCCCCGCAACGGTTATGTCCTCGACTACCAATGTCGACGCCGCAGTGGAACCAAAGACCTCCTGATCGCCGCCCACCGCCGTAATTTTCTTTATAAAATCAACCAAATTGCCAGATATTGTGACGCCGGACACCGGTTCGCCGAGCTCGCCGCCGGATATGCGCGTACCCTTAGCCCCAAGGGAGAAATCTCCGCTCACGGGATCAATGGTATGAGTGCCGAGCAGCTCCAGCACCAAAAAGCCGTTCGATACACCTTTGACGAGTGAACTGAAGCGCTCGGTTCCCGGCGACAGAACGAGGTTTGAAGTCCCGACGTCGGGCAAGCTCGAAAAACCGCGCGAAGCGCTGCCGGTAGACTTAACTCCGTCCTTTGCCGCATACTGTAGGTTATACAGGTAATTCGACGCGACGCCTGCTTCTATAAGCGCAATTCTGCCCGTCGGAACTCCCTCGCAGTCAAATGACGCGGAGCCGAGACGCCTCGGCAGCCGCGCGTCGTCCGTCAGCGTTACGGCACTGCCCGCCACTGCCTGCCCCAGTTTGCCGCGCATCATCGAACGGCCCTTGTGTATATCCGAGGCGCAAAAAAGCTCGCCTATCTCCTCCATCAAATCAGCAGACACGTCCGGAGCTATCAGCAACGTGTACCGCCCGGTGTCGAGCGGCTTGCCTCCCAACATCTTGGCCGTTTTGTCGACAGCTTTCCTCGCGTAACCGGCGCAATCTATATCCGAGAGCCAATGCTCGCCCCTGCCGTACCCGCCCATCTCGAACGCGTCTCCGTCGCTCATAACGACGGCCGCGCCGCACGAGACGCCCGACGATTTTCTCCAAAGCGAAAGCCCGGCCGTCGTAGCGTAAAATCCCATCGATACCCCGTCGCTCCACGAGGAGGAACGAACTGACACCACCCTGCCGTCTGCGGATCGCGCGATTTCGTGCATATCGGCGCAGGACTTCATACGTGTCTCAGGAGTTATGCCGTTCACCGAGGGATCATATATTTCCAAGGCGTCATCGTCACATGCGGCTGCGCCCCCGTAAAGCGTGATATGCTCCTCCGGCTCCGCAGCCTCGCAGTTAGCGCGGCTCCACTCCACAATATCATTCATCGCGCCGCGTGAAAAATTATTTGTGTGAGCCAGCCCTTGCCTGCCATCCTTCGCTATCACCCTGAGGCATACGGCCTCCGACTCACCGGACGAGTTCTCCTCCGGCTCGCCGTTGACAAGGCTCAATGTATGAGATTTACTGTAATTATAAAGGACATCGGCGCCGAGAAGCTCGTTCCATTTAAGCGACTGCTCCAGCAGCCACGATGCTAGCGCTTCCTTGTCCTTTTTGCGAGCGTCGGTCACAGCGGAGCCGCCTTTTTTATGATCTCAGCCGCACTCCTGACATCATCTGCGCCAATACCGAGGTGAGTTACCATACGAACGCGCCTGCCGCCGGGCGAGCCTATCAAAAGCCCCCTCGCCTTGCAGCGTTTTATCAGCGCCTGCGCGTCACACTGCCCATCCGTCAAATTGAAAAACACCATGTTCGTCCTGTTTGGCACGTCCTCTACATCTATGCCGCATCCTTTGAGCAGTTCGGCAAGAAGAGCGGCGTTTTCGTGGTCTTCGCTCAAGCGTCCTCTCATCTCGCGCAGCGCGATAAGTCCGGCGGCTGCCGCTATGCCGACCTGCCTTTGCCCGCCTCCGAGAGCCTTTCTGTATTTGCGGGCTTTGTCTATAAAGTCGCGCTCTCCGCACAATATTGACCCCATAGGAGCTCCAAGCCCCTTCGACAGGCAAAACTGAACCGAGTCGGCCTTCGACGAATAATCCTTCACATCCACGCCAAGGCGCGCAACGGCGTCGAATATCCTCGCCCCGTCGACATGTACTTTCATACCGAGAGACCTTGCCTCGTCCGCGGCAGCCGCAAACGGCGCAGCGCCTGTCGGAACGCCGCCGGCTCCGTTATGCGTGTTTTCCAAGGTCATAAGTGTGGTAATCGGGCGGTGAACATTGCCGGAAGGCTGGTAAAATTTACGTATGGACTCTATCGTCGGACATCCGGCCGCGTCATCAAGCGGGTAAGGCATAACACCGGCAACCGACGCAACGTTTCCGACCTCATTCCTCCATGTGTGCGAATTTACGCCCATGAGCACTCCATCACCGCGCGAGCAGTGGGACATTATCGCTATAAGATTGCCCATAGTCCCGGAACACATATATATGGCCGCTTCCATTCCAAGCAAACCGGCGGCGTAATCCTGAAGCTCGTTCACCGTCGGGTCGTCGCCGTAAACATCATCCCCTACCGCCGCGACAGCCATAGCTTCCCTCATGGCCTCCGTCGGCTGCGTAACAGTGTCGCTTCTGAAGTCGAACAAAATTATCCCTCCGAGATCGAAAAATCTATAATGTTTTATTATGCTTAGTACGGGCGACCGCCTCGGCCGCCCGTGTCCCTAATAATCAATGGCGCGTTCGTAACACAACGGGCGGCCAATGGCCGCCCCTGCAATACTACAAAGACACTCCCAACCTTGCCCACGGCAGGAATGTCTCGCTTACCTGAACTCCCATTTTTACGCTTTCGCGCCTTTTCCCGTGAAAATCAGAACCCGCCGTGGGAAAAAGTGAATGTTTCGCGGCTATACCAAGATATGTCAGCGCCTCTTCCGAAGAGCAGTGAGATGATATGCACTCAAGCCCCCAAAGACCGTGAGCTTTAAGCTCCTCCAAAAATTCCTCCAACTCGTCCGCCCCAAGCTTCGTCAGAGACGGATGAGCCAGAACGGGCAGACCGCCCGCTTCCTTTATTATCCTCACACACTCAAAAGGCGAATACCCGCCGCGCGCAACGTAGGCCGGCGCTCCTTTAGCGAGGTATTTGGAGAAAGCCGAGGGCATATCGGAGACAACCCCCTTCTTCAACAGGACGGAAGCTATATGCGGACGCCCGATGACCTGCCCTCCGGCTTCTTTTTCAGCCTCCTCTATCTTTATATCTATACCTAACTCGCGCAGTTTCTCGCATATTATGCGATTGCGATCGTTTCTTTGCTCTATAACTGTGTTCAGGGCTTCTTTGAGAGGATCGATACGCAAAAACCTGTATCCGAGAATATGCGCCGTATACGCCCATTTAGATGAAAGTTCTATACCTGATATATGCCTTATCGACCGGCGTTCACAAGCACGGGCAAAAGCATCTATACCTTCTGTCGTATCATGGTCGGTGAGAGCGAGTACAGACACACCTCTTGACGCGGCCCCATCGACTATCTCATCTACCGTACAGGTGCCGTCCGAGTGAATGCTGTGTAAATGCAAGTCTATCTTAATCATACAAGAGCGCCGCGTCCGCTCGCCTCGAAAAAGTTAAGCCTCCTCCTCGAGGAGCTCGTTTATTTCAAATAGCGCGGCAAGGTCAAGCAGGACTATCAAGCGCCCATCCTCCATCTTAGCCACGCCGGTAACGTAATCGGTGCCTATTGAGCCGCTCTTCGCCTTATCGGAGTTATCCGCGGCCTCTATGAGTGAGTCCGCAACAGTACGGACTTCCCTCACAGCGTCAACGAGCACGCCGAACTGGATGCCCTCAAGTTCAGCGACGACTATCCGGGATTCCGATGTGTTGTCGGTATAAGAGCTGCCCATTTTAAGGGCACAATCCAATACGGGTATGACAGTACCCCTCAGGTTGATTACGCCGCGCACGTAGTGCGGCGCGTTCGGAACCCTCGTAATTCTCGGCGGAACGTGTACTATCTCCCTTACGATGCTTACGTCGAGCCCGCAATGCTCTCCGACAAGATCAAAGACAAGCAGTGTGCGCTCATTCTCCATAGCCGCGTTATCGCTTTTTTCTGTACGTTTTTTTGCCGCTTCGGCCACAGCTTCAGACATATCATCATACCTCCACTCAAAGGCTTCACTATCAGCCCGCATATACTTGCGATATTATAACATAAATATCCCCGCCAAGAGGCAAGCGTAATAAATTCGCGCCTCTTCTACTTCGACAGCGACGGCTGCGACAAATCAAATGTATCCGTCTCGCCGCCGTCCGGAACGTCCAGTATGTAAGGAATGACTATTATAGCCGCCTCGGTCTTGGTGTGTGTATCAGTTCTGTATGTCAGGAGATCTCCCAGAAGCGGTATATATCCTAAAATCGGCACTCTGCGTCTTTCCGAATTTTTGACGTCCTGATAAAGGCCGCCAACCACAAAAGGCTCTCCGTTACGCACGCGCACAATGGTCTCAACATCCCTGTGCGATGTTACCGGGACTTGGTCGTTTGCGCTGCCTACCAGTTGCGGAGCGGGCCCGGCAGAAATATTGACCCTGATAGTTATAACTCCGTCACGCCCTATTACAGGTGTAAAATCAAGTTTTGGACCGGTCTCTATGGTAGAGTATGTTGAGTTACCGTTTGAGTCAACGCCCGTTCTGTAAGGCGTAGACGTCTGCATTGAGACAGTGGCCTTCTCTCCGTCCAATGTTATGATTGACGGGTGAGCCAGAGTCTTGGCCTTCCCGTCGCTTTCCATTGCGTTAATACCCGCTGTAAGCCCCTTCCATGAGGCATCCATAATCATATCGGTCCAATATACCGGCGTACCATCAGTGCCGACTCCGCCTCCCATGGGAATAACCGCCTCCGACGGCTCAAAAGTCTTGTTTGAATAGTTATACCCAAAGTTAAGTCTGCCCCCGGAAAAATTTAGCAGCCACTGGTCATAGACCATGCCCACCAGAGACTCCAGTTCCTGTGCCGCTCCATCACTGACTTCAACTACCCTAGCTTGGAGCATAACCTGACGCCCGGGGTGGTCGAGTTTCTTCAAGATCGCGGCAACCTCCTCATGCTGATCGGGAGTAGCCGTTACGTAAATGGTACGATTGCGATCGTCGGCAACCGGAGGTTTCGACAGAGAGACGAGCCCGGTCAACGAGGCTGTTAGGTTAGGCAGTAATTTGCCCTCCTTGTCGACAGCGTAAGTAATGCGATACGACCGTACTACCTCCCTGCCGAGCGTCTTGCCGAGGCTTTCCGGTTTGCCTATTATGAGGGTATTACCGTTCATAGAGTAGTTGAGGTCGGTCATCCTCAGGAGATACGCGAACGCCTCATTGAAGGGTATGCCCCTGAAGTTTATCGCCGGTATGATCATCTCCGGCACCGATGGGTCAAGCAGCAGATTATACTTTCTAAACTCGGCAAGCAGACGGAATACGCTCTTCGTGTCGGCATCCTTCAGGTTGAGAGTAAAAGGCGTCTTCACACTCATGGGATCGTTCGGCAATGAAAGCAGCTTTGCCTTGGGTTCCGTAACAACCGGCGGCGTGTACGCTTTCAGCACAATCGTCAGAGTGTCGTTGCCCGCAAGCCCCTTGACCGTATCAATGACAAGCGGCTTTGACGACGTGAAGGAGAGTTTCATGCCGTTTTCGCCGACCGGCTCGGCGGTTATCCTGTTGAGAACGAAATAGTCCGGGTATTCCTTCCACCATTTGTCCGTTGCCGGAGGAGCCAAGCGCAATACATCCCACTCGTAATCCTCCCACCAGTCGCGCTTGTCCGTAACCTGCGGGAACTTGACGCCGTCAAACCGGATTACAAGCACATCCGCCCCGGGAGCCGATACCGGGCGAGGAAGCGGCATTTCCCTGCCTCTGAGACGTATTTGAATCGCGCTGTCCCCTATGGGTTGTACGCTGACACCTGCTATTATCGGCGACGGCTTACCGGGCATAGACGTAACGTCCGGAGGGACCTCGCCGTTTATCTCCGCGTTTGAAAGTGACGGGGCGCAGAACGACAAAAGCGTTAAAAAGAATGACGCGCCTAAAAACGCGTAAAGAAATTTCAAAACCGGCTCCCTCATTGTTCTATCTCCGACCGGCGAGATTTTTTCTTCCATGTGTACGTCACTCCCGTAGAATCTATTTTTGTTACTATCGCCTTTCCATTGGCGAACTTCGCGCCTTTTTTCACTATAAGCTCACTCCCGCCGCCCTCTACATTATCGACATTTATCATAGCCATACTTTCACCGCCCATAAGCATGACGGCAGAGACTGTAACGCTCGGCTCAGGATCGGGAGGAGGAGACCCGTCTGTCAACACGATTGGCGCCGACGACTCCGTCGTCATCAACGCCGACGCCGCGGCAACCGGATATTTACCGCTCACCTCCGCGAAAAGCGCCGTGTCCCTAGCCGTCTTCTCGGAGTTTGCCACTCCGGTGAGGCTGCTCGCCGTAACCGCTATCTCATCCGCCTCTTTGAGGAGCGCCTCACTTGGAAGCGGCGTATTCGCCCTGTTAGCGGCGGCGGCGGCGGCGGCGGCGGCGCGGTCACCCAATCCGAATAAATTCATCGAAACGGCAAAGAAGTAAAAGCTCAGAGCGCAGCAACAAAAAAGAACAACTATAATGCCGACGCGCATCAACTTAGCGCGCTGCTCCAATTTCTCAGCGCTCGGCGCGCTTCCGCCTTTTTTGAGCGATGTCGGTTCAGCCATGATCTATCGCCTCCTCCCAGCCTATTCGCTCTTGGCGGTGCTCAGGATTGTCATTTTGCCGTTCACTCTGCCATCCGCTTCGCCGGTGAGAGAGAAATCCCCCACTCTCATCAGGTAGTTGCCTGTTCTGAACGCGGCGAGCGACTTCAAAACATTATAGTATTGCCCGTTAAAGGATATCTGAAGCTTCAGCTCGCCTCCCGGCCCCGGATCCGCAGCCGCCGACGTATTGCTGTAATCTATCCCGTTGCTCCTGAAGACAGAGTCGGCGAAGGCGTAAAACTCGCTGGAGTTACTCGGATAAGACGCCTGCAGCCTCTCCTTGGACGGGGCGCTCTCCTCGAATTTGTTGTAACCATTCACCAATGTGAGGTTTTCGCTCTGCCGTAATGTGTGCTCCGCGATCTGCCCATTGAGAACCGCAAGCTCGGTGTTCGCTTTACGAAAGAACACATACAACGCTATCTGTGCCGCCATCAGCACGGCGACAACGACGATGGCCATTATCATGTATATCCGCTTCTGACTTTGTATCTTCATTCGGCAGCCCGGTTTTCGTCTTTGGGAACTCCGAAGACTCCCATTATATCGCCCGATACTGACTTCTGCCGGCTCGGAGAACCGGACATTATACTTGTTATGTCGGTGGTTATGTCAGTAATGCCTTTTATCTGGCAGCCAACCCTGAAGTCGTTGATCATGCGCGAACCGAGAGTTGTCTTCGTCGTTACCGGAGCGTTGACGTTCGTCACCACGCCCTTTTGCTCATTGAGCTGTGTGCTGAAATCCAGTATGCTCTTGTCGTCCACGGCTAAACCCTGCATTGAAACGCTGCCCTGCCTGATTTCAAGATTCGTCACCTTTAGCCCCGGGACGACGCAGTTTTCGAGAACCGAAAGGAACTCTATTATAGGCAGTTCCTGCCTCGTAAAGGCTATATAGCCCGTGACTCTCTCCTTCATTTCCCTCATGCTGACCAAACGCTCCAAGAGACTCTGCGTCGTCGCCACAATTTGACCGTCCTTCGCGCGAAGCCCGGCAATCTCACCGCGCGCTCCCTTGAGTTTAATCCCGGTATAGCCAATGTTGACGAGCGACAAACATATAAGCACGGTAAACAGAATCAGAGTGAGAACCCTCGACAGGTCTAACTTGTTAGATTGCAGCTGTACTAAATTCCTCGGCCTTAGGTCAAACAGCACCTGCATTTGCGGCTGTCCCCCTTTCGGGCCTCATGGCGAGGCCAATGGCAACTTCCCAGCCAAAGCGCTCCTCCGGAGCTCCCGTTATACCCCATGATTCCCATGGATCGACTATCTCTACCGGCGTAGGCATGACCGACGCTATATGGTTCTGTATCGCGGCGCCCTGATGCGCGCCGTAGCCCCCTATATAAACACGCCCAGGCGTGAAATCCCTGATCTGAGTAGCGGCAAAGGTTATCGTCGCCTGCATATCCCTCGTGAACGCGTCAATGGTTCGGCCGGTCGAGTCCTCCGCCGCGAATGATTGCGACGTGTTCCTGTATACGATGCCGTTGTCTTTGTACGCCGCGACTATTATACTGCTCACTACGCCGGCGAGCGCGTAAATATTGAACTCAGAGGTAACGCCCGGCCCCATCAGACACCTGAGCATTGATACGGGAGCGGGTTCGATGGCGCTCAGGTTTATGCCGACGCTCTGCGCCGCAGTCATTAAGTTCTCGACTAAGCTCCCGCGGACAGCGGAGGCTATGCAGCTAACTGTTTTTGAGAAGTCGCCTCCGCCCTCCGCCCTTGGGCGCTCAATGAAAGCCAAATCGTAAACGGCTTCGTTGACCGGTATAGGGAAGAATTTGTCGAACTCGTAGCGGAAGGAGGCTCTGAGGTCGTCGAGGGACATGTTTCCAAGCTCACAGGTGCGTATGAGTACGTCTTTTGACTGGATACCGGCACAGACGTTAGCCGCCCATTTGCGGCCTATCTTTTTCTTCAGCGTTTTCAGGTTGCTTTCAGTGATGTTGTAGTTCGTGAATATCTCGCCGCCGTCGTCTCCCCTGTCATAGGGCAGCTCAACGCACTGCTCAACGCGATACGAAACGTCTTTCCCCCGCGCCGGCGCAAGCTCAATATATTGCATTACTCCCCCGTAAATAAACAGGCCGGCGCGCGAACTTCCCTTACCCTTCGAGAATAGCCCCACCATATTGCCAACTCCTTAATCGGGCGGCCGACGACCGCCCCTGCTACTATATCCTAAATTTACCGATAGGTTATAACATACCAAACTTAAAATCAGCCCCTCAGGCAATCACAAATATCGCTGTTCTTCCCCTGCCCTTTTTCGGCTGTTACGCTTGTTATCTCTATATCCCCACGCCGCGATAAGTATACTAAAAGCGATATTACCGTGTTCGGCGAGAGTCCGATTTTCTCAGCTATCCCGCGCACGTCTAACGCGCCTTCATTCCCGTATCGCAGCAGCTCATCCGTCATACATTTTACCCAAGCGCCGAACAGCTCGCGCATCTCCGGGGTCTGCGACGCGGCTAACTGGTTATTAGCCACCGTCATCTCCAGCATACGCGCCGTAACTATCTCAAGGGACTCTATAAACCGCTCTATTCTGTCCTCGGACATGACTATGGAGTTGTGATAATGTCCGGCGAAATCAGGAACTTCATCGGCGTGGACGATGATCCTGTTACATTGTTGGTATAACTATCCGCATATACGGTCAAGACACTCAACTTTACATCTACACTTGCTCCGTCAATAGTAGGATCAGGTGTAGCCGCAGCGCGCTCGCCACTTATCGTAATATTTCTTCCCGTCGGAAGAGGCACCGTCTCAGGTCCGGTAAAAGTCACGCTATTTCCGGTCATGTCCAATGAAGCGACAAATTCGAGGAGAGCGCCCCGTCCAAGGAGAGGCTGCAGGCGTCTTATCCGAGTAACTCCAGCGAGTTTTACGCCTTCGCCGACTCTGTCTTCAGGAGCAACGG
>BOCB01000008.1 GCA_026002695.1 Synergistales bacterium
GCCGTATCATGGATATGGGAATAACCAAAGGGGTCGAGGTCTTCGTCAGGAAAGTAGCGCCTCTTGGGGATCCGATAGAAATAACTGTAAGAGGATACGAACTTTCCCTCAGAAAAGAAGATACCGAAATGATAGAAATAGAGCAGGAGGCTTGATGTAGGATGAGCATCACAATAGCTCTCGCCGGCAACCCCAATTCCGGCAAGACAACGCTCTTCAACGCGATGACCGGCATGAACCAGTTCGTCGGCAACTGGCCGGGCGTTACGGTCGAAAAAAAAGAAGGGGCGCTTAAAGGCAGGAACGACGTCGTCGTGGTAGACCTGCCCGGCATCTACTCCATGTCGCCCTACACACCGGAGGAGATGGTAGCTCGCGACTTCCTCGTGCAAGAGAGACCGGACGTCATAATCGACATAGTAGACGGCACAAACATCGAGCGCAACCTTTACCTGACCACCCAGCTCACTGAGATAGGCATACCGGTGGTGGTCGCCGTCAACATGATGGACGCGGTGGACAAGAGGGGCGACGAGATAAACGCCGAGAATATGTCAAAGGCTCTCGGCTGTAAGGTTGTCAAGATATCCGCGCTCAAGGGCGAAGGACTCGTCGAGCTTGCCAAGACTGCCGTTGAGATAGCGTCCTTCGGCAAAACCTCCCCCCAGCACATCTTCAGGGGCACCGTCGAACACGCGCTCGCCCATATCGAGGAAGCCGTACTGCACGACTTGCCCGATGAGCGGCAGAGGTGGTACGCGATAAAGCTGTTCGAGCGTGACGGGAAGGTTGCCGCCAAACTCGGCGTCGACGGCGCCAGGCTTGCTCACATAGAGCAGGATATAAGGGCTTGCGAGGCCGAGATGGACGATGACAGCGAGAGCATAATCACATGCGAGCGCTACTCATACATCGAATCCGTGATAAGCCGCTGCCGCGTCCTGAAGCACGCGAACGAAATGAGCCTCTCCGACAAAATAGACTTGGTCGTTACGAACCGCGTTTTAGCCCTCCCCATCTTCGTTGCGATAATGTTCGTTGTGTACTACGTGTCGATAACCTCGGTAGGAGCGCTTGCCACCGATTGGGCGAACGACGGCGTGTTCGGCGAGGGGTGGAACCTGTTCGGCGCGGAGTCTCTGCCCGTTCCGGGCGTGCCGGAGCTCGCGGAACGCTTCCTCAATTTCATGGACTGCGCTCCCTGGCTGCGCAGCCTCGTCACCGACGGCATAATCGCCGGCGTCGGCGCGGTGCTCGGCTTCGTGCCGCAGATGTTCATACTCTTCTTCTTCCTCGCCTTTCTCGAAGCGTGCGGCTATATGGCGCGCGCGGCATTCATCATGGACAGGATATTCCGCCGTTTCGGGCTCTCCGGCCGATCTTTCATACCGCTGCTGATCTCGTCGGGCTGCGGCGTCCCCGGCATCATGGCGTCCCGAACGATAAAGAGCGACCGCGACCGCAAGATAACAGTAATGACTACGACTTTCATCCCGTGCAGCGCGAAGCTGCCCATCATAGCGCTCATAGCCGGAGCCATATTCGGCGGCGCGTGGTGGGTCGCCCCGAGCGCCTATTTCGTCGGCATAGCGGCTGTCGTCTGCTCCGGCGTAATACTCAAGAAGACGCGGCTCTTCGCGGGCGACGTATCGCCCTTCGTCATGGAGCTGCCGGCGTATCACTGGCCCGTGCCGCGCAATATCGCGCTCAGCGTATGGGAGCGCGGCTGGTCGTTCATCAAGAGGGCCGGCACGATAATAATGCTCGCCTCGATATTCGTATGGTTCACCTCGAACTACGGCTGGAGCGACGGATCATTCGGGCAGGTCGATATGTCCGAGAGCATCCTCGCCGTCCTCGGTTCGTCGGTGGCGTGGATATTCGCGCCGCTCGGCTGGGGTTCATGGCAGGCCGCCGTTACCACTCTTACCGGCCTCATCGCGAAGGAGAACTTAGTCGGGACAATGGGCGTGCTCTTCGGTGTCGCCGACGAGGAGAACAGCGCGGCGATGTGGAGTGTTTTTGCCGCGCATTTCCCGGCGCTCTCGGCCTATTCCTTCTTGTTGTTCAATATGCTGTGCGCTCCCTGTTTCGCCGCGATGGGGGCGATCAGGCGCGAGATGATGACGGCAAAGTGGTTCTGGATAGCGGTTCTCTATCAGTGCGGCTTCGCCTACGCGGTCTCACTCTGCTTCTACCGGATAGGGATGTTCATATCGTCCGGGGTTTTCGGCATATGGACAATCGTTGCGGCCGCCCTGCTCGTCATGTTCCTGTGGCTGCTCTTCCGCTCTGACAGCGGCGGCAGTAAAAAAACCGGCTGGAACGCCTCCGCGGCGAGCCCGATAAACGGATAGGCGGGGGCTGAATCATGGGCACTGTTATAGTAGGAGGCGCTCTCTTTATAGCGGTAACGGCGATCATAAGGAAGATAGCGCGCGACGCGAAGAACGGTAAGTGCTGCGGCTGCGACAAGTGCGGAACGGGCGGCGACTGCGATGTGAAAAACAAGGGGGTTGTGTAACAAATGAAAAAGTGTACGGCGGTTCTCGCGGCAGTGATGCTCGCGGCGTTAGCGGTTCCCGCGTTAGCGGCGACGAACCCGTTCATGGACGTGCCCGCCAACCATTGGGCATACGACGCGGTATCTCAGCTCGCGTCGCGGGGAGTTATCTCCGGTTATCCGGACGGCTCCTACAAGGGCGCGCAGCCGGCTACCCGCTACGAAATGGCCTCCGTCGTCGCCCGCGCTCTCGCCAAGATAGACATCGAGAAGGCGAGCAAGGACGACGTCGAGACATTGAAGAAGCTCATAGTCGAGTTCAAGGACGAGCTGGACGCCCTCGGCGTTAAGCTCGACAAACTGGACGCCCGCGCAGCGGTTATAGAGAAGGACCTCGGCGGCTGGAGCCTCGCCGGCGAACTCCGCTTCGACGCGAAGTCGACCGGCGGCGATCACCTTGACGGCGATTCATGGTACGCCGATGAATACACGATGTCCGGCCGCAACGAGTTCGACCTCGACAGGTATCGTATTTATCTGAGGAAGCGCATTGACGATAATACGAGCTTCACGGCTCGTATCGGCAACGGAACGCTCTCCAACAGCGGCAATCAGGTCATGGCCTTCGAGCATTACTATGTTACGGCGAAGCTGCCCTACGATGTTACGTTCACGATAGGGCGCAATGATACCGACTGGGAGGCCGACCTCGGCCTATATCACGACAGTGAGGAAGGTCCTTGGGTAGGCGACTGGAGGATGAATCTCCTCGATTTCCAAAAGAGCTGGGGCATCGTGGACGCGGAGCTCCTCATCGCGCGCACCGATGAAAGTGACAACGCTTGGGCGGATGCTGTCGCCGGCGATTTTCTTGATGAGGACGGCAACCCCGTCTCCGGCAAAGAGTCCTACACCTTCGGTCTGAAGCTGAACGCCAATTTCAACGAGCGCTTCCGCGCCGGTCTCCTCGGCTACTGGTGGTACAACGACACAGCGTTTGGCAGCCGGATTCCGAACGCGCCCACAGGCACGCGCTACGAGCACGATGACTATGACACGAAGATATGGGGTATCTACGCCGGTTTCAAGTTCACCCCGGACATCGAGCTGAAGGGCGTCTACTACAACGAGAGCAACGGGGACGCGGTGGTAACGTACAACAGCGACGGTATTCAACAGAACGGTGAGTCAGCGAAAGCTTGGAAGGCCATACTGGATATCAAGCAGGAAGCTCTCAAGTTCACATCTCTCTGGATCGAGTACGGCAACAGAGACAACAACTTCGCGGTCGGAGAGAATCCGGCCTTCAGGGACTACGCGTACGCCTCCTTCGGCCCGAACATCTTTGCAAACACACCGAACAACGACCACACATCAAAGATACTCTTCATCCGCGCCGATCAGCAGTGGAACGATAAATGGCGCACCTTCCTCCGTTACAACCACGTAAATTTCGACACGGACTACCTCGACAACGCGGTAAACTGGTCGTTCGGCGTAGGCTATCGCTGCAGTCCGGCCATCGAATTCGAACTCGCGTATGACCGCATCGACTACGGCGATAATAACGGCCCGGATTTTCGCAATGGCGGCGACCACGTAATCCGCTTCAGAACGTATGTAACGTTCTAAACCGGATTCAGCGGTAACGCAAAAGCGGGGGGAACAATCCCCCCGCTTTTTGCGGATATGTGAGAAAGGAATATTGACGAAAGTCAAACATCGCGATAGAATATTCAACGTGCCGAGGTGGTGAAAATGGTAGACACGCACGTTTGAGGGGCGTGTGGGGCGACCCGTACGAGTTCAAGTCTCGTCCTCGGCACCATTACTGAAAACAAGAGTCCAAGATAGTACGAAAAGCCCGTCGCAGACGGGCTTTTCGCTTTATTTAAGTCCGGAGGAGTATGCCTCGATATGCTATAACCTATCATATGGATGTATACGCTGTGGTACACAGAAAATCAGATGACTTACAGGGGGACATTATCACAGACGAATGACAGTTTGAGGAATCCCCCCTTGACAAATTAAACGATTGATATAATAATCGTCATCAATTTAACATTAGGCAAGATTCTCAAGGAGAGGGGATCTGTGCGGATGTTCAACGAAGCTGCAAAAATAAATCAGACGAATTTGCAAAAACCTCTTGACAAACTCGCGGAGCGCGTTACAATCGTTCGTTCGTTCGTTGACGCTTATTCTGTAAAAGTATCACCCTTAACGGAATCTTCCGGTTTCCTTCCCCGGGCGGCAAAGGGCCGCCCCTGCCGTAAAACCCAAACCAGGCAATTTTTCATAAAACCCAACATTTTTCATCGCGCGTTTTTTTATTGCGCGTTTTTTGCGGAGACGTTGCGCGCGGCGTCTCCGCCGCTGATATAGTTACTCTGGCGGAGGCGGCTGCGACTCGGGCGTTTTCGGCGTTATGTCGATGGCCGCCATAGCCGGCGCGGCAATCATAAAAAGGCGCTCCTGAAACAAACGGTATCCCGCCGTTCGCGGGGGCGGCCATTGGCCGCCCCTTTTTATACGCGGTTGTTTCGTGAAGCTGGGGCGCGATTTACCGCGCCCCAGCAAAGGCAAAATCATGTTTGTTCGTATGGTTCCCACGTATCACACATTATTCAGCCGCCGAAATTCTGAATATCCAATCTAACCAACCACGTACCGTCGAGGAACGGCGGTCTATGGTTGTTTCGTTAATAGATAGGTTTGATTCGCGCATTATTTGGCAAACCATACTCTTGTCCGGCAATTCACCTCCATTCAACGCCATACCAAAAGCCCGATTGAATACCGGACACTCTAATACCTTCTTTATGACCTCCATATGTTTTTGCTTGTAGCGTAACATCATTATGCGTTTGGCTTCCGGCGTAAGAAAGAACTCGCGTTCGCCTTCGGTATTGTTACCGCGGCCGACAAACCCCAAGTATTCACAGGCAGCTATGTAATAGTTCGTCTGACGGTCAACAAATGCGTACTTCAGCGTTATCTCGTCGCGCGTTAACGCGCCGTCGGCAAGCACAGAAAGCAAGTCGAAAATTCGCTCAAATGAATCCGCTTGCGGAAAGGGCGCCTGCGGTTCTTCAAGTGTTTTAATGTTCTTCCACAATTCAATGACCTCAGCGAGGGAGATGTCCTCATCAGCAAACGTATACGCCCGATGTTCCATTAACTTGATTGAGTTGTAATTAGTTACGTCCTCGAAACTATAAATAAAGGCATGAAATATATCGTTTGAGAATGTTAAAAATAGCGGCACAATGGGCTTTGATATTTTCGTCGCCCAAAGCCGATACGGATAGTAAAGCTGACGTATGAGAAGTTCGTCAGCGGCGATATTCTTTGCTTCGCAGACGCAAAAGGCCTCGGCACTCTCATAGCCTGCGTCAATCTCAATTTGAGCGTTTTGGACGGATATATTTTTGGAAATCCCAAGCGCATGACTATCCTCAATGGTATAGTCAAAAGAGCCGGATGACATACGCCCGAATACGGTGAAAGCAACCTTTGAAGTGTTCATAATATTTTGAATAATGCCGCTGTTATACGCAAACAACAACGCAGACGCTTCACTGTACAGATTGCTGCTGTCAAGCGTTTCAAGTCTTGGATCAACGACTGGCGTTGGCTTAGTCCCCGGATAAATCACTCGCGTGTGCGTTGCAAACGAGCCGATAATATACTCCCCGCGCGAGATCGGGAGTATGGACAGCTTGTTCGCCTTAAATATTTCCGGCAATTGAGATGACCGGTCAAATTTTGCCATTAACCTTGCTTCTTTAACCGTGTTGATTTCGGATGACGATATGCGAAAAGAACCTTCGCGCGCCGCACGTTCAACAATGTCGTATCTGGCGAAGAGCGTTTCCCATGCGCGATTTATGTTCATCTTATCAGCCATCAGCTACCTCCGATTCCTAATCAGCAGTTCGTTCACTTCACCGCGCCCTGCCGCGTCGGAGTTAATAGCGCGCTTTGCGGAAACGGCAGTGATAGTATATCGGTCGCTTGCATATAACTCGCGGATAAACGCCGTGTCTGAGTTGCTTAATAAACATTTAGCTCCGCGCTCAGTCAGCTCCGCGAAAGTGTTACGCAAGCGCGTTTGTTCTTGTTCGCCGAAACGACCGGCTTGATATCCCGTGAAGTTGGTGTTGTCTGCGCTGTGATAAGGAGGATCAAAGTATACGACAGAGTTGTGGTCTGCCGTTCTAACAGCGTCATCAAAATCTCCGGACAAGATGACAAGGGCTTCACCCGCGCCAAGCAGGTAGTTATGTATCGCCAGCAAAACAGGTTCATCGCAGATAGCGGGATTCTTATACCTCCCGTATGGCGCGTTGAATAATCCCTGTGCGTTCACCCGATAAAGACCATTAAAACACGTCTTATTTAAGTATATAAGCCGCGCCGCTTTTTCAACATCAGTCAATTTATCAAAAGCGGCAGTATCTCTATCCATTTCTCTGATTTCATAGAAATAATCTTCACTATTGCTGACCACATGGGTTTTCAGAGCCGCTATCAACTCGTCTGCGTGGTCGCGAACCATTTTATACGTAAGTATCAGTTGAGCATTGGTATCGTTTATTACCGCTTTGCACGGCTGATAATCAAAAAACACCGCGCCTGCGCCAACAAACGGCTCGTAGTACGTGTTCGTTGTAAGCAATCGGCCAAGTTGCTCACGTATTTGCGGCAACAACTGGCGCTTTCCCCCCGCCCATTTTAAATATGGCTTTACGAAAGGATTTTTTTGGGCATTCGCCATATTGATTGCCTCTCTTTTCGTCCAACTTCCAACAAACACAGATAGTTATGCGCTCACATTTCGCGCAAAATCCGGTGAGTCGGATTTCAAATTCACGCCGACAACCGCTCCATAATCCCACGTTGAATTATACCATATCGGCGTTTTGGCGGAGTCTTTTGAGTGGAAACTGCCGCGCGAAGAATCCGCCGATGAGGACGCCTGACACAAGGGCGGGGGCGGCCATTGGCCGCCCCTTTTTATACGCGGTTGTTTCGTGAAGCGGGGGCGCGATTTACCGCGCCCCTGCAAAGGCAAATCATGTTTGGCGGTTTAACCGGCTTTTTCCTCGTTCCTTTTTGCGGCGCTCGCCCGTATTCTGTTGTAGACCTCTTCGCCGACGCACTCTTTGGCGTACTGACACCAGCTGATACAGCTTATGATATTGTTGTAAGCGGTGAATCCGCAGCGGCAGACTGACTGAAATTCAGAGGAAAAAAGCTCAATCTCTCTGCCGCAGTTGGGGCAGCGTTCTATTTTCAGCGTCGGGGTACCTTTTATACCATCCGATCCGGGACATATAACCCTGTTTCCCGCCTCCATGTTTCCCACCTCCAAAAATTTTGCGAGACTGTTTTTGTAAACTGAGGTTAGTAAAGGCTGATTTATTATCAGGAGCCTGAAGGGTAACATTAAACCTTAATCAGCGCTTACATTCAGTATAATAATATACAGTCGCTGAAAAGTCTGTTGTTTTTACAACCGGCGGCAAGGAACGCGCCATTTCAGGAAGGTTGGTTTATCGTCAGTCGAAGGCCTTCTCTAATTTGAGCCTGTTCTCTTCATATGTTCCCTCCGTGAGCGGCAGGCAGTTTTCTATCTCAGCCTCGAGTTTGTGCAGCAGGGACGCGAAGGCCATGCAGGATTTTTCGCCGCACCTCCGGCAATTCGTCCTTGGCAGCAGCGCGTAGATAGAGAGGACCGGAACAGGTTTCCGCGCGTCGTATCTCGGAGTCAGCTCCCGGATGCTGTCGTAAGTGTCGTTTATCAGGTCCTTGATCCAGTCCAAGCGCTCATGAAGCTCCGTCCTGTTTGCGAATCTCGCCACGTTGATCCGGTCTTCTATTATTGAAAACTCTACTTTATCGTTGCGAAAGGTGATGGAGTTTCCGTCGTGATTGTAGCTTGCGCTCTTAAACATGCTGTTCAAATAGGGCATTACCTCTCTGACATCGGCAGACGCCCTCGTAAAAGCGGCAAAGGTGCCCGGCTGTTTAACGCACATATCGACGTTCAGCACTTTTATCGATTCCAAAAACATTTGAGTGTCCTCTCCCAAACAGAGCAGCCCAAAAATGAAGGCTGATTTATTTTCAGGAGCCCGGAGGGTAACTAAAAACCCTGACTGGCTCTGCTGTCAACCCCAAACGACATAACAACCTCCCTTATTATACCAAATAACATAATATTGAGAGCGCCGCCAACCGGCAAAAATCACTGTCCGCTCACGCGCGCGTTCGGAAAAGCGCCTTCATCTTCGGTTAAACCAAAATGGTTTCGTCAGAAGTCTCTTTACTCGTATAATTTATTATTGTAAAATGATAGTGAATCGGCGATAAGCATAATGCAAATAATTTAATTTAAGGAGGATGAATGTTATGGAGTGTTGTGAAGTCGCGCGCGTGGGGAAAGCTGCGCCCGTTTTCACCGCGGATGGCTTTGACGCGGTGAATGGCAGTTTTGAGAAATATTCACTCGATAAATACAAGGGCAAGTATGTGGTCCTTTTCTTCTATCCCGGGGACTTCACCTTTGTCTGCCCGACGGAGCTGGTCTCCCTCGCGTCCCTCAAAGAAGAGTTCGCGGAGGCCGGAGCACAGGTATTTGCAGTAAGCACCGACAGTAAATTTTCCCATAAAGCCTGGGACGAAAGCGAGCTGTCTAAGGCAAACGGCGCGCCGTTCCCCTTCCCGATGTTGGCGGACAGGCTCGGCAAAATAGGCGCTCCTTACGGGATATTCGACAGCGAAGCAGGCGTCGATATTCGCGGCGTCGTCATCATCGACAAGGAAGGCGCCGTTCAGCATATAGGCATCAACGCCGGTCCGCTCGGCCGCAACCCGAAGGAAGTCCTCCGCATCACGCTCGCCCTCAAGGAACATACGGAGAGCGGCGGCAAGGCAATACCGGCCTGTTGGATTCCCGGCGGCGAAACCATCGAAGCCAAAATAGAGAACTCCGGCAAGATGTGGAACAACTACCAGGCCGTCATCCAAAAAGGCATCGTACAAGGCGGCAACTGGCGCGTAAACTAAAAATAGAGCGCGGTTTGGAATCTGCGGAGACGCCCGAATTGGGCGTCTCCGCTTTTTTAGGGCGGTATTTCCGTTATTTTTTATAAAGCCACAGCTTTCTCACGAAGAAGTTCCAGAAGAGGACGATTACGGCCGCTAAGAACTTCGACAGGATGTAATATATCCCGGCCATTTCCGTGAAGACGTACATGCAGATAACCGTCAGGCCGAGACCGACCATTGATATGCCAAAGTAATACGCCAGCTCGGCGGCAAAGGTCTGCGGCGACTTAGGGAATATCCAGCGGCGCGCTATGACGAAGTGGATGAGGAGCGTTACGCAGAACGAGACGACAGCCGAAAGGATGTAGTATAGCCCGAACTCCGTCAGCGCGTAAAGCAACGACGCGTCCAACACAAACGAACAGAGACCGAGCACGCAATATTTGAAAAACTGCGTGAACGCCTCCGAGAATACGAAGCCGAGGAATTTTTTAAGCGGCGCGGGCAGAGCCATTATAAGCCGCAATATTTATTCGGAATACAGACCGCGGCCCGATCCCAAACCGGTGGGGACGGATGGCGATCCGCCCGTGCCGCCGCCTCCCGCCCCTCGTCATTTCAGTTTGTCTTTTTGTTCTTTTTCTTCTCTGCGTCGCCGGATTTAACTTTTTTTACCTGATCTCCGGATTTAACCTTTTTCTCAGCGTCTCCCGCTTTGTTCTTTTTCTTCTCCGGGTCGCCTGATATAAAGAGCTTCTTTATGACGACGTCTTCGAGCGGCCTGTCGTTGGGGCCGGTCTTTGTCTTGCCTATGGCCTCCACCGCGTCCATGCCGCTGATTACCTTGCCGAAGATGGCGTGTTTGCCGTCGAGCCACGGCGTCGCGGCGAGCGTGATGAAGAACTGGGAGCCGCCCGTGTCAGGCCCGGCGTTCGCCATGGAGAGTATGCCGGGGGCGGAGTGCTTCAGCCCCGCCCCGAACTCGTCCGGTATCGTGTAACCGGGGCCGCCGGTTCCGTTGCCGCGAGGATCGCCGCCCTGTATCATAAAACCGCCGATGACTCGGTGAAATATCACGCCGTCGTAGAACTTCTTGCCGGCGAGATCCATGAAATTACGGCACGTCTTGGGCGCGAGGTCGTAAAAGAGCTCGATCTTGAACGTACCCATCGAGGTCTCGAACGTGGCAGTGGGCTGAGGCTTCTTCTTCTCAGCGGCGTAAGCCGCGTCCGAAAACAGACAGCACGCGAACGAAAAACAAAGCGCAAACACCGGCAAAACACAAAAATATCTCACACACACCAACCCTTTCTAAAATAACTTGCCAATTCAGCAGTGTTGACGAGGCTCCTCCGCGCGCCCCTGAAACGTTCACGGCCGCGCGGAGATTATTATAGCGCGTAATGGCAGTTTACGCACATGTTTCATAAATTTCACGAAAGCCACTTGATTTTGCTTAAACGTTGTGTTAATTTACCACACATTGACATATGGTTATATTTTTTGAAGTTATATCTGCAATTTGAACGGATTTTTTGAAAAAAATTTTGCTTAATGAAGCGGAGGAATTTTATGATGAGTGAATGTTGCGAGGGAAAAAAATATCCGTTAGTCAGTGAGATATTCGGGTCGCTGGTCTTCGACAAAAGGGCGATGCTTGAGCATTTGCCGAAGAACGTAATCGAGAACCTCAGCGAGTCCATGCTTGGGCGCAAACCGCTCTCGCAGAGCGACGCCGATATAGTCGCCATGGGTATGAAGAATTGGGCCATATCGAAGGGCGCCACTCACTGGACGCACTGGTTCCACCCGCTGAACGAGAACACCGCTGAGAAGCATCAGGCGTTCACACTGCCAAATGACGAGGGGCTGCCGCTTGAAGTATTCCGCGGCAAGGATCTGTTGCAGGGCGAGCCGGACGCGTCGTCGTTCCCGTCGGGCGGCCAGCGTTCGACGTTCGAGGCTCGCGGCTACAGCGCGTGGGACACGAGCAGCATGGCGTTCTTAGTGAAGAGTCCGAAGGGAGCCACTCTCTGCATACCGTCCGTGTTCCTCTCCTATGACGGTATGCCGCTTGACCTGAAGACGGGTCTCCTGCGCGCGCTCGACGTTTTGGAGGCCAACTCGCTGAAGCTGCTCCGGCTCTTCGGTCAGCGCGGTGTGCGCTACGTGCGCATGACCATCGGCGCGGAGCAGGAATATTTCCTTCTCGACAGGCCGAGGGCGCAGCAGAGGCCGGATATACGCTTCTGCGGCAAGACCATCATCGGAGCGAACCCCGCCAAGGACCAGAAGCTCGACCATCACTACTTCGGCTCCATATCGCCGCGCGTTCTGGCGTACATGGAGGAAGTCGAGAGGGAACTCGCCATGCTGGGCATACCGATAGCGACGAGGCACAACGAGGTCGCGAGATGCCAGTTCGAGTTCGCGCCGCTCTTCGCGGAAGCCAACATCGCCTGTGACCAGAACCTCATAATCATGGAGACGATGAGAAAATTCGCGCGCAGGCACGATCTGCGCCTGCTCTTCCACGAGAAACCGTTCGCCGACATGAACGGCAGCGGCAAGCACGTGAACTTCTCGCTCATGGACAGCGAGGGGCGTAATTTGCTGAAGCCCTCGACCAACCAGAGAAAGAACATCATCTTCCTGACCTTCCTCGCGTCGTTCGTCCTCGGCGTGTCCAAGCATTTCACGCTCCTTCAGGCGGTTACGGCGACTGCCGGCAACATGTACCGCCTCGGCGGGCATGAGGCGCCTCCGTCGATAATCAGCGTATACCTCGGCGAGGCGCTGACCAAGATGATAAAGGGACTCAGCGAGGCAAGCGCGGGCGGTATCGAAAAGAAGCCCGACATCGACCTCGGCATCGCGAAATTAGCGTCCGTAACGGCCTATGACAGCGACCGCAACAGGACATCCCCGATGGCCTTCACGGGCGACAAGTTCGAGTTCCGCGCGCCGGGCAGCTCACAGGCCGTCGCGTTCCCGACTACGGGCGTCGCCGCTGTATGGGCGGCGGGTTTGGAAGCCGTAACCGGCATGATCGAAAAGAAGGTGGCGGAGGGCAAGGAGCCTCTCGACGCGGCGCTTGAAGTTGTGTCTGACGCTATAAACCAATCGTCGAACGTCATATTCGAGGGAGACTCCTACACGAAGGAGTGGCAGGCCGAGGCCAAGAAGCGCGGTCTGATTCGTTCCGAGACGACGCCTCAGGCAATCGACCTGCTCCTTGAGCCTGAGAACGTTGCCATGTTAGAGAGCCTGAAGATATACACGAAGCGCGAGATAGAGGTAATACGCGAGATACGCATGGAGTCCTTCTGCACCGCGCTTGAAGTCGAGCTCTCAATGCTGCACGACATAATTTACGAGGGAGTGCTGCCCGCGATCTCGAAGCAGATGGTGCTGGAGCGCCAGACCATAGATTCACTGACCGGCCTCGTCGACGAGAAGAGCGAGGATATTGCCGCGCTGAAAGAAACCATTGTGAAGCTCGGCAGTTTGAAGGCGGCTTTGATAAAGGATCTCGACGCGCTCGCCAAGGCGAAGGGTAAATTTGACAGCTTGGACGCGAGAAAGCGCGCCGACGCGATAGTGAGTAAGGGCGTGCCTCTCATGCGCGACATCCGCAAGAAGTGCGACGAAGCCGAGAAGCTGCTGTCGAAGGACATTCGGCCATACCCGATATACAGGGATCTGCTCTCGCTTTCGTAAAAGGATGATTGACTAAAACGCCGCCCCGCGCATTGAGGGACGGCGTTTTAAGTGTCTTGAAAAGCGCGTTGCCGGCGTCTGCTGCGAATTCGTAAGGGGTTTTCTTCCTTAGCTCTTTACAAAAATGGCGGCCACAGGCCGCACTCACGATTTCAATCAAGTTTTGCCGTTACCTTTTAGGACTCTTGACAATGAATCAGCCTTTATCAAGATACTTCCGCAGTTTTGCCAGTAATTCCTCTATATCCAACGGCTTGCCCAAGTGATCGTTCATGCCCGCTCCCAAGGAACGCTCCACATCCTCTCGGAACACGTTAGCCGTCATAGCGACAATCGGGACGGTTTCAGCGCGCGGTATGCCGAGCGCCCTTATGCGCCGCGTCGCTTCAAATCCGTCCATAACGGGCATCTGAAGATCCATGAAGATAAGGTCATAACGCTCGGGAGACCGCGCAAATATCTCGACCGCTTCCTCGCCGTTTTCCGCGCAATCGATTTCTATCTCCGTCGGCTCAAGAATCGTGAGTACGATTTCGCGGTTGATCTCCACGTCCTCGGCGAGCAGAACGCGCCGCCCGGCGAAGTTGTCGCTGATCGTTCCTCCCGTTTGTGATTCAGGTTCAGGCAGGCTGCCCTCCTCGCCGCGCTCCGCCTGTACGGTGAATATGAATGACGAGCCGTGCCCCAACTCCGATTCTACCCATATTCTGCCGTTCATCATCTCGACAATGCTTTTTGAAATGGCAAGCCCCAGTCCGGTGCCTCCGAATTTGCGCGAGGTGGAGCTCTCCGCTTGCTGAAAGGACTGAAACAGCCGTGCTTGATTCTCCGCGCTGATGCCGATGCCGGTGTCCGTAACCGCGACTCGCAGTGTACACAGGCCGTTTTCCTCCGACAGCAATTTCGCGTCTAACCGTATGCTGCCCTCCTCAGGAGTGAAGTTAGCGGCGTTGGCGAGCAGATTTGTTATGACTTGCGAAAAACGCTGAGCGTCGCCGACGAGTGTTCGCGGTATCCGCTCATCCATGTTCAGCGTGAAATTTTGCCCTTTTTTCGTAAGCTTGAAACTGATAACATCGACGACCTTCTGAATCATCTTCTCAAAGACAAAGGGCGAGGGCGAGAGTTCCAGTTTATTCGCCTCTATTTTAGACATATCCAAGATGTCGTTGATGACGCCGAGCAGATGAGCGGAGGCCTCTTCAATCTTTTGCAGACAGTGGTCGCGGCGTTCACAATCGGACGACGCTTTGGCGATTGCCGTCATGCCGATTATGGCGTTCATGGGCGTGCGTATCTCATGGCTCATATTCGAGAGAAACTCCGACTTTGCGCGGCTCGCCTGTTCAGCCTGCGACTTCGCGTTCATCAGATCGGTGTTGTCATGCATAAGCACCAATACTCCCGTTCGCTCATCGTGTTCGCCGGTAAGCGCGACGACGCGCGCGTCGTATGCGCGGCCATCCAGAGACGCGTTAAACAGCCGGGACTCATTTGTTTCAAACGCGGACTTAATAGCGGCAAGCAGTGTTTCGCCAAATTCACGCGAGAAATACCGTTCGGTCATATAGGGAAAATCGCGCCCTATCAGCGTAGCCGCCTCCGGCACACCTATAAAATCTGCGGCGGACTGCGTACCCAACAGATATTTTTGATTATTGTCCAGCAAAAAAATAATATCGGGCGAATTTTTGAGCAGTTGAATAATATAACTGTCCCGCTGAAATTTGTCCGACATCATTGCCTTATAAAAGTTCTCCTGAGTGATCATATTAAGGCGGAATGACTCCATAAGTCGGTTGTTTGTGCGCAGCTCCCTCTTAAGGCTGCGAATCTCTGTTTCGCGCGCCTCTAACTTCGCCGACAATTCCTCTCCGCTCATATTATGCTCACATCCCATACTTATAATACACAGGCGATGATGGAATAGTTATGGAAGCGGTTTGTAACGCCGTGCTCGCCGGACGAAGTCGGGCATATCTCGCCGCCCGCGTACGCAAACATAAAGGGGGATCCGCCGCTCAGTTTTTGAACGGTCATCTCGGCTTCGCGGAGCGGTTCCATGCCGAATGCCATACGGCGCACCACGCATGAGAAGATAATGGTAGCCTGCCTGTCGGGTACGGCGCGCAGACGGTCTACCAATTCCAGCGACGATTTGAAAATGTCGTCGCCGTTCGGGTTGGTCAGGACAAACACCGAACCCTGATCCACATATCCGCGGCAAACGCCGTATCCGTTTTCGTCAAAACAGACCATGGCGCGCACGACCGGAGTGCCGTCGCGGTCCGCGCGATTCTTAAAATCTATCAAAAACGGCACGAACTGCAGACCCGCGTCCAATTTGCCGTCCTTGGCAAAGCCTATGCTTTCAAAGTATTTGCTGGTGAGAACATTATTTACTTCCTGTACGATGTGCCCTTCACTCTTTGTGATTTCTCCGCTGTACGGCAATCTATTTTCATCGGCTACAATCGCCATAAAAAAGCGAGGCGACAGGTTGCCGGCCGCTAGAATAAAGGCCATCTTATCCTTCGATTTATCACCGTTATGAAATGTGTAACAATTCTCGAACGTTATGGAGCCGTCAATGGCGAGCGTGCCGAAAATGGGCGTATTCGGACACAGCGACTCGAACGCGCCGATATACCCGTCGCCGGCGTTTTCTACGATAAGCGGCGGAAAGACAAGAATCAGCTTAGGCGCTGAGGGCAGTTTCGCGGATGAGGATTCAAAGGCGGCTTCGGACGCCTCTGTAATATCCCCTCCGGGCGGGATAGACTCGGTATAGCCGACTTCAAAGAACACATCGTCACTCGTCAGCACCATCACGGTGAGCATCAGTATACCCGCCTCGCCGTTGACCGCCTGTGTCATCGTAGTAGTTCCCGCGACATCGAACGGTAGCGCGGCGCATATTGCGGAGTACACACCGGAATCAACAAACTCCGTATCGCACATCAGTACGCCGACAGTGTACGTAAGCAGCTTAAACCCTGACAGTTGAGCGTTAATTTCGGCAACGGCTATAGCGGAATCCTCAAGCTCATAGGTGTACAAAGCGGCGGAGCGTATCATTGGTATCTATCTCCCCTTTCGTTATATGTTCAGGGTTTTATCGTTACCCTTTAGGCTCCTAACGGCGCGTCAGTCTTTCTCTGTGATTTATGTCGAAAGCTGGGACAGGTTGAATATCGGGAGCAGGACGGCCATGACCACGAAGCCGACTATCACTCCGAGGAATATGATTATCAGCGGTTCGGCGAGGCTCGACCATTTCTGCATGGAAGCCTGCGCGAACTCCCACGAGTTGGACGCCACGCGATCCAAGCAGTCCGGGAGGTTGCCGCCGGTCTCCCCTATCCTCACGATCGCGACTATGTCCTCGGAGAAGCTCCCCTGTCTTTCGAGGCTCTGCGAGAAGCGGTATCCCTTGCGCACCTCATCGGCAAGGAACGGGATGCGCCCTTTCTGCGGATCGATGGGAGCCGACATTTCGAGCGCCTGCACGAGCGGCACGCCGCTCTTGATGAGCGTAGCTATCTGTGAAAAAAGGAGCGATACCGTGAGCTGGTTGCGCACCTCGCGGAACAGCGGAATCGATATGCTTTTCCCCTTTTTTTTCATATAATACCGGGCGAGGAATATAAAAGCTATGAGCGGCAGTATGCTGTACTTGATGAAGGACGACATGAAGAGCAAGGCGCGCGTAACCATCGGCAGCTCGCCCCCGGAGTCCGTGACGAGCGAAGTGAGTTGCGGGACAACGTATGTTATAAGGAATATGACGACGAATATGCCGACGACGAGCATCATCAGCGGGTAAGTTAGCGCTGACTGTATCCTTCGGCGCAAGTTTACCTCGCTCTGGAGAAGCGACGACGCGCGCTCCAATATCTCAGGCAGCGACGACGAGCGCTCCCCCGACTCGACCATGCCGACGAGCGACGGCCTGAATACTCCGGTCGCAGTCATCGTCTGCGCGAGCGAACGCCCTCCCTCGACGGACTCGCGCAGCTCCGCGAAGACGCTCTTCAAATGCTTGTTCCTCGTCTGACGCTCAAGCAAACGCAGAACCTCCGTCAGCGACAGACCGCTGCGCAGAAACGCGGACAGCATTGTGCAGAACGTCTGTTGAGCCTCCAACGGCAAACGCTTTACCTTAACGCCGCCGGAATCTTTCTTGACAGTCTCAATGGCTGTAGGCACAAACGCCTCCAACTGGAGCGCCTTAATAAGCTCGCTCTCGCTCGGCGCGTCCCTGCTGATTGTTTTCAGGCTGCCCTTTGAGTCGTAACCCTTTACCTTGAACTGCGGCATTTATATTTAAGCCTCGCCCACGACGCGCAGCATCTCTTCCGGCGTTGTCTTCCCGGACGAGACGCTTTCCACTCCTATTTGAAGGAGGGTACGCATCCCGTTTTGCGCGGCAAGCGCCTTTAGTTCAGAAATCGGCACGCCCGACGATATGGCGTCTGCCAACTCCGGAGACACGTCAAACTGCTCGTAAAGGCCGAAACGCCCTCTGTAACCGCTGCCGCCGCACTCCGCGCATCCTCTCCCCCGATACACGCGCTCCACTCCGTATTTTTTCATAGCGGCGGGAGCTTCCATCGCCTCACCGCACTTCGGGCAGACGCGCCTCACCAATCGCTGAGCCACTACGCCAAGCAGCGATCCGGCTATCAGGTACGGCTCTATCCCCATATCGACCAATCGTGATACGGCGCTGACCGAGTCGTTGGTGTGCAGCGTGGACAGAACCAAATGCCCCGTCAGCGACGACTGTATGCCTATATGCGCCGTCTCGAAGTCCCTCATTTCGCCTATCATTATTATGTCGGGATCCTGACGCAGTATCGAGCGCAAAGCGCTCGCGAACGTCACTCCGGCCTTCTCGTTTACGTGTACCTGTCCGACTCCGGGAAGGTCGTACTCTATAGGGTCTTCGACGGTTATGACGTTGACCTCGGGACGGGCGAGAGCCTGCAATATAGCGTAAAGGGACGTGCTCTTTCCGGAGCCTGTCGGCCCGGTGAGGAGTATCATGCCGTGCGGGTTGCGTATGAGCGCGTCGAGCTTTGCCTTTTCCTCCCCGGCCATGCCGAGATCCTCCAAGGTCAAAAGCCCCCTCGCCTTGTCCAATATGCGCATGACTATGCGTTCGCCGTGCTGTGTCGGAAGCGAGCTCACGCGTATGTCCACGGCGCGGTCGCCGAGCGATATGCCTATCCTGCCGTCCTGAGGGATAAAGCGCTCCGCTATGTCCATCTTCGCCATGACCTTTATGCGGCTCGTCACGGGAGATTGATGTCCCTTGGTCAATTCATATCTGTTGTGCAGCACGCCGTCTATGCGATAGCGCACGACTATTCCATCCTCAAACGGCTCCAAGTGAATGTCGGTGGCGCGCTCCTTGATGGCCTCGAGCAATATGCCGTTCACGAGTTTGATGACAGGCGCGTCAACGGTGTCGCTCATAACCTCCTGCCTCGCGAGCTGCGACAGGTCGTCAACGGATTCGATGGCGCTCAGAGTTTCGTCGGCGACCCCGCTTTTAAGATCATACAGATCCCTTATAACAGCCGCGACCTCGCGTTCGGGATGTATGACGACAACCGCGGTCTTGCCGGCGCCTGTGGCGAATATCTGCGCGTCAAGCGCTGACGCCGCGTTGGAAACGGCTATCACCATTTTGTCGCCGAGTATCTCGATCGGTATAAAACCTTTCTCGCGGAGCGCGTCAACACTGACCCCCTTGGGTATCAGCTCCATCACCTGTTCGGCGGAGGGCAGTTTTTTCGCGAGGACGTTCTGCTCGTTCATCTATAATTAGTTCTGCGCGGAACTCTGATCGCCGGATACGGCAGTGTTGGTCTCAGCGTCATTGTCAGGCGCGGCGGACTTAATATCATCGCTCTTTGTTATCATCATTTCCTTCGGTACGCCCTCGACCTTGTTCGCCTTGTCGAACTGATCCTTATTAAGCTCCAGAGTGTTAGCCTCCCCGACACTCATTTTATTGCCTGTCGTAGCCTCTATTGTGGCCTGTGTCGCCGCTTCGGGCGTCTCCAAGATAAGCGGGGTGAGGAATACCATCAGCTCCATTTTTTCCCGGTCCCTCCCGTTGCTCTTAAAGAGATTGCCAACCAATGGGATATACGACAGACCGGGCACCCTGTTTTTGAGGGTACGCTCTGCTTCCCTGATGAGGCCGCCGAGTATTATCGTCTGGTTGTCGCCCACGATAACATTTGTCTTTATGCGGCGCTTGTTCGTCGTCGGCGCGCTGTCGGCATTGGTACCCACCGGCTCCTCGACTATCTGTTCGATGTCGAGGGCAACCAAGTTGCCGCTCCTAATATGAGGGGTAACGTTCAGTATAAGGCCGATATCCTTGTACTGATAACTGCTCTGCGTCGCTGAGGGGTTGCTTACCTCCGAAGTCTTGCCGGTTATCTGAGGTATGACATAACCCACCTGCATCTCGCTCGGCAGGTTGTCGGTGCACATCAGGCGCGGCATGGAGAGAACGTTCAGCGAGTGAAAGGAACTGAGCATCTTTATGTACGAATAGATGAGCCCCATTCCCTGAGTGTTGGTGGTTGTCGTGATCGCTCCGCTCGCGGCCGTGTAAGTGTCCTGCTTTGACGTTATCTCTCTGAACCACTGCATGAACTCCATCGGGACGGAGGTATCTCCAAGCACAGCCTGACCGCCTATCAGAGCGTTACCCTCCGCCGTACCGCCCCACACAGACCAGTCAATGCCCGCGCTGGCCAATTTGGAGAGGTTTACCTCGGCGATGAGTCCTCTCAGAAGAACCTGCCTCGGCCTCGTGTCCATTTCATCTATGATGTTCTTTATCGCACCGTACTGCTCCATCGGCACGGTAAGAATAAGGCTGTTGCTCGGCAAATCGGGGACGACGCTCGTCGGCAGCACGCCCTTCTGATCGGGCTGCATACGAGCCGCTATCGAGAGAACCTGGCTCAACCGCTCGGCCACCGTCTTGGCGTCGGCGTTCTTAAGCCTGTATATGTGAAAGTTGTCAGCCGTAGCCGGCACATCGAGGCTGGCTATCAACCGCTCCGACTCTAAGAGGGCCTGTCTGCTTCCGACAAGGATCATCGTTCTGCTCCGTTCGTCCCCTATGGCTATGAGTCCGCCGAGCTTAGAGGACACGTCCTTCGCTATGCCGTTCAAGTGCCCCTCTACGAGCTTGGCTGAAGTGTACTTCATCGTTATTGTCTTTATTGCCCTAATGCTGTCGGCCGCGTCAAGCGCCCGTATTATGGTTACGGCTCTGCTCAAAAGCACGCCCTTGCCCGACAGAAGCACCGAGCCCGAGGCAATCGGCGAGATGTTGACTCCCTGCACGGTCGCCTTGACAAGGTCCATAACGTAAGCGGGCTTCACGTACTTCAGCGGCACTATCTGAACTATCATCTGCTCGCTGGGCGTAACGCTCATTTCGCCTTTTACGACCTGGTTGTCGCTCGACGGCCCCGCGTTTATCGGCACGACCTTGGAGAATCCGCCCATACCTTGAAGCGACAGGCCGTTCATCTCCAATACGGAGAGCATGACCTGACGCGCCTCCTTGAGGGTGACGGGCTTTGGGGATACGACTGAAACGGTGCCTTTCACCGTCGGATTCACGACTATGTTCTCGCCGAGCAGCTCAGACATGAAACGTATGAACTCTATTATGCCGAGATCCTTGAAGTTGAACTGCACCATGCCCGATGACCGCATGGAACGAGCCGCGCTTATCAGGTTCCGCTCGTCCTGGGGCGACGCGTCCTCAGCCGCGTAAAGCGTATTCCCTAATCCTATGAGCAATACAAAAATAAAAACGAATATAAACAAGCGCCTATTCCTCATGCAATCCTCTCCTTACGAAAACATTCATTATTTTGTATCGCCCGAAGTGCCGCTTCCTCCCGCGCTGTCGTTTGATACGGCAAGGCGCGGCGCTGTATTTTCAGGGGGCAGGAAGAGTTTTATGATACTGTTCCCTTTCTTTATCTCCAGCTCCCTCCACTCACGATTTTTACCGGTAATCGCGTCCGTGTTCGCCGAGGTTGGCAGTGATTCGTAAACGCCGGTAAGATTCAATTCCTTCAAGTCAAGTTTGCCGTCAAATTGCAGACCCTCGATCTTTTTCTCCTCTATCTTCCAGGACACATCGTTGCTTGCGCCGCTCTTCTCATCAGGATGAATGACCGCTTCAGACATATATGTGTTCGCCGAGCGCAGAAGATCCTCCTTTATCCTGACATCGCGCAACCCGCGCTCGGAAATGGTGACAAGTTTCAGCGATGCCGTCACGACAAGGCCGAGCAACAATACGGCCAGCATCGTCTCTATCATAGTGAAGCCCTTTTTCATTTTACGGCGTAACCGAGTTTTCCCTCTCCGGAATCACGCTTCAGGTTTACGTCAAACCTCGCCGCCGACATCATTGAGTTTATGACATTACCCATATCCTGCGCGTTATTCATGTTTATGCCGTTTATGCCGACGATCACATCTCCGGCCTTTACCCCAAGCTGCCCGAGCAAGCTGTCCGGAGCGATTCTCTCTACCTTCATGCCGCCTTCCTGAGGAATAAGCCTCATCTTCGCGAGCTCTCCATACGGATTTTGTACGAGGCTGTTCACGCTTTCGCGCGTTATCGCCCCGTCGCCGCCGTTGAATACGGCGGCTGTTATAGCCTGATTTTGACTGGGCGCCGCCCGGGGAGGCGGATTCTGCGCGGTTTGAGGCGCCGCGCTCCCGCCCATGTTCAGATAGAGCGTATAGTCCTTGCCGTCTCTGCTGAGAGAGACCGAGTTAGCGTCAACTGTTTCCAGCACATACCCTCCAAATTCCTGCAAGCGCAATACAAGATTTGGCTCCTTACCCTTCTCCGAACTGATCCACGCCCCAACTCGCGGCAGTGTGCCGTGCAATGAAAAAGAACTTATCTCAGACACACTGCTCGCTTCGGCGCCCTCGGCTAATTTTGGATCGTTTTGCTGCACTCCGAACGCGGTGAAACTTATAGCGGAAGCAGTTGCCGCGGTTTGCCCGGACTCCGTGAAAAGCTTCACCGGAAGGCGCGCGACAACGGACGCAAACTGGGATTCAACCTCCATAGCGCCGCGCAGGGCAATCCCCGAGAGAAGCGAACATATTGCAAAAGCCGCTATCATAGAGATTATAAGCAAGTATGGGTAAGGAGAGCTCGCGGCCGCGGCAAGGATACCCTGCATTTTAGAGTCTCGTGACGGCTTTCCCGTAAGCCAGTCCATATTCAGCTTCAATTTATTTTTCAGCGGCGGCATTTTGCTTCAGTCTCCATTCGTTGGCCCCGGCCCTCTCGAAAAAGCCCGCGAAACCCATCATCATATCCAAGTTATCCGGCACTTTTATTATGAGCGCGTTATTACTAACGCCGTCACGAGTATACTCTATATCACCGAGGATGCCTATATCCCCTTCTATGGACACATTGGAGAAAATGACTCCGTCTCCCGCAGACGTAACTTTCAGTCTGCCGCCGTCGTGACGTAATTTATGCCCGGTATCTATCGCCGTCTCTCCGGAGCGCAGCCACACATATAGGCTCAATCCCCCCGAGAGCAGACTCGACAGCGGCAGCACTCTCACGGTTATCTCTGACACCGAGGTCTTCGAGAGCACGCTATTCAGGCTTACGTCACTTATAGTGTACGTTGGAATCAATACCCCGCTCACACTGATACCGTTGTAATCGAGATAGACGTTCTTCTCGGCTGCGGCAAGGCGCGCTTTCTCAATCGCGTAAACGCCGAAGCTATCCCAGGGAGCGAATACCCACATCCCTCCGATAAACGCGATAAGCGTGAACAGGCAGGCCGTTGATATTTTTAGCATCTTATGGCTGAATTTCCTCATGGATTCTTTACGCTACTCCAATAAAAACGTCGCGCTCAAGGTCGTTCCGTCCTTGTTCACGAGGCTCTTTATCTCAGCGGTCTTTATTCTGACGCCTTTTTTTTCAAACTCATCAATAAGGCTGTTTGCCTCGCTCCCATATAATCCGTCTATCTGAATTGAAACCCCTGCCGAGTTCGACTGGAGCTGGCGCACTCTGTCACGCAACCCCAGGGCGTCTGTTATGGACGTGGCCGAGCCCAGAGTGTTCTCACCGCTCTCCGACACCACCGCGCCGCCCGACAGCGCCGCCCTGTAAGCCGCGCCTGAACGGATTATCTGTCCGCCGTCAATAACACTGCGCGATATATCGCCGGCAGAGCCGGTGAGTTGAATTGCCAGCGCTATAACGATGAGCCACATAACGAACGCCGCTCCGAATATATACAGCAGCCGCCGAGTATCAGGAGCATCCCTAAGCTCTGATACGCTTATCATTTTCTATCACTCCTTGACGAACCCTTTGCCGCCGCCGAAAGGGAAATGCTGAAGCGCAGTTTTCCTCCCGGTATCAACTGAGTATTGTCGGATTTAAATGACAAACCTTTTGCTTCGAGGGAGCTCTTCAGTTTCTGTATCTGTTCGTTCCCCAACGCGGTGCCTGTGATGTCTGTGTTGTCGCCGCTGTACTTTATGTCGTCTATCGTTATATCGCCGGATATGCCGAGTTCTTCCCACGCTGACGAAACTATTCTCATTACAGCCCCGAAAGACATTCCCCCGCCGGAATCACGCAGGGACCTCATCTTAGCCAAGACAGACGACATTGGCTGCCGAGATGTTTCGCCGAACGATCTGGAATATATCTCCTCCGCGAACTCCTGCCCGCCCTCCGATATTCCGGCGTTATACAAGCATACCCCGCCGGTCAGGATAAGCATGAAACATGCAGCGGCTATCGCCGCCTTGCCTGTTCTCGACAGGGATACGATAAGTTTTTCCCGCCTCTCCAAGAGTTTGGAGCCTCTGTTCGAAAGATCGAGCTGTTCGTAAGCGGGACAAGCATCAAGAGTTCTGCGTCCGGCGCCCTGCAGTTCATCTGCCAACATAGTCCCCTCATCAATCACGACGACATCGTCAACGCTCTTTCCTTGTCCTTCGATATAGGCAACCGCTGCCTCTTCTTCGGCTTCCGGAGTGCTGTCCCCGGCGTCTGACGTCCTGTAGTACATTGGCACCCAATCATCAAGCCACACAGCGGTTATTACGCCGCAGCCTTTCCAGATTATCAGTCCCGAACCGCCAACCTCCGCCGCGTAGGCAAGCGGAGCGGGCCAGACCAATATATCGCCGCTGCCGCACACGGCAACGTCGTTCTCCAACAGTGAGGCCTCATCGCCAAAGAGTATGAAGGCGCAGCCGGACGATGATTTTTTAGCGCTTTTCAGAAAAAACGGTATTATCGACACATCATTGATTCCGTCGCCGAGAAGAGGACGGAATTGCAGTCTCAGAGCGTCACGCACCTTCGATATGCCTCTGAATGGAAAGGCGAATGAGTACACGGAAATCTTTCTGAATGGATACAGCAACACTCCGCCTGTCCCAAGCGGCGCACCGGCGGATTCATCGCCAAAGAGAACGAAATTGCGCTCGTATTTCTTCATTGTCCGTCTACTCTCTCCAATATATTATCTGACATTTAGGAGCACGCTTCATCATTATAGCGAAATTATGCTCCCTTCCCAAGTGCCCTACACTCATTCTTACCAAAAAATAATCACTCTTGAAAGCGATCACATTATTCAGCCGCACAGCCGCCGTCTTCGGAAACGATGTCATGCCTGCTATATCGTCGGCCTTAGCCGCGTTGTTTTTAGACCTGTAGTCCATCATCGAGTCCAGCACCGCGCCCCATATATCAGGGTCAAGGATGGACAGAACGTGGCGCGGAACGAGGTTAAAATTTATTTTTTCGCCGCCATAGACGGTAAAAAAATCCGACAGGGACGGATCTCCGTTCTTGTTTCCATACAAAAGCGCCGCGTTGACCTCCGGCAGTATGAGCAGCTCGCTGAGGTCACTTATCATACCGTTGGCGTTGCCCGTTTCCTCCCTGCCGCCCGTCCTGGGTTCTGAATCCTTGTCCAGAAAGTCGAGAACGATCGGCGCTATATCTTCTTTGTCCAATATCTCCCAAATTTTCTCCCAAGCATACTCGTATTCCTTTTTTATAGTAACGCCGTCCGGCAGGAATATCGCGTTTATGGGTATGAGCGCATCCTGCGGCATGATGTTTATAATAACCTTCCAATCGTCAAAACGCAATACCAAAGGCACTCCGGTGTATAATTTCTCTCGCGCCGAGTCGAACGCGTTTGTATCCCCGGCTATCCAATCAGAGACATCATTGCAGGCCACGACGGCAAGCGTCCTCGCCTGAAGAGCGAATTCCCGATCGGAGACCTTGCGCATCTGAGTCTTGGCGAAGAGAGCGAAACTCGCCGCCGCTCCAAGGAAGAGCGTCGACGCCATGAGCACCGATATGAGTATGAAGCCCTTAGAACTTCGGCAGCCATACGTCATATGTCTTTTCCTCCGCGCTGTCCTTAAAGGTCAGGATTATACGCAATGCTTGAGGTATCCCGCCCGAATAAGACTCCGCCCAATCCTGATCCGAGAGAGCGAGAAATCTGACACCGGTCACACCGTCTAATATCAGCTTTGAATTTTCGAATGGAAACTCAGTAATGTCGCTTGACCCGGCCGTTACGTCGGGCGAAAGCAGCCAACGATACAAACCGTCCTTATATTTGCTGCGGTCAAAGAGTTCGTCCGGCGGCAGGCCATACACGACAGTACCGGCGGGACGCATTGACTGGGCGGGCGTCAGCGTCCGCAGAAAGAGATAGTCCCTCTTATCATTGAGACCTTCTTTATGCTGTACCTTGACGGAGGCGCCTCCTAGCAGCGAGCTCACGCCCCTCGTGTCGAGGTATATGCTGTTTACGGCGTCCTCCTCGCGATTGGCTTTTGTAAAATCCTTCACTCCGGAGGACATCGTCCTCGCGGTGTACATAAGCGGCACGAGGCCAATGACGGCTATCAGGCACGCTATCCCGACCACAACCATTATCTCGACAAACGTAAACGCCGCTCTTTTTCCGGTCGTCATCGCAAAAAAATGGTTTACGGCGCGGAAACGGCGCTCGCCGGTTCCGGCTGCTCATTTGACGGCGATGTACCGAACATACCGGGTGTTAGGTATATATCGAGCGCGCCTATGAGTTCTCGGCTGTTGAAGCGCCTGCCGTACTCCGCGAGCTCTATGAGGAGTTTCGCTGTCGGACGCTTAGTAAACGCTTCGTATAGATAATTGAGGCCTGTTGTCAGCAAGTTTGCGTCCTTCTGCTGATCGCCGATCTGCGTGATTAAATACCCGAGCTGTTCCCTCGCGTCGTCGCGCGACATCGGATATTTTTCCGCTTTTTTGAGCTGATCGACCTTGGCTTGCGCGTCCGATGGAGAGGCCAGCGCGTTATACATGAGCTGATCGCCCATTATGCCGCCGGCGAGAAAAACGAAGCCATAGATGGCGATACCGGCTACGATAAGCCCAAAAGCTCTGTATGCTTTGTCCGGGAGGCGGCTCCATCTGACTGCGGACGGCAGCAGCTCCCTGTTGGACAGAGCAAAAGCGAGCGCCATCCAGACGGAGTTCTCTATCCTGTGAAACGGTCTGCTGAAAAGCGCGTCGAACCATACCAGAAACGTCATCGAGCAGCCCCATATGGCGCAATAGCTGAGATTTTTTCTCCCGGCAATGGCGGCTATGAAGGCGTACAGCCACCACAGGCCAAGCAAGAGCAGCATGGCCGCGCCCACTATGCCTGTTTCGCACAGCCACTGAATGTACTCGCTGTGCGCCCAGTATGTGTACTGCCAGCCGTACTTCGGATTATCCATACGATTCGGTTTTTGAAACAAGAGCCGCTGCCCGTCCAGGAAGTGCCACTTGTAATGTCCCAACCCGACGCCGAGCATCGGACTCGTCTTGAACACCTCCCAGCTCGTCTCCCAGATCGTCATCCTGCCTCCTATGGAGGTTGGGTTCTTTATCATGTCAGCCATCTTGTCTACAAGCATACCGCTCTGTCCAAGGCCGAACTGGCTGCCTATCGTGAGCATAACTACGAGCAGAGCTATAATCACACCGAAGAGTTTAGCAGTGCGCTTAAGGGCGTCAATCTTGCCGGTTCTCCAGAGACAGAGCGCGAGAATCGCCACAGCGGCGGCGAAAGAAAGTATCCCGCCCCTCGCCGTCGAGCCCCATAACCCCCACGCGCTCATCGCCAGGAAGAACATGTTTGCGGACGCAAGCGCGAGTACCCTCGACTTTGACGTGATCTTATCCCCGGCTCCATACGCCCCCATGTAGGAAACGTGCAGGAACAGTGAGTTCAGCAGCGACATGGCCATCCACAGCCCAAACATCTCCTGCTGCGCGGTGTTGCCTATATAGTTGCCGGGTACGTTCAATATAAACGGGTATGATACTTTGATACCGCTTGTCATCAATTCGGCGAATACTACGTTTATCGCCGCGTTGACGCCGCCGCCCCACAGAATAACGCGGAACAGCCTCTCGCTTTTGAAAATGTTGTAAGCGAGCATGTACAGCGCGAAGAGAGATGCGAAGTAAAACCATTCCTTCATATATGTGGAGAGCGAACTGAGCGGCGCGATTACGACCTGGAGGGTTACGTATATCAACAGCAGAAACCATGCCGCGCCGAACGGATCCAGCGTGAACGAAGCGCGCTTCGCCCCTCGCAGCAGCAGATGAATGCCGGCCGCAAGAGTGAGTATCCCTATCGGAACCATCGTCACAGCCCACTTCATGATGTGCAGTGTGTCGAAGAAATGAGGTCCGGAAAACACGAGGTTGGGAAGGGCGAAAGAAATAAAAAAACATACCCACGCCAACCAATTTGGGACAAGCGCCGCGTCCGGCGTCGGTAAGCCGCCGGAACCCTTATACTTCGCGCCCCTGGATTTATTCACGGGTATTACAGGCATAAGTCATCAACATCCTCCGGTAAACATTATCATCAAATAATTTGTTTCGGAAAATCCGCGCTTATCTCCACCAAAAGGCACTCGGCGTCGTTCTGTTTTATCCTCATCTTGGCCGGAAGTCCCTTTGCCCTGTACTTATTTATCAGGGAGACAAGCTCATTCATCATCTCAGGCTGAACGCCCTCCGATATTATTTTTTTCTTGCCCGCTTTTGGCTGGCGGGGCGAATCACCCCACTTCTCGACCAAATCCTCCAGCTCTCTCGTGCTCAAATCGTCATCGATGGTCTTCTGAGCTAAGCGGCGCTGTTCCTCCATCGACAGGCTCAAAAGAGCCCTTGCCTGCCGCTCTCCGAGCTTGCCGCCTACCACGAGCCGCTGCACGGATTCATCGAGCCTGAGCAGGCGCAGTTTGTTCGCTATTGATGCCTGAGACCTCCCCATGCGTTTAGCGAGGTCGCTCTGACTCCATCCGGTCTTGGATAATATGTCCTGAAGGCATATGGCTTCCTCGATTGCGGAGAGATTTTTTCTCTGGATATTCTCTACAAGCGCCATCACCTGCTGAGACAGCGGCGTCGTCTCCATGAGCATCGCCGGAATGCTCGCGAGATTTGCCCTTTTCGCCGCGCGAAGGCGTCTTTCCCCGGCTATCAGTTCATACTCGACAGGGCTTATCCGGCGCACCAATATCGGCTGAAGCACCCCAAGCTCCCTGATCGACTCCGACAGCTCCGACAGCTCCGATTCGTCCATGTTCTTCCTCGGCTGATATGGGTTTGCGCTTATCATCTCTACGGGTATGTTAAGCAATTTTCTGCCGTCGGCATTTTCATCAAACTTAGTGATATTGCCGCCGCCTTCTTCAAATGGATCGGCCTGCTCACCCGGATCGCCCCGCTCCTCTGTCAGTTCTGCGGGAACACTCTCCTTTGGAAGCTCCGGAAGCGCCGGAGGTTCGTCATCAATGACACTTTCATTTTGCGGCGTATCCGGTGTATCAACTGATACCTCAGGTTCGGATGCTTGGGACGTCTGCTCGATGACTTCGGGCATCTGCCGCTCTGTGATCTCAGGCGCCGGCAGCTCCGGGGGCGCATCGTCCGCAGCCTCGCTTTGAGCGGCAACAGCCTCGTCAATGGCGCGCTCTGTCCTCTCGATAGCTTCGACGAGCTGAGCGTCTATCTGCTTTTTAGCGTCCGAGACATCCTCGGAACCCTCCTCCGCGCCTCCGGCAGGGTTCTTGAGATAACGCAGGATATCCCACATCTTGTCAGCCAACAAGCCTCACCTCCAAAAAATTCGTAAATATTGATTTATTGTCAGAAGCCTAAACAGCAACGATAAAAATCCCACAGACGACCGGAACGGTCGCCATTGCATACCTTAGGTAAGCGCTGATTAAATCGCCCAAAATGGAATTTAGCTGTTTTGGGATGCAGAGCCGGTCAGGTTTTTATCGTTACCCTTTAGGTTCCTAACAATAAATCAGCATTTACCTTAGAACAAAACCGCTCAGCCTTTCTTAATTATACGGCAGTTTGCTCAAGCTGGTAAATTTTGAGTATTCCCTTAAAAACATCAAATCAATCTTGCCGGTAGGGCCGTTTCTGTGTTTCGCTATGGAAAGCTCGGCGCTCTGGTCGCTCGTCTCACTGTCCTGCTGATAATACGCCTGCCTGTATAAAAACGCCACTATATCAGCGTCCTGCTCTATCGCGCCGCTGTCCCGCAAATCCGACAGCACAGGGCGCTTATCGGTACCACGCTTCTCAACGTCCCTCGACAGCTGCGACAGGGCTATTACCGGTACGGAAAACTCCCTCGCTATACCTTTGAGCGCGCGCGATATTTCGGAGACCTCCTGCTGTCTGTTATCCGATCTTCTCGAACTTCCCATTATCTGGATATAATCAATTATAATCAGGCATCGCGCCCCTTTATGCCTCGTCACGAAGCGCCTGCACCGAGACCTGAGCTCCATCGGAGTTATGGGCGACGTATCGTCCACGAATATCGACGAACGGCTCAACCTCGCCGCCGCGTCGGTGAGCCTCTCCCACACAGCCCTGCTGACGCCCCCGCCCTTAGCTCCCGCCCGCTGAAGCTCGCGAAGATTAACCTCGGCAACGGACGCCAAGAGACGCCCGGCTATTTGCGCGGCCGACATCTCCAAGCTGAATACGAGCACAGGGGTACTGTTGCGAAACGCCGCGTTCTCAGCGACGTTTAGGGCAAAGGCCGTCTTTCCCATCGATGGGCGCGCCGCGATTATGTTGAGGCTGTCGGGCTGAAAGCCGCCGGTCAGATGGTCGAAGTCGGCAAAGCCTGACGACACGCCGACACCAACGCCGCCCTGTGAAATATTGCGCTCTATCTGAGAGACGGCCTCCTCCACTAAGCTTTTCATGTCCCTGATATTCGACGCGGCGGCGTGTTCAATGCCGAATATTCTGCGTTCCGCCGACGAGAGCGCGTCGTCCGAGTCCATCCCTTCGTCGAACCCCACGCGCGCGATGTCGCCGCCGGCGTTTATCAGTTCCCTGTGTATGGACTTGTCGCGCACTATGGCGCAGTAATGTTCGATGTTTGCTGTGGTGGCCACGGCGTCTGCCATTAACGTTATGTACGCAACGCCGCCGACGCGTTCGAGCTGGGTTCTCGTTGAAAGCTCCTCGCTGAGCGTGAGCTGGTCGATGGCTCGGTCGCGCTTCGCGAGCTCCATCATGGCGTCGAATATCATACTATGCCTCGGGTCGTAAAAATCCCCGGGGCGCACGCTCTCCGCCGCTATCAGAAAGGCGTCTCGCTCTAACAGACACGAACCGAGCACGGCGCGCTCGGCATCGGTGTTGTTCGGCGGTATCCGTTCCGGCGGCGCAGTGCCGTAATCAGCCACTAATCAGCCTCCACGGAGAGCGAGACATCCGCTTCGACTCCTGAGTAGAGCTTTATTTTTATTTGGTACATGCCGAGCTGTTTTATCTGCTCGTCAATCTTTATGTCCTTTTTGTCAATATCAATGCCGTGCTGTGCGGACAGAGCCGACGCCACCTGCTGAGAGGTGACGCTCCCGAAGAGGCGGCCTTCCTCTCCCGCGCTCATCTTGACTGTAACCTTCTTGCCGCCTATTTTCTTTTTTATTTCCCCTGCCTCAGCAACCGCCTTAGCTTCGCGGTTAGCGCGCGTTTTCTGGGCTTCCCCCCACTCCTTTATCTTGGCGGGCGTCCCCTCCATCGCAAATCCTTTTTTGAACAAAAAATTCCTCGCGTAGCCGTCGGACACCTCGACGAGAGCGCCCTTCGAACCTAACTTGCTAACGTCCTGAGTGAGTATTACCTTCATCACGTCAATCCTCCCCATTGTCCTTTTTGCCGGCATTGCCGTTCGGCAGACGCCTGATGTTGAAACCCATGTCTATTATACCGACTATACAGAATATGTAGCTCAAAATTGGAATAAAAGGCGTTAAGATTATCAGCGGCGCGCGCACGGCCTTCGGTATATTGCGCCGTTCCATGAAAAAACACGCAACCGAAAGCCCCTGCACCGAGAAAAGAGCCCCCGTGACTGCGCAGAGGTTCGCGCCGGCCTGAAAGATCGGGTACATCTCGCGCTCCTGACCCATGTAGTCCGCAAGCAGTCCGGTGATGAACGCAAAGAGCACGTTCCTCGGAAATGCCCAGCCCGAAAACGGCGGCAGGACAAAGAACGCCTCCCCGCCGCGTTTTTTGCCCACGCGCGAGGCAAAAACATACGATATCCACGCCTCGGCGACACTCCACAATATCATGCCAAACGGCACGAGCAGGGTTATGCTGCGCGCGCTCCGGGAGATGCTCTCTTTGATAGTTTCGGTATCGCCGGGCATCATAGAGCTCAGCCTGTTTCCTACTGACGACGTTATATAATTCCGGAGTTCCTCAGGATTGGGCGACATAATGTTTATGTCCGCGATCTGCCATATTACAACGGCGAGTATTATCTTGAAGGAGAGAGAGCATATCGAACCATAGAAAAGCATATCCGCCCCATTCGCCTTCGCTCCGCCGCGCGTGGAAATGAACACGACCCCGCCCATAGCTACGCCCGAAAACCCGGCCGTGAAAATATATACAACTGCGTAAAACGGCCCGAACAACAGACCGACCATAACCGCTACGATTACACATGCCAACATTCCGCGCGCCACGCCGAGCTTACCGTCCATCCCCATGACGACCATCGGCAGCGCATACACGAAGACAAAGAACATACCCGCCAATGGCAAGTAAAGACATAGGGTAAAGAGCGCTAAACTCGACGCGGAGCAGAGTACAAAATCCCTGACGCTGTCAGCTGATTGTTTTATCATGCGGCAAAAATAAGGGGGAGCGTCGCTCCCCTTTTATTCTTAATCCGAGGTGTACGGCAGGAGAGCCAAGAAACGCGCCCTCTTTATAGCTCTCGTGAGCTGGCGTTGGTGTTTGGCGCATGTACCGGTAACGCGCTTTGGAATTACCTTGCCCCTCTCGGTGATATAGCGGCGAAGTTTTTCCGCTTCTTTATAATCGACGCGCTCTATCTTGTTCGCGCAGTAGTGACATACCTTCGGCCTGCGCTTGCGCCTCTTTCTGAACTGATTGTCCATCTATTAAAACAACTCCTTTCACTTAAAACGGCACGTCCGCGTCCCCGCCGCCTTCACCCGGCTGCCCGTCCATCGTCATAAAGTCGAGGGGAAAATCCTCCTCGAAGCCTTCCTCATCGCGAAGGCTCCCAACGTCATCGCGGCCGTCGCCCCCATACGGGCTTTGGTTTTGCTGTTGGTACTGCGGCTGCGGAGCGCGATACGGCTGCTGCGGTTTAGCCGCGGCAGGAGCGTCAAAAGACGCGCCGTCATCAGCTTCATCCCTGCGTCCGCCGGAAAGCAGCGTTATACCCTCCGCTATCACCTCAGTCACCCATTTGTGCACGCCCGTCTTGGGATCATCGTAATCGCGCACCTGAAGACGCCCATCGACCAAGACAGGACGCCCCTTGCGCAAGTAACGCTCACAGAGATCAGCGAGGAAGCTCCAAGCGACAACAGGAACGAAGTCCGTCTGTTTCTGCACCTCGCCGGTCATCTTATTCTTCCACTGACGACCGACGGCAACGGTTATCCGAGCCACCTTCTGTTTATTCGGCGTGAACCTGACATCGGGGTCACGCGCGAGATTGCCCATTATTATTACCTTGTTGAACCCATTGGACATAACTTAGTCCTCGTCCGCCAGGATGACAAGATGCCTAAGAACCTGCTGGCGCAGACTCAGTACACGGTCGAGCTCGCGGATTTGATCGGCGGGAGCCTTCATCGTTATCATCGCGTAGAATCCCTCCTGCTGTTTCTTAATGGGATACGCGAAACGCTTCTTGCCCCAGAGGTCTATCTTCTCGACCTCCGCACCCAATCCGCGCGCGACCTCCGCCACTTCTTCAGCCGCAGCCTTGTGATCCTCAAGCTCAGCCGTCAGTATTACAGTCAATTCATAAAGCCGCACGTCATTACACCTCCTCCCCTCGGTCTATGGAGCGCTAACCGCGCTCCTTCGGCTTCCTCTCTGTCGGAGGAAGCAGGGATTAACAGTGAAATATTATATCTCACATGAGAACAACGCGCAAGAACGAACCGCCTCACGGCCAGGCCGTTTCATAAACTCCATAAATTGGTAATTTCTGCATTTTTTGAATTTTCAAGGGGTTAGTTTTGTCGAAATTGATGTGACCAAATGGAGTTGAGGCACAAAAAATTGATATTTTTTAATATGACTATTAAGTTGCCTCATGTATTTTGCATCCTTCTTCTATCTGGTGTTACGCAATACTTCGATGAAGTAAGGAGACGAAAAGCGGACATTATGCTAAACATCTCGCACCCTTTTGGGATGTGTAATTAGGCCAGAAGAAGTCCCAAACGAGATTTACCCTAGCTTGAAGAAACTTGATAGTCATATTTTTTAATCGAAAAAAATGCCAAACTGAATAATGGAGTTTATGAAACGGCCCTGGGAAGAGGATAACACTCAATCGCATATAGATGCCGCGAGCCGCCCCGAGGAGGGCGGCTCGCGGCGTGAAGGGGACGAATCAGGGGGCGCGGGCGGCAGGGCAGGGGACGCGGGCGGCAGGATGCCGCCCCTACGGGGGGCGCTGGGCACAGCGATACATGAGCAGGTCGAGAGCGCGAAGGAGCGCGCGCTCTCCGAGCTCATGCGCGGTATCGATCCGGAGAACGAGGCCGCCATCCGCGCCGAGACGGAAAGGCTCACGCCGGAAGTCCGGGAGGAACTGCTCCGAGAGCCCGTCTACGCGGCCATAAACGAAATGAACGGGAACCCCGCGGTCCGGCTCTCCCTCGACGAAGTCTCCGAAAGATGGGGCGACGGCTTCATAGAGGCCCTGCCCGACAACATACTCGACGCCGAGGGGCTGTCCGCCGACGCCGCGGCGGCTTCGTTCGGCTTCGAGTCCGCCGACGAATTTATAAACGCGCTCTCCGCCGCGAACGACATAGAGGCGGAGAGCGCCCGAAGAGCCGGGGAAGCGGCGCTCCGGAACCTCGGTATCCCCTCCGTCCGCGACGCGGGCCGGATAGCGGCGGACGTAATGGCCGCGTCCGACGAGGACATAGACAGGGCGGCCATAGAGGCGGAGATTTATAAAACGACCGCGCCGGAGGAGGAAGAGACGGCCTATGGGGCGCCGGACGATGAGTTTTATGGGGAGGTGGAGGGTGATATAATAGACCGCGGCGGCCAAGGCAATGGGGCGGAGGCGGAGCGGGTGGGGAAATCAGTAGTTGTGGTTACGGGAAATGAGTTCGGGGATTTTGACCTGCCATCAGAGGCCGGGATAGTCGCATTGCGTGAAGCTGCGGCAGATTACTACGCTAAGCACCTTCAGAGGGAAACCGTAAAACATCCCGACCAAAGGATTAAGGGTGTTTACTTTTCAAGAAGGGGCGGGAACAAGGCTATTTCTGCTTCAGCTAACCCAGACAAGCTGAAATTGTTTGCGAAGTTGAAGGAGCTGATAGAAAGCTCTTTTGTTGTTGGGCGTGAGGATGTACAGCATCTCGAAAAACATCCCGGAGTTAAACAATTCTGGAGGTTGCAGAACAATGCTGTCTTGGGCGGCATTCCGATCAAGGTTGGTTTTTTGGTTGAGGAAAGGGCCAGTGGGAAAATCTATTACAACCATGATTTAAGTTATGTTGAAATAGAAAAAGACCCATTATCCGGTATCTCGGGTGAGCCTCAAAAAGAGGCATTGCCGCCGTCAGATAATGGGCTCAATAGGAGTATTATACCACAACCTGACGTTGGAAGCAATGAATCGCCCTGAGCCTCCAAGGCCGTTTCATAAACTCCATAAATTGGTAATTTCTGCATTTTTTGAATTTTCAAGGGGTTAGTTTTGTCGAAATTGATGTGACCAAATGGAGTTGAGGCACAAAAATTGATATTTTTTAATCGAAAAAAATGTCAAACTGGTAATAATTTGAGTTTCCCCATTTTTTCAACGAAGCCTTGTACCACAAAGGTTTGAGAGCTTTTTTCGTTTTCAACTTATCGTTGCACGAAACCATTGTGGCAAAAGGGGTTGCGGGTTCATCTTACTAAAAAAATGGGGAAACTCAAAGTTTGTACGGCTTGTCAAAATTCACATTTTACACAATCGCCGCCGGCTTGGCTGAAATATTTGGCAAATTGTACACCGGAATGTCATCATTTTTTGACAGACCGCCGCGCTCAAATCAGCGTTGCCTTTGGAGGTGAGCTTGAAAAATGGGGAAACTCAAAAAATAATTCCCTCTTGACAAAGCGCGAAACTCGTTGTATCTTAATCCCCAGATAAAGTTCATATTGCCAGGGAGGCGATGATCAGCCAAGGAAGGCTAACATTTCTCTTATTCCATATGATGAGCACTGTGTGCTCGAGGCGGGTTTGTTGTCCCGTTAAAATTATGTTTGGCCATAGAGGCCGTTTATGCTGATGCTGTGTGATGTTTGGCGTCGGGGACCTTTGATATGACCAGCATAGTATGCAGAGATGATGTATTATGCAGCGTCTCTGCCGATCAGCCGGGTTAATTTTTAACGTTAAACCGGTCTTTACGACAAGGAGGTCGTATGTTATGCGTAGCCAAGGATGGCTAAAGTGTTTGGTTAGTTGTGCCGTTTTGGAGGATAACCCTCCGCGTGGGGCACGGATGCCCCGTACAATCAATCTTATAGCGAGATCGCACATGTCTGTGCCTGAATCGGAGGCTCTGTCCTTCAGTCCTTAACCCTTTCTTGTAATGAAAGGGCAGGCGCGTAAGGGATCGATTCTTTCGGTCAAGGCATTTGATACGCGGCTCTCGCGACAAAACGACAGGGAGGTCGTACACACATGCGTATCAATACTAATATCGCGGCGTTGACATCGTACAACGCGCTTTCAGCCACAAACTCACTGCTTCAGAGGTCCATTGAGAAGCTCTCCACCGGTCTGCGCATCAACAGCGCGGCGGACGACGCGGCGGGGCTCGCCATCTCCGAGAAGATGCGCGCTCAGTATCACGGCTTGGACCAGGCTTCGTCGAACGCGCAGGACGGCATCAGCATGATTCAGACCGCTGAGGGCGCCCTCTCCGAGACCCACTCCATCCTCCAGAGGATGAGGGAGCTCTCCGTGCAGGCGGCGAACGACACTCTGACGCAAGAGGATCGCGGCTATATACAGCTCGAGATCGACCAGCTCAAAGAGGAGATATCACGTATCTCCAGCACGACACAGTTCAACAAGAAGCAGCTTCTCGACGGCTCGGCGGCGGTGCTCTGGTCGTCCGACAACTTCAAGACGAAGGCCATCGTAAACGGCGGCCTCCGCGAAATAGACCAGTTCGGCCAGAAGAAGGCCGTAGAGGGCAACTACAAGATCGCCATCGAGGCGAACCCCGGTCAGGCCGAGGTGAAGAAGAGCGACATCTTCAAGATCAAGCACCCGAACGTCATCATGAACGTCGCGCTGCGCAAGGATCTGGGGGTCGAGTCCGTCCGCGTCGACGGTTTGCCGGCGGGCAAGTACAACGTGTTGCTGGGAGCTACTTCGGCTACGTTTAGCGCCGGCAATGTTGCCGGCGATATCGTCAGCTACATACAGAAAGATCCGGCCACAAACATAGTATCATCCGTTCTGTTTGCTGCTGTGGGCGCTGCGGGGTGGAAGGCCGATAAAACCCTTCTGAATAACACGGCCAACGCAGCGAACTTCAACATCCTGTTCGAGGTCGTCTCCAAGAACGATACGAGCGGCAGCAGCTCAATCACTCTTCGCGCTCAGTCATTCGTGCTTGAGAGCGACGGCACTATGCACAGCTACAGCGACACGATCACCCTCACCACGGCAAACGGCTTCGGCACTGCGTATAAGGGACTCGGCTTATCTTTTACCGCGGTCACAAATGCAGCGAACATGCTTAGATTGAAGGGCTCGAGCGCGACAAAGGAATTTACCGTCGGTGACAAGTTCGTCATAAACAAGGTTGCTTCCAGCAAAAACGCCTACGTAGCGATAAGCGGCAAGGTGAACCTCGAATGGGAGTACGGATGGGCTACAAGCGCGGGTTCAACGTCCGGCGCGAGCCTTCAGAACGGGGTTTACGGCGTCGCGAAAAGCGCCGTAGCGGGCAAAGAGATCCACTTCAGGCAGTTCTACCTCAACACGGCAAACGGCGCGACCTACGCGGGTAACGTTGTGATAAACTTCAACGACAAGCTCACCGGCGCCAATCTCAGCACAAAGGTTGCGGGCGCGACGTTCGAGGCGGCGTACATCGGTCAGGTGGCGAAGGGCGACGTACAGCTGCGCGACCTCGACAAGTTCTGGGACGCCAACGGCAAGTTCATGCTCGACGACCCGAAGACGCTCCAGCTGGTCCAGGGCGACGGCACTAAGACCAGCGTCACCCTCTACTCCACCGACACATTGGAGAATGTCCGCAAGAAGCTGAACGACGCCATAGCGTTCGACCTCGGCCAGAGCCAGTACGTAGAGAACAACACGAACAACTTCGTCTCGTTCGTCGAGGACGACGGCAAGGCCAACGGCAAGAGCCCGACCCCGGACACGTCCGAGGCGGTGGCGGGCACGTTCGTCATCCGCAGCCTCATCCCCGGCGCGTCGGGCAGGCTCAGCCTCTCCGGCGACGAGGACATCATCAAGGCGTTCTCCCTCAACGTCATTCAGGCGGCTAAGGAGAACGAGTTCACCGTATCGGTAACCGACGCGCACAGCGGCAACGCGGTCGAGCTCGGCATCAAGATAACGGGTAACATCCTGTACGGAATCGTGAACCCCAACGTCGACGTCAAGTTCGACCAGATGGCGGACACCAAGGTTACTTGGAACGACCAGATGAAGCGTTTCGACGTCAAGGCCGACAAGGAGAACGAGTACTTCACCATAGTCCACCTCGCGGACAACACGACGGTCTTCCAGATCGGCGCGAACGAGGGCGAGGACATGAGCGTCAACATCGGCAACATGTCGGCGGAAGCTCTCGGCGTGGCGAACATACTCGTTACGGACAGGGTATCGGCGGCGCGCAGCATCACGCTTATCGACAACGCGATCAACAAGGTGTCGAGCCAGCGCGCGAAACTCGGCGCGTACCAGAACAGGCTGGAGCACACCATCAACAACCTGACCACGGCGTCGACGAACCTGAAGAGCTCCGAGAGCCGCATCCGCGACACCGACATGGCGAAGGAAATGATGAACTTCACGAGGCTCAACATCCTCAGCCAGGCCGGCAACTCGATGCTCGCGCAGGCAAACCAGCTCCCGCAGGCGGTCCTGTCCTTATTGAGATAAACACGGCATAATCGGTTCGGCGGGGAATGAATCATCATAACGCGGGGAGACGCTGCGCACAGCGTCTCCGCCTCCCCGCCGCCGATCCGTCAGCGCAATCGCAGGGGTAAACCTATATTTAAGGAGGCGATGTCCGGCCGGGGAAGGCTCATATTTGTCTTAATTACGCGTCAGCAGGCGCGGCCATCGGCCGCCTGATCCGCGAGTTATTGTTTTTATACCGGTCTTTACGACAAGGAGGTCGTATGTAATGCGCAGCCAAGGATGGCTAAAGCGTTCAAGTAAGCGTACAGTTTTGGAGGATAATCCTCCGCGCGGGGCTCGGATGCCCCGTACAATCAATCTTATAGCGAGATCGCACATGTCTGTGCCTGAATCGGAGGCTCTGTCCTTCAGTCCTTAGCCCTTTCTTGAATGAAAGGGCGGGCGCGTAAGGGATCGATTCTTTCGGTCAAGGCATTTGATACGCGGTTATCGCGACAAAACGACAGGGAGGTCGTACTAATATGCGTATCAATACTAATATCGCGGCGTTGACATCGTACAACGCGCTTTCAGCCACAAACTCACTGCTTCAGAGGTCCATCGAGAAACTCTCCACCGGTCTGCGCATCAACAGCGCTGCGGACGACGCGGCGGGGCTCGCCATCTCCGAGAAGATGCGCGCGCAGTATCGCGGCTTGGATCAGGCTTCGTCGAACGCCCAGGACGGCATCAGCATGATTCAGACCGCCGAGGGCGCCCTCTCCGAGACTCACTCCATCCTCCAGAGGATGAGGGAACTCTCCGTGCAGGCGGCGAACGACACTCTGACGCAGGAGGATCGCGGCTACATACAGCTCGAAGTCGATCAGCTCAAAGAGGAGATATCGCGTATCTCCAGCACGACCCAGTTCAACAAGAAGCAGCTTCTCGACGGTTCGGCGGCGGTGCTCTGGTCAAGCGACAACCTCAAGACGAAGGCCATCGTAAACGGCGGCCTTCGCGAGATAGACCAGTTCGGCCAGAAGAAGGCCGTAGAGGGCAACTACAAGATCGCAATCGAGGCGAACCCCGGCCAGGCAGAGGTGAAGAAGAGCGACATCTTCAAGATCAAGCACCCGAACGTCATCATGAACGTTACGACTCGCACGGACTTGGGGTTCGAGTCCGTCCGCGTCGACGGTCTGCCGGCGGGCAAGTATAACGTGCTGTTTGGAGACGCCAACATTGCCAGCGGCGGCAAGAATACTGTCGGAAAGACCGTAGCCTACGTGCAAAATACTGCGGTTGCGGGAGTGGTAACCTCTCTGTTTGCCGGTCTATCCCTCAATACCTGGAGGGCTGATAAAACTCTTCTGAATAATTCCGCCCACGCCGCGAACTTCAACATCCTGTTCGAGGTCGTCGCCAAGAACGAGACGAGCGGCTCCAGCTCGATAACCCTCCGCGCTCAGGCGTTCGTGCTCGAGACCGACGGCTCGATGCACAGCTACAGCGATACGATCACTCTCACCACGGCGAACGGCTTCGGCACTGCGTATAAGGGTCTCGGTTTGACTATGACCGCGCTCGGCGGTGCCGCAGGCTATTTGCGGCTGAACTCCGGGGGCGCGGCAGCGAAGTTCACCGTAGGCGATAAGTTCGTCCTGAACAAGATCGCCACCGGTACCACCCCTGCATACATAACAATAAGCGGCAAGGTGAACACCGAATGGGAGTATGCGTGGAAGAACTCGGCCGGTACCGGCGCGACCCTTCAGAACGGGGTTTACGCTTTCACCGCCGCCAGCGCCTTGCAGAATTCTGAGGTTCACTTCAGGCAGTTCTACCTCAACACGGCAAACGGCGCGACCTACGCCGGCGACGTGGTGGTGAACTTCAACACTTCCTTCAAGAATACTACTGTGGATAAGGTTGCGGGCGCGACGTTCGAGGCGGCGTACATCGGCCAGGTGGCGAAAGGCGACGTACAGCTCCGCGACCTCGACAAGTTCTGGGACGCCAACGGCAAGTTCATGCTCGACGACCCGAAGACGCTCCAGTTGGTCCAGGGCGACGGCACGAAGACCAGCGTCACCCTCTACTCCACCGACACATT
>BOCB01000009.1 GCA_026002695.1 Synergistales bacterium
GGGGCGCGATGCCTCCGATGCGGTATGCAACTGGGATGATTTTTGGTTTTTTGAGAAAGGAACGTGATTTACACATGAGAATGGTAAAAAGATTCGGGTTAGTACTCATGGTACTGGCTCTCTTGGTCTCCTTCGCGGGCAGCGCGATGGCGGCGGCCACGCCGGGATATTCGGCGCCGGGTTCGAGCCGCAGCGTGGATATTGTCGCTTACTACCAACCTAGGGAAGGATTCAAATTGGATTCCGGTACCGCGCTTTCGTGGGATAAAACTGAGTCGGTTGCGAACAATAACCTTCAGTCGCCTGTGACGGCGAGTTTGGATTGGGGTGGGGTTCTGCCAACAGACGCGAAGAGCTTTGTGAGGCTGACCCAGAGACTTGAGGTTCAAGCCAGCGGCACTCCTCAGGCATTTATTTCACAGGACGTGCAATTCTACTATGCTAATTCAGGCAACCAGACAGACTGGTTGGAGCTAAAGGGAATACGAGTTTTTGCCTTGGTGTCTGACGATGTGAGCCGTGACTACACCGGCATACACGGCGGCTACAATGGGCATGGGCAGGGTGACGGTTATAAGTCTGACGACTTAGGAGCTTATGTTTATGGCTTCACCGTGCAGCTCCCGTCGGAGAAGACTTCGGAGCCGAGGGTTCTGACTTTCGACTCCACGGTTGGCAACCCCACTAGCCTCTTGGATCAGGTGACCTGGACTCCCCTCAATAGGGGCGTTAATACGTTCAAGATCATCTGGAACAACAACGGCAACAGCGGCAGCGCAAACACCGGTTGGTTCAATCCTACCGAGTTCAAGATAATCTATTACCCCGGCGAGAGGATACTGTCGCAGTTCAACGCGTTCGTTGTCAACCCCAACAGCAGGTATTATCACAAGAACGCTGATGGGTCCCTCCCGAATATCTTCACGACTATTGATGAGGTAAACAAAACTGCCGTAATCAACTTCCCGACCCCTGCGTGGTCGACGACCATGCCCCAACCTTCCAATGAGCCTGCCTTGGGCTTGAGCGACGGCTTTAGCCAGGTCAGCAATAATAACCTCAACAGACTGCTTTCGCTCGCGAACTTCTGGGATTTGTGGGATTTCACAGATCCGCTTACCGGCACCCAGAGTGGGAAGTGGTTGAGACCGACAGTTGAGTTCCAACTGAAGGATCCTAATGCGCTGATGCCGCCGCGGACCGCGAGCGCGTTCTTCCGCAATGACTTCTCCTTTACTGTTTCGTCATGGTATAGTGGGTGGTCTGCGGATGGCAAAGCTCATGTGAGAGCTAGCGCGTATGACACAAGATTTACGGACTACACCATTTCCTTCAGGGAGCCTTATACGCAGAGGAATCTTAAGGAGTGGGTCATATCGAGGAAGGACGTCAATCCCCCGAGGACAATAGTGGAGACCGGTCCTAACAGCGCGGTAGCCACGGGCGATTTTATCAATGAACTCGTCCCCGGCGATCTCATTCCTCTCAGCAATGACTTGAGAGAGGCGCATTACTCGAGTATAGTGAGAGTTGAGCGCATCAATGACACCCAGACGTACAACGTGGTCGTCGCGGCGGAAGCCACTGAGTTGGGAAATCGTGCCGTCACCAATACGACCTACGTACTCTCCTTCGGCGCCGCGCCTCCTCCCGAGTCGACCATTACTCCGGCCAGCTATACGTTCCAGACGGTTCCCGGCAGCAGCGCGCCTCTGGCGATAACCGGCAGCGGAACCACGTTTGCGGTTAACGCTGATTACGCGCCCGGTTTCACGACGGCTAATTTCACCCCCACAGTGACCCCCGCTCCGACGCTCACTGTATCTGATAATGGCAGCGTAGCAAAGTCGTACAAATTGACGATAAACGGAGTCGACTACACGCTTAACTTCGGGCAGACTCTGTCCAACAGCACGAGCCTGACGCAGTTCGCCATAGCGGCGGATGGCGGCAACAGGACTATAACCGCCATTTCGGGCGGGTTCGTGGCCACGGGTAATTATATCGCCAACCTTGGCGCCGCGGCTTTCGTCCAGTCGGCTGCTTGGAACGGCGCGTCTGTAACCAGAGCGACGGCTGATTCTAACGGGACGACGTACACGGTATATGTAACAGCGGCAAACGGAACGACTGCGGTGGAGACACTCGGCTTCGCCGGCTCCGACTGGCGCGGCGGTTCGAGCGGCGGCGGCTGCGACGCGGGTCTCGGCGCGTTCGGTCTGATAGTCCTCGCCGGTTCGGCGATGGTTCTTCGCAGGAAGAAGTAACCAATATTAACACAGGGGCGGGTTCGCCCGCCCTTGTTAAAATAGTCACCCATTCTTGTAGGGGCGGTCGGAGTTTGGCCGTCCGACTCACATTCCATAAAGCGGGGATACGGAAACGGGCGGGATTTATATTTATATTTATAAAAATCCCGCCCCCGCCCGCCCCGCGGCAGGGGCAGCCCTGAATGATTTTAGCGGTTCCCGTATGAGGCGGCCCATATCCGCGCGGCCGCCCGATTGCACCGCCGATACGCGGGAGCGTCCCGAAACGGACGCTCCCGCGATTTTTTTTGCATTTTTGCATTTTTGCATTTTTGTATATTGTGCTATACTTTAAGGGTATACATGCCGATTAATTTATCATGGGGGATTTCGATGTGAGATTGGCTTGGGCGTTCACTGGCGCGGGGCATTTTTTGAGGGAGGCTGTCGGGATCGTCGAGTCGCTGCGCGGCTCGGCTGCCGTCGATGTCTTTTTGTCGCGCGCGGCGTCGGAGGTATTGTCCGTGTACGGCCTCTCGGAGAGGCTGTCCCGCTGTGCGGCTTCCGTAACCGCGGAGAGCGGTTACAGTTTCCCGAGCATTTCCGGGCTGGCGGCCGGCAGGTACGGCGCGCTCGTAATAGCCCCGGCGACGGGCAATACGGTCGCCAAGTGCGCGCGGGGCATCGCCGATTCGCTCGTCTCCTGTATGTTCGCGCAGGGGGGCAAGAGCCGTGTGCCCATATGCGTGCTGCCGACCGACGTGTCGCCGGAGATGGCGTCGTCCGCGCCTAACGGGGCGGTCATAAAAGTGTACCCCCGGAAGATTGACATCGAGCTGTCCCGCAGAATAGGGGAGATGGACGGAGTTACGTCCGTCCTTTCGCCCGACGCTCTGCGCTCGTGGACGGACGGGCTTATGAAGGGTTCTTCGGAGTATCGTCATGCAGCCGGCTGATCTCAAGAACAGTAATTTGTTCCGCAAAACCCTGAACTCGCTTAACGGATTCCGGGTCGCGTTCATTAAGGAGCGCGCCGTCGCGCAGGAGACGCTGGCGCTCGTCGTTATAATAATAGCGGCCGTCGCGCTCGGCTGTAAAGCGGCCAACGTGTTCCTCATATTTTTGGCCTGTCTGCTTCCGATAACGCTGGAGCTCGTGAACTCCGCGATGGAGATATTCATCGACCACTTTTCGGGAAGCGCGTACAGGGAGGAGATAAGGCGGGCAAAGGATATGCTCTCGGCGGCGGTCTGCCTGGCCCTTCTGATCGGCTACAGCGGCTCGATATGGATAATATTGTTCGCCGAATGATTCAAAACCAGTCATAGACTGCATTTAACAAGTATAAAAAAGAGGTTGTAGGCCAATTTGTAGGACAAAATTTTTTTCTAACCTTGGCCGCCGCTCCTTATATCCTTACCCCCGCCCTTCGTAAAATCTCAAAATTCAAATCTCAGAAAAAAGGGAGTAAAGGGAGTAAAGTATGTTGATGTGCAACCTTTAGTTGCTTTAGTGTATGTTTTACACCGCAAATCACAAAGCAAATACACCAAATACACCCTGCCCGGCCAAGGTGATTGAGACATCCCCCTCGCGCGCCTTGGCCGCCGTGTGTCTATGGCGTCGGGTTGAATACGGCAACGAACTTGCGCTGTACTTCACGCGGGCGCTCCTTACCGTCTGCGCCGATATTGGTTGTCAACTTCGGAATTTCCGAAGTTGTTTCCATCTCGCGGCGAACAGTTGTAACCGTCTTATCGCTAACGCCAAGATTTTTAGCAAGAGAATTATCGCTTTTCTCGGGCGTCTCCTTCAGCCGCTCGCGTATCAGTTCACGCCTCCGAATTTCCAAAGTGCTTCACACCGTCGCTTTTAGCCTGCTGCCTCCAGGCGTTGTACAGTGGAGGCGTGAAGTCGTCGGAGTAGTCGGCGTGAGTTTTTCCATTTTTAGACAGCTGTCCAAAATTAGAAAAGTCGTCTGCTCTATTTGCGACAGTCTGAATAGAAATGTCTTCTTGCTCTGCTATCTCCTCGTAGGTATGGCACGAGAGCCAAGCGTCGAAGATTCGCCGCTCCTTCTCCTCTTTCGCCGTCTTGTCTATGCCGGACAGCCGCTGAGTTTGTATAGCAAAGCCCTGACAGGCCGGTAACTGTTGAACGAAAAACCTGCGGGTTTTGCTCCAAAAACAAATGGGGTAAGCAATAGTATATCTTTAATCGCTTGTAGAGCAGAGCGGACAGCCTCAGCCGTCCGCTCTGCTCGATTCACCCGTTCGCGCTTGGCAAGTCTCCAATGTAAAGCGTTTTTCCTAACGGAGCAAGCACCTTTAGAACAGTGTCTAATTGCGGCTTCGTGCTGCCCTTTTCCATCCGTGATATTATCGGCTGCTTAACGCCGCTCATCTCTTCGAGCTGCTGTTGAGATATGCCTTTCTCGGCTCGCGCGTTGGAAAGCTCAATCATCATGGCAACTCTTAGTTGACTTGCCGCCCGTTCCTCCGGTGTTAATAGAGTTTGCCGTACATCTTTCCACGAATGCCCTCTTGGGCTGATATATTCTTCACTCATGTTCTTTGCTCCTCTCCCGATAATCGGCTAAATTACGTTTGGCTTGGTCTATTTCTCGTTTCGGCGTTTCCCTTGTTTTCTTCACAAAATGGTGAAGGAGTATAAAGGTTGTACCGTTCCACGCAGCGAATAAGATTCTATCCCTTATCGGCCTAAGCTCCCATATTTCACCGTCGAGGTGTTTCATATATGGCTCTTTCCCCGCCGTTCCCATTTCCTCTAAGTAGTCGATATAATCATAAATTTTGTTTACTTTTATTCGGCTGTCCTTGTCAGTGCGTGCGTCAAGTTCCTGAATGTATTCAAGTATCGGCTCTCTGCTGCTTCTGTCCGCATAAAAGATTGTTTCGTACATTCGCTGTCCTTCCTCCTATCCAACTGTATTATACGTAAAAGTTATAGGATAGTCAAAATACTGTTTTCCCAGTTTTCCTGAAGCGGCCTTTGCTTAAAGCCGCTCAACGTTCGCACATCAATTTTTTTTGCCGCCGCCCCACTCAATGCGCCCCCACTTCTTTGGAGCTTCGCCCTCCGGCGGTACATCGCCCTTTGGAAGTGATAGAAGTTCGAGCCGCTCAATCCGTGCCCTATACCATAATTCGCGCTCGTTCGCGCTCGTTCGCCATTCGTTCTCGTTCTATTGCCTCATCGAGTTCCCGCCGCAATGCCGCAATAGTAACCGCCGCGCCCTGCGGTATTGCAGCGCTCTCCTGTTGCTGTGGCGTTGCGGCATTTGTTTTAAGCTCACCGAATACCCGCATCAGCTCCGACGTGTCCACTGCCGCACAGCCTGCGGCATTCCTTCGTTAGCTTGCTCATATCAAGCGGAATGGACGTAGTTACTGTTGCCGCCCTCGCGGGTGATACCGTGGAGGTTATAAGTAAGGTTTACGCCCACTCATTCGCGGCGCGTGAAGCTGAGGCTATGGATAAAATCGGCCTGATATTCGCTGAGATAAACGCAAACACCCCAAAGCGCATATCTGCGGTAGTATAGCCGCCACCCCTTTACTTCCTTTTTTTCGCCGCTGAAGTACGAGAATTAAAAAGCCGTCCGAAATTCGGACGGCTTCATTTTATGAAAAGAAGATATTGCAATGGAAAAGGGGCGTGATTTGTAGGCCAAATTGTAGGCCAAAAGGTACTAAAAACCCCCTATTTTTGCTAAATGAGACTAAATGACCAAACACATAAAACCATTGCAAACAGCGAATTACTGCACATTACTAAACACCACAAAACACAGCCACTAACTTGGATAATATTGTTCGCCGAATGATACAGGTAGAGGACGGCTGGCGGCATTCTGCCGCCCGTTCCCCTCTACCCCAACGTCCGTTCGTCCCCCCGAGGGTATCGCCTCTGCCCCCAAATCTTATAAATTAATCGTTACCGTGTACTTCTTGATAAAAGATTCCGGGTGATAGGACATTTTCGCGTCGCGGAGGCCGAGGTCGTCCATGTCCTCCTCGCGGTTCACCGTCTCGCAGCCTTTGCCGCCGTTCAGCAGGAACTCGCGGTTTATCACCTGGTAGGCGGCGCTGTATTCGAGGCTCGCCTTCTCGAAGTGTATCATCAGGAGGTCCTTGCCGACTCGTTCGGCGACCGTGTACGCGGCTATATCCCCCAGCACCTCTATCGCTCCGCCGGACATCTGCGGCAAGCGGCTCCAGTTGCCCAAAACGGCGCTGATTATGCCGTCGCTCTCGGCCTCTATGCTCTGCGCGTTGCCGTAAACCTTGTACGAATCGCGCCACTTCTTCTGAAATTCTATTATACGGGGCAGGAGTTCCTCGTTGATTGGCAGGTATGTATACGGGTTCTGCTTGACGAACTGATTTATGCGGTTGCGTTTCTTCACGTACCTGCTGCCTGAGAGGGTCCTCAGATCGCGGGCCCTGTGCAGGTACTCCCAGCTCCCCCTGTTCTCCTCCGCGGTCATCGCGCCGCCGAACGATTCGCGCCATATATCTACCAGCGCCTCCGGCACGATATGGAACTTCGCCTCACGGCCAAATCTCGCGCGCAGCAGATCGCCCCAGTCCGGCCGCGCCAACTCGCCGACCGGCGCGAGGAAGTGTTCCTCCGGCACGCGGCCGCGTATCCAGACGAGGCTCTCCTCTTCGTCAAAGGCGAACTCGTAGCCCAGCGCCCGTTCCCAGCAGAGGAGCACCCCCGTTGAGTAATCGGACGACTTTTGCGGCGTCATATTCCAAAATTCAACATATTTGCTCAAGGTATCAAGATTAACCGATTTGAAAATCAGCCTCACAAACAAACCTCCGACAAAGTGAAATTTTATTTATAACAATACTTTACCACATTTAAGAAATTTGAAAAGCAAACGCAGGGGCGGCAGTTGGGAGGGGGGGACGGGCGGCAGGATGCGAAAACGACCGATCGGCGGCATATGACGCGCAAGGGTTCGTAGGGGCGGCCGCCCCCGGCCGCCCGTTTCTCCGATGGCCGTCCGTTCATCCCGCGTTCGCCCGTCCTCCCGCGCTTCGCCGATAAAATTGCGCGCGCCGGATAATCTGACGATAAATCGGCATTTACTTTTTGAAATATTGCTGAAATAGCTTAGAATATTATTTATAATCGGTACTGTTCATATATAATTGGTGCTGTTCATATCGCTTCAAGAATACTGATTTATTGTCAGCAACCTAAAGGGTAACGATAAAAACTTTCAGGTTAGGATGATTAAGTTGGCTGATAAAACGGAGCTCAGTCAAGAGAACAGTATGCGAGCTATGCTCGACTCCATGCCCATAGCCTGCCTCTTCTGGAACGAGGACGGCATAATGATTGACTGCAACGAGGCCGTTGTCAAGCTCTTCGAGTGCGGGAGCAAGCGGGAATGCGTCGAGAATTTCACTCATTTCACGCCGGTATATCAGTCGGACGGGACCAAAAGCGCTGAAAAAAAGATGGGCTGCATACGGCAGGCCTTCGATACCGGCGGCAGCGTTTTTCGTTGGGAGCATTGCACGGAGAGCGGAAAACTTCTGCCGACGGAGGTGCATTTGCTGCGGGTGAAATGGAAGGACGGCTATCGCGTTGTCGGTTACATCCGCGATTTGCGGCGGATTGAGTCCGTTGAGAGGGATATGTTACGAGTGCTGTCGCTTGTGGAAAATTCCCCCCAGTTCGTTATGTACGTCAACACGAGCGGCGATATTGAGTATATGAACGAGACGGTTCTCAAAACCTCCGGCTTCTCAAAGGAAGAGCTTCTCACGCGCGGACTGCGGCTGATGTTCAGCGAGGAGGACATATTCAGGCTCAGCGAGGTCTGTATGCCGGGCGGCTCCGAAAACGGCGGGCCCTTTAACTTCGAGATGGACATCACCTGTAAAAACGAGGAGCGCCGAGTCCTGTGGGTATTCGCCTTCAGCGCCGTCCTGCACAGCGGGGAGCCCGGCGTCGGCATAACGGCGCGCGACATCACCGACATGAAGCGTATGCAGGGGGAGTTGATTGAGGCCAGGAAGCGCGCCGAGTTTTACAATAAGGCCAAGAGCGACTTTTTGAGCCGCGTAAGCCATGAAATGAAAACCCCTATGAACGCGGTCATCAATATGACGAACTTCGCCCGATCCGCGCGCTCGGAACAAGAGAGAGCGTCCTGCCTCGATAAAATCAAATCCTCCTCGCGGCATCTTCTGGCGATTATCGATAATATTATCGATATGTCGAACATCGAAGCGGGAAAATTCAGCCTTCTGCCGGGCCTGTTTTGCCTGAGCGACGCAATCAGCTCCGTCGCGGAGATGATTGCGCCTATGGCCGCTGAGAAAAAACAGAAATTCACCTTGGATTTAGATAAAAACTTGCCCTACAGGATTGTGACGGACGAGCGCAGGGTGAAGCAAGCGCTCGTAAATTTACTCTCCAACGCCGTGAAATTTACGCCCCGCGATAAGGGAAAAATTCACCTTTCCGTCAAATTGGCGGAGTGCGCGGGAGACTCCTGCGTCATAGCTTTTGAGGTAAGCGATAACGGCGTGGGCATAAAAACCGATCGGGCGGAACACATATGGGGCGCTTTTGAGCAGGCGGACAACGGTATGAGCAGAGCGCACGGGGGGATTGGGCTTGGTTTGTCCATCACGCGGCGCATCATAAGGAGCATGGGCGGCGATATTCGGGTTGATTCGAAGCCGGGCAGGGGGAGCCGCTTTTCCTTCACTATACGCGCAGGACAGGACGGCGCGGTGAACTCGGGCAAGGAAGAGCAAGCGGCTTTATCGGCGCGGTCTGTTTTATCGGGGCGGCGCGTTCTGATTGTGGATGACGTGGAGATTAACCGCGAGATTCTGTCGAGCCTCCTCGAGGATACGGGCGCTTTGATAGACATCGCCGCGGACGGAGCGGAGGCGCTGCGGCTGTTTATTCAAAACGGCTATGAACTGGTTCTGATGGATTTACATATGCCCGGCATGGACGGATTTGAAGCGGCGCGTCAAATCCGAAGGCGGAGCGAGTTCATTGCGGAAGGACCGAGTATTATCGCGGTCACGGCGGATATGAGCGGAGACGTGCCCTCCCGCTGCATAGACGCCGGCATGGACAACTGGCTCTACAAACCCGTGGAGTACGACGCCCTGATCCGTACAATTAAGCAGCATATGCAGGACCGATTTACTAAGGGGATAAATTGAACGCGCACAGCGTCTCAAATACCGGTTTATTATCAGGGGCCTGAAGGGTAAAGATAAAAACTAAGGGGATAAATCGAATGCAGACAGCTTCTCAAATGCCGGTTTATTATCAGGGGCCTGAAGAGTAAAGATAAAAACTAAGGGGATAAATCGAATGCAGACAGCTTCTCAAATGCCGATTTATTGTCAGGGGCCTAAAGGGTAAAGATAAAAACTTAAGGGGATAAATCGAATGCAGACAGCTTCTCACGCAATGGTAATAATCGATCCGCAGAACGATTTTTGCGACGCCGGGGGCAGCTTGTACGTCGGCGGGGCGGAGGCGGACATCGAGCGCCTCGCGTCTTACCTGAAGCGTTCGGGCGAACGATACGGCGATATATTTGTCTCGCTTGACTCGCATGACCCGATAGCCATATTCCACCCGAAATTCTGGGTCGGCGCTGACGGAGAATCGCCCGCGCCGTTCACTCAGGTTACCGGGAAGGACGTTACCGGCGGGAGATGGCGCGCGGCGTCCGGCACGAACGCGCTTCTCGCGGAGCGGGCGTTCGCCGCGCTCAGCTCGCGCGGCATAGACTCGCTGACGATATGGCCGGAGCACTGCATAGTCTCCGCGTGGGGGCACGAGATAGCGAGCCCGCTGAAGGACGCCCTTGGCTGCTGGAGATCGCGGGGCAGGGCCGTCAGATACGTCTTCAAGGGAGAGAATCCTTTCACCGAGCAGTTCTCGATATTCGAGGGACTCGACGACAGATGGCCGGAGTGCGCGTTCAACGAGACGCTCTTCTTGCGCCTCGCCTACCGGGAATCCGTTACGTTCGCCGGGGAGGCGCTTAGTCACTGCGTCGCCGCGTCCCTCGAATCCTACATGAGCCGCCTGAGACGAGCCGAAAAAGATCAGGACGTGTACCTGCTCGCCGACTGTTCCTCGCCGGTCTCCGGTTTCAGCCGCGACGAGTGCCTCGGCAAAATCGCGTCCCTCGGCGTAAAAATCATAACCTGCGAATAGCGATAAAGGGTAACGATAAAACCTTATGGTGATTGCGGCTATAGCGACGGCGCGCGGAGAAGGGGCTGTATCCGTGGTGCGCGCCTCCGGGGAGGGCTGCGTCGCTATGGCGGACGCTTTCTTTTCCGGCTCGCTTGCCGGCGCGCCGCCGAGGTACATGAAGTTCGGACGCGTCGCCGAAAAGAGGGGCGGCCGCGCCATAGCCTCGGACGAGGTCTTGGCCGTCCGCTTCGAGGCCGGCCGCAGCTACACGGGGGAGGAGTCCGTCGAAATACACTGTCACGGCGGACACGCCGCCGCCGAGAGATGCCTCTCCCTCTTCCTCAGCAACGGCGCGAGGATAGCGGAGCCGGGCGAGTTCACCAAGCGGGCGTTCCTGTCAGGCCGGATCGACCTTGCGCAGGCGGAATCCGTCCAAAGCGTGATCCGCGCGAAGAGCTGCGAGGCGCTTGAATCCTCCTGCCGCTCGCTCGGCGGCGAGCTCTCCTCCCGCATGAGGGAGGTAATGGACGAACTGAACGCGCTTCGGGCTTCCATAGAAGTCCGCATGGACTACCCCGAAGAGGTCGATGGTCAGGAAATTGCCGAAATCTCGCGCGGCATCTCCGAAATAGGGGCGCGCGCGGCAGCCTTGCTCGACAGGTGCCGCGTCGGCATGGCGCTCTCCAACGGCCTCGTAGCGGCGATCGCCGGGCCGCCTAACGCGGGCAAGTCCTCCCTCCTGAACGCGCTCGTCGGCTTCGACCGCTCCATCGTCACGGACGCTCCCGGCACGACTCGCGACACGGTGAGCGCGCGTTTTATATGGCGCGGCCTCGAGATTGAATTCATCGATACCGCCGGAATACGCGGCGCGTCCGACGAGGCCGAGCGCATAGGGGTGAACCGCGCCCGCGCCGCCCTCCGCGCCGCCGACGTCCGCGTCATAGTCGTCGATTCCTCCATGCCGGCAAACCGCTCCGTGTATGAAGAACTCACGAACTTGCCCCCGAAACCGACAATAATAGCCCTGAGCAAGCGCGACCTCGCCTCATACAAGACAGACGGCGCGTTATCTGATATACTTGGCGCGAATATAATCGGTTCGCCAAGCGTGATCGAAACGTCGGCCGTCACGGGCCGCGGCATAGAGGCGCTTAAAGACGCGATATTCGAGCTCGCGGCGGGAGGGGCGCCGGCAGACGAAAGCTACGCCGCGACCGAGCGGATAACCTCGGCGATAGAATCCGCGGCGGCGCTCATTGACGAAGCGGGGAGAGCTCTGTACGCCGCCGGAGCCGACGCGGCGGGCTCCCTCTTATCGGAAGCCGCCGCCGCAATATCCGAACAGCTCGGCGTCGACGCCTCCGAGGAGTTGCTGGACGAGATATTCTCGACGTTCTGCGTCGGGAAATAAAAACAGGGGCTTAAAACCGCGGGGCGCTGCCCCGCGCCCCGCAAGGGATACCTCCCTTGACCCTTGGGTAAGCGCTGATTAAATCGCCCCAAAAATCAGCATTTACTTAGCTGAAAGTCAAAAAATTTTACTTTATCAGGGGGGATTTGCTTGAAAAGGCTTATGGAAACGCTGCTTGCCGCCGCGCTCGCGGCTTTGATCGCCTGTGTCGTTATGAGCGGCGAGTTTACCGGGGCGCAAAAACAGATTCCCGCGCCTGACGCGGCGAGCGATCCGCCGTTCGCGGGGACCTCGCTGCCGGAGAAAGAACAGCCGGAACAGCCCTCGCCGGAGGAGCCTGCCGAGCCGTTTGAGCCTGAGGAAATTACAGCGCCGGAGAACGAGCCTCTGAGCGATGACGCGTCCATAGAAACACGAGGTTTCGACAAGTGGCGGCGCGTACTGTCATTGATACGCGCGAATAAAAGACACGGCCCGCTGGGAAAATTGGCCGAGCTCGCTGAAATTGCCGCATCCCTGTCGTCAAACAAAAATTAAACAAAGTAAGCGCTGATTAATCAGCCAAGGGACGGCCGCCCCCGGCCGCCCGATCATAAGACAGAGGTGTTAATTCCATGCCGGACGATATAAATAAAAAGTATCTCCCTTACGGACATCAGAGCATAAACGAGGACGACATAGCCGCCGTCGTCGATGTATTGCGCGGCGACTGGCTCACCAACGGGCCGTCCGTCGAAAAATTCGAGCGAGCGGTGGCCGATTATGTCGGCGCGAGCCACGCGGTTTCCTTTTCGAGCGGCACGGCGGCGCTCCACGGAGCTATGAGCGCCGCCGGCGTATCGCCGGGGGATTATGCGCTGGTTCCGGCCATGACCTTCGCAGCGACCGCCAACGCCGCGGTATACTGCGGCGGACGCCCGCTGCCGGCCGATATATCGCCGGAGACCTTATGTTTGGATAAAAACGCGGCGGCGTCAGCCGCAGCCTCTCTCGCCGGAGCGTCTGTCAGGGCGGTCGCGCCGGTGAGCTTCGCCGGTTATCCTGTCGATATAGAATTTTTCAGGGAGCTCGCCGAACGGATAGGCGCGGCGCTGATAGAGGACGCGGCGCACGCTCTCGGAGCCAGGCGCGGATCCCGATTCGTGGGGCAGGACGCCGACATGACCGTGTTCAGCTTCCATCCCGTGAAGCACATCACGACGGCGGAGGGCGGCATGGTCGTAACGAACAGCGCGTCATACGCGAACAGCCTCCGCCTCTTCCGCTCGCACGGCATAGTGAAGTCGCCGGAGGAGTTCATACGCCCCTATGAGGGCGCGTGGGACAACGATATGATAGAGCTCGGCTACAATTACAGGCTCTCGGACATGGCGAGCGCCCTCGGCGCGAGCCAGATGACGCGGCTCGGCAAATTCGTGGCGCGCCGCGCCGAGATAGCCGCGATATACAGGCGCGAGCTCGCCGATACGGGCGGCGTCTCACTGCCGCCCGATCACGAGGGACATTCTTATCACCTGTTCCCGGTAACGGTGAGCGCGAATCGGCGCAAGGAGATATTCGGCGCGCTGAGGAGTTTCGGCGTCGGTGTGCAGGTTCATTACGTACCGCTGCACCTGCACACGTATTACAGGAGGGAGTTCGGCTTCAGGGAGGGCGACTTCCCGAACGCGGAAGCCTTCGCCGCCGGAACGATGTCCCTGCCGATTTACCCCGGCATGACCGACGACGACGCAATCTTCGTATCGGACAAGCTGAAGGAGATATTAGGTAAGCTCTGACTTGTTGAGCGGGCGGCCGTAGGAATTTGAAATTTTTCGCGCGGATGGTATAATAAGCCATAAATAAAAATGAGACCTCGCCGGAGAGGTGGCGAAGCCTCGTGCCTTGCCCGACTGAGCCGTTAACTCAGCCGGGACTTACGGGCTAAGTTAGTGTGCGGTGCGGATCAAATCCGCGATGGCTTCTACAGGGCGACCCGGAGTGCTGTCCGGGCGCTCTTTTTTTCTTCGTCCACGTCAATCACCTCGATATACGCAAAGACGGCGCAAAAACATTGTCGTTTTTGCGCCGTCTCTTAATTACTCGGCGTTTTGCCTTTATTTTGCCTTCATGTCGCCTATGGCTTGAGCCAAGCGCTTCGCTCCCTCTTCGAGATCGTCCGGGCGGGCGAAGGTGAAGCAGGCGCGGATGCAGTCCTCGCCGCCGCCGTTTGCGAAGAAGGCCGGCCCGTTGACGAACGCGACGCCCCGCTCGATGCCCTTCATAAAGAGCTCCTTGGAGTCCACGCCGGGAATTTTAACCCAGAAGAAGAAACCGCCCCGCGGAACCGCGTACTCGGCATCCTTCGGAAGGTGCTTGGCGAACACCTCGGCCATGCCTTGGCATTTCTTCGCGTAGTGGCTGACTATCTTGGGGAGGAATCCGTCGAGGTGCCCTTTCACGCAATATTCGGCGACGAGCGCCTGAGTGACAACGCTGGTGCAGAGGTCGGCGCCCTGCTTGACGAGCGTCATCTTCTTGATTATCTCCGGAGAGCCGACTATCCACGCGACGCGCGCGCCGGGTGCGAGTATCTTCGAGAAGGAACAGGCGAACACCACGCGGTTCGAGTTGTCCATCGAGAATATCGTCGGCTCGTGCTCGCCCTCGTACCTGAGATGTCCGTAGGGGTCGTCCTCGAATATCAGCAGGTCGTACTTCTCGGCGATTTCGAGCAGCTTCTTGCGGCGCTCACCCGACAGCACCGCGCCGGACGGGTTCTGGAAGTTGACGATCGTGTAGATGAACTTTATCTTGACGCCGGATTTGCGGGCCTCCTCTATCTTTTCGGGCAGCAGGTCGGCGATCATGCCGTCCTTGTCGCACGGAACGGTTATGAAGCTCGCGCCCCTGTTGCGCATGGTGTGTATCGCGCCCGGATAGGTCGGGTCCTCGACGAGGATCGCGTCTCCCTTATCGATGAGCGCGGCGCAGAGCAAGTCCATGCCCTGCTGCGAGCCGGTTGTGATCAGCATTTCGTCGTAGTTCGTAACGCGGCCCATGCGTCCGGCCATCCATTCGGCCAGAAAATCCTTCAGCGGCCCGTAACCGTCCGTCGCGCCGTACTGGAGCACGTCCATACCGTTGCGCCCGAGGACGATCGCCGCCGAAGCGAACTCGGCCACCGGAAAGGCCAGGGGATCGGGATTGCCTCCGGCGAACGATATTACGCCGGGTTTCTTCGTGTACTGCAAGAGTTCCCTTATAGGAGAAGGCTTGATGTTCATAGCCTGCTCCGAAAACAATTTGTCCCACTCTACGCTCATAATACGTGCCCCCTTAATAAAATATCAAAAATTATAAAATTATAAAATATCAAAACCGCCGGGGCTCCTCGCCCCCACGCCCCGGCAAGGGAGCGTACCCCCCTTGATTAATTAGTCAAAATGGGATTTAGCCGTTTTGAAACGCAGAGCCGGCCGGGTTTTTATCGTTGCCCTTCAGGCTTCTGACAATAAATCAGCGTTTACTTATTATAGCGCAATTTTCACGCGATTAAAAATCACACGTTCAGGAAATCGCCGTGTGACGCCTCGGCGACGGCGGCGGCTTTTCCCTTTCCGAACAGCTCGGCGAAGTCGGACATGGCCTTGCGGATTACGGCGCGTCCCTTTACGAGGCCGACGCTCAGGCAGAGCTCCCTCCCGAACGTGTGCAGCATGTGTCCGCAGTGGTAGAGGAAGTCCTTCGTCACCCTGTCCGCCACGACAGCCCGCTTCTCCGCGATGAATTTCTCCTCTTCCGGCGTGATATTGCAGTCAAGCCAGAGATATTCGCAGCTCGCGTCTCCGTGCGACAGGACGCCGCCCATATCGAAACGGATGTCGGGATTGAAGCCGCCGACCAAAAAGAAGTCCGCGGCCCGGCAGTAAAGGGCTCCGTATTCAAGCAGCCCGTGCGCCTTCCACGCGTCGCGCCAGGGGCAGAAGGTTACCCGCGTTGTGTAATGCGGCAGGAAGGAGGAGTCTCCCGCCCCGAACCATTTTTTTGAGTCCGCCCACTCGCCGTATATGAGGTAGCTTTCAGCCGAGAGAGGCTCTCCGTCGGCGAGGGCGCGCGTCGCCATGCGCAGCCCGCGTTCCCCGCAATACGCCCTCAGGCACGAGATTATGGTTTTTTCCCAATCCGGCCTGACGAATCCGGACACTTTGTCGCGGCGCATCTGCCCGATGCCGATTACCTCATGCGCCCTGCGGGCGATGAGCCCGTACAGTACCGCCGTTTCGTTGATGTAAAATTCGTCCGCGATATTTTTGCCGTCATGTTCGCTCACTGATACTCCCCCATATCTTTATAAAGAAAGGCTGATTTATTGTTAGGAGCCTAAAGGGTAAAGATAAAAACCGAACGCGGCGCTTTGACCGATGCGCTGCGAGAATATATGATTATTATATACCAGAAAAATGTGCTATGATATTTAAGTGTATACGAATATGGAATTTCGAAAGGTGGCGCGGATTTTGGATAAGATTAAAAATATCGGCTTAGTGGCACACGACGCGAGAAAGGACGATTTGTTGGATTGGGTTCGGTTTAACGCGGGCAGATTGGTCAAGCACAATATAATTTCCACCGGCACGACCGGCAAATTGGTTGGGGAGATGTTTGAGGAGATATTCAATGGCAAGGATATTACTTACAACATAACCAAGCTGAAATCAGGCCCTCTGGGCGGAGATCAGCAGATAGGCTCGCTTATAACGGAGGGCAAAATAGATATATTGATATTTTTGACCGACCCGATGACGACGCAGCCGCATGACGTCGACGTGAAAGCGCTCGTAAGATTGAGCACCGTCTATAATATCGCCATAGCCTGCACGAAATCCTCCGCTGATTTCATGATAAGCTCGAAGCTGTTTGACGAAGAGTACAATCCGGTGCTGCCGGACTACGAGAGTTATCTGAAAAGGCTCGGGGAAAAAAATGACGAGCCGGAAACTCCCGAACCGCCTGAAGCCTCCGGCGATTAAGCGGCCGCCCTTTATTCCGTGCCTTGCGTGAAATACCGGACAGCGGCGATGAGTACGGCTGTCGGTACGCGCGGCGCGGATATATAGGCGTCTGCCCTCCGGCCTTTCGGTTTGTCCGCTGGCGACAAACCGAAAAGTCTTGCCGTTGTGGCCGCGCGCTTTTTGATCCCAAGTAAGCGCTGATTAATTAGCCAAAATAAAATTTCGCCGTTTTGAGATGTAGAGCCGGTTCAGTCTTTACCCAACAACATCTTTACCGCGTCAGCCGCCCTTGTAAATTCCGCCGCGAGGATGAGCTCATCCAGCTCGGCCACCGTCTCCCGCATATTTGGCTCAAGCCGCAAGCCCTGTAATGTTAGCAGTTCGCCGTCTATTCCATCCATGTTTTCCGTTTCTAAGGCTTCTTTCAGCCTCTTCAGCGAATCGAGGGCCAGAGGGGTCTCAAAGTTCCCGCCCTCGGGGCGAAGTTTCGCAAGCGCGGCTTTAATCCGGGCGGCAAGCGCGGTCAGGTTTTCGCGGAACTGCGCGATATTACCGCCGATTGCCGCCATATCTCCCTTGCGCCCGGCGTCTTCTAAGCGCGCGGCGGCTTGCGACAGGTCCTCGGCGCCTATGTTCGCCAGACCGCTTTTCATGGCGTGAACCTGGGTGATAAAGGATTGCGCGTCCGCTTTTCCGGGTATTTTTTCAAAATAAGGGAGGCGGGACTCCGCGTCACGGCAAAACATTTCCAGCACGCCGAGATATTGCTCGCGCAGGCCGCCGATCCCGGCAATCCCGGCGGCGGTGTCCACGCCCTCAATATCCGGCTCAATATCCGGGGAGAAAGAAGCCGGCTCCGGGGGAGAGCCGTCGCCGGCGGCGTCCGATATACGCGCTTCCGCGCGTTTTGAGACGGGAAGCCACTTTTCCATGATCTCGCACAATTTTGAGGTATCTATGGGTTTTGAGAGAAAGTCGTCGAAGCCGTTCTGCAAAAACATCTCCCTCATGCCGGACACCGCGTTCGCCGTCAGCGCGACGATGGGTATCCGGCCGTATTGCTCGCCCTCCATGGCTCGTATGGCCGCGGCGGTCTCTATGCCGTCCATGTCGGGCATCATGTGATCCATGAACACAAGGTCAAAGGGGCGTTCTCTCACCAGCTCGATAGCCTCGCGTCCGCTCAGGCAGGAGATCACGCTTGTTTTCCACGGAGCCAGCAGTCCCTCGGCCACGAGCAGGTTGCTGGGCAGATCGTCAACGACCAGCACAGAGGCCTCGGGCGCGATGAAGCTGATAGTTGGAGCGGAATGGCGGGAGTCCGTCTTGCCGTCTATCTCTCCCATCGGACTCCAGTCCGTAACGGATTGCAAGAGCGTTGCCGTAAAGGCGGAGCCTTTGCCGTACTCGCTCTCCGCGGCGACGTCGCCGCCCATAGCCCGGCACAATTCGCGCGTTATAGCCAACCCAAGCCCTGTGCCTTCGACGTTCCTGTGGCGCGTTTCCTCGATGCGCACAAAATTGCCGAACAGCAGGGGCATATCCTCGGCTCTGATACCGACGCCGCTGTCCTCGACGGTGAAGGTCAGGCGGATTTCCGTATCGCTCACCGGCTCGCCGGAGGCGGAAAATTCGATGAAACCGTTTTTCGTGTACTTCACCGCGTTGGAGAGCAGGTTAAGCAAAACCTGCCGGACACGGTTCCCGTCGCCGGTCATGTAAGCGGGCAGCGCGCGGTCTATTTCCGTGATGAATTTAATCGGCGCTTCGGCGAGCTGCACGCGGATGATGGTGAGCGCGTCGTTCAGCAGGGAGGCCGTTTCATACCGGGCGGAGTTTAGCAAAAAGCCGCCCGTCTCGATTTTGGAAAAATCCAGAATGTCGTTGATAATGGAAAGTAAGTTCGAGCCCGCGTTCCTGATGCCCGCGATGTATTCGAGGCACTTGGGCTTGCCGAACTCGCGCTGCGCGAGTTCGCTCATGCCGATAATGGCGTTCATCGGCGAACGGATCTCATGGCTCATATGCGCCAGAAAAGAGCTCTTTGCCTTGGAAGCGGCTTCCGCTTTCTCCTTGGCTTGAACCAAGTCGGTGGTGTCGTGCAGAAGTATCATTACGCCGTCCATCGTTTCCGAAGCGTCGGTCATGGGAGTCACGTAAACCGAATAAAAGCGCGTCTCGCCTCTGCGTCCGATATCGAGCTTCATGTCCGCCTGCGTCGGCGTCTTGTTTGCCTTGGCCGCTTTCAGTAATTCCTTTAACGTCTCCGCCGAGGACTCCTCCGTAAAATAAGGCGTGAACAGATCAAAAAACGCCACTCTCCTCAGCTCGTCGGTGTTCGGCGATAGAGCGGCGAGGCGCATAAATTTGTTTGAGCAGTACGCGAAGCGGTCCTCGTTATCCAACAGCAGGATGATATTGATGCTGTTTTTGAGCAGCATGTTGAGATATTTTTCCTGCCGGTTTTTTTCTGACTGAAGCGCGGCGTAATACTTCGCGCGCGTCCGCGAAACCACCTCCGCCATATCCATAGTGTTTTTCAGCAAGGAGGACTCGCGCTTCAGTTTTTTTATCTGCAAATTGAGCGCCGCTATTGTCGCCGCGGCGTCACTCTCTCCGATGCCTGCCGCGGTATCGCTCATTTCATAATATGCAGGCTATCGTCGTGTAACTGTGAAAGCGGTTTACCAGTTCGCCCTTACCGTTCCTCGCCGGGCATAACTCGCCGCCGCTGTACATCAGCAGGTATGTAAACGATTCGTCCAAGCAGCCGGCAATCGCCTCCATTTCAGCGTGGAACTGCGCCCCCAATGTCCACTTGCGCGCGATGCAGGAGAAGAGCAGCATATTGCGTGACCGGGGATTTTCCGCCGCCGCGGTCAGCGTATCCCTTGCCGAACTCGTTACGAAATCCATCTCGAAATTGGAAAAACCGACCTCCGATCCTTCGGGCATCGCGCCGTAGAAGGATATGTGCCCGTTGTCCAGCATCTTGTAGGGCGAGCGCACGACGCGGGAGCCGTCTTTCATGGTTATGACGAAAGGAATGGAGGCTACTCCGGCTACATTCCCGCGCGCGACGATGCCGAGGGACTCCAGATAGTCGATCGCGGACTTGCCGTTTATCTCCCAAACCTCGTTTCCGACAGAGCGCGTTATTACGGCTTTGTGAGAGACGACCCGTTCCTCCGGAGTGGAAGTGCGGAAAAATTCCGGCCTCACATCGCCGTATAGGGCGATGAGAGTGACGGAGTCGGAGCTCCAGACGCCGTTAAAACATGTATAAATACCGCTGAAATCAGGATTATGAGTGAACGCGAGCGTACCGAAAACAGGCACTCCGCCGGATACCGAGTCAAGCGCCTCTATCAGGTCGTCGCCGCTGACGTTCGGCGTTACGGGCGCGACGGTAAGGAGCAAAGCCGGCGTCTCGGACGCGGAGGGGGCGAGCCGCGAGTACAGCTCTTTCATGGGTTCCACGGCATCGCCGGTAACGGGGGCGCTCGTTCCCGCCCTGAACGTAACGTCGTCGCTCGTTAGTACGGTCAGCGCGAGCGTTAGGTTCCCCATCACGCCGGGAAGCGCTACGTCGGAGGTAGTGCCGCCTACGACGTCGAACGGCAGCGCGTCGCTCAAAGCCTTTACCACGCCGGTTTCCAGAAACTCGGAGTAAAAATAAGTTATCCCGACGGAGTTGCGCATAAGATTACGCTCTATGTCTAATTGCCCCAAAACTTCCGCAACGGCGGCGTCAACATCGTCGAGTTCATTTGTGTAAGCGGTAAGCATCTTAATCATGAGCGTCTCCTTATCCGTTCCGTCAGGTTGTCCGTGGACAAATTCCTCGAATCAGCGCTTCATTAAAAATTGATATTGATGTTGAGTTATTATACCCAAAAACAATAGAAAAACAATGGTATTGTGAAAAATATTGCCCGGTGTGCCTCAGGGAAACGGCCGAACACGCATGGGTGAAAATGGAACACGGGCGGCAGGATGCCGCCCCTGCAATCCCGTTCCGTTTGCGCGTCGGACACGCGGTTGTAAAATTTTCCTTGACAAATCAAACGATTGATATAATAATTATCACCAACATGACAGTGAGTAATATTTTCAAGGAGAGGGGATCTGTGCGGATGTTCAACGAAGTTGCAAAAATAAATCAGGCAAATTTGCAAAAACCTCTTGACAAACTCGCGGAGGATGTCATATTCGTTCGTTCGTTCGTTCGTTCGTTCGTTCGTTGATGCTTATTCTGTAAAAGTATCACCCTTAGCAGAATCTTCCGGTTTCCTTCCCCGGGCGGCGAACGGTCGCCCCTGCCGTAAAACTCAAACCCGACAATTTTTCGTAAAACCCAACCTTTTTCACGCGCGTAATTGTGCGCCGCGTGTTTTTTCGCCGCGCGTTTTTTGCGGAGACGTTGTGCGCAGCGTTTCTACCGTGGTGCGTTTGCGCGGAACGGGCACTTGCGGTTCTTTCGGTGACTCGCCGTGTATGTGAGCGAGTTCTTAGCCGCGGATCGTATGCGCGCCGAGTCGGCGCGCTATCGGGAGCCGCGTTTGCGCGAGCTTTTGCGCAAAAAGCTGGCCGAGTGCTCTTGTTTAGCTTTTACACCGGATGGGTATCCCGATCGGGTTGTCGTATGCTCGAAGGCCGCCTATCTGTTGCAATGCTCGAACGGGAACTGGGGGTGGTTGTTGAAGCGCCGATAAACTGACCGGGGCGCGATGCCTCCGATGCGGTATGTAATTTGGGTGATTTTTGGGTTTTTTGAGAAAGGAAAGTGATTTACAACATGAGAATGGCAAAAAGATTCGGGTTGGTACTCATGGTACTGGCCCTCTTGGTCTCCTTCGCGGGCAGCGCGACGGCGGCAGTATCAGAAGACCGCAGCTTGGATATCAGGGTAGGGTATAAGAATCTCTCTGGTATCGTTTCCGCTGAGATTCTCCCGGTACAATTTGGGATTACCGCCGCTCAGGCGAACATTATCCGTATTAGCGAGGATTTTAAGGCGTATTCCTCAGACATACCAGCGACCACTGTAGGCTATTCATTGTTTAGCGTGAGCATTGATATCCATGCCTCGAATGATCAGTTTGTGCCCGATAGCGGACTGTTTGGATTGGTGAGGACTGGACTGAGAACTTTGGACGCCGCTGGCCTGATTGTCAGCGACTATGATGGTTCGACTGGGGCTGGCAGATCGGTTGACATATTCAGCGACTTGGTGTGGGATGAGACCGGAGGCGCGAATAAATTCACGATCAACTGGGATAACGTGAATGTAAATAGCGGCACTAGTCTCCCGCCCTCCTACTTCTACGTCAAACTCGTCTCCAAGCGCGCGCTGTTGAGTGACTTCGTGATTAAGACTTCAGATCTCGCTGGCTTCGCTAATGGGAAGTACCAGAATAGCAAGATTGAGGTTACGGGGATGTCGGCGGTAATCGACATACCGTGGAGTGCGGCGCAGGACTTCTTGGGTTTCCAGAATGCTTCGGTGTACGAGTCGGATTCAGTTAATCCGGGCGATAAGGCTAAAGCACAGGGCGCGACACTTAGCGTGCCATCGCTTCCTGACAATACTACCGGAACTCACCAGATAAATGTCACGGCGGAAGACCGTAAGAATCAAAAAACATACTCCGTTAAGTTCAGGGATCCTTACAATACGAAGGATCTTGGGCTGTTCGTCATATCGAATGCCGCGGTTGCCGGGAGTCCGATCCCGATAACTGTTACCGGTGTTGATAGCGCGACCGCTCATGGCAAGTATGTTCCCGATACCGTGCTTAAGGAAACGTTCTTCCTTCCCCTTAGCGATGACTATAAAAATTCGGACTATGCTTGGGTAACGGGGGTTGAGCACATCTCGAACACCGAAACATACAGGGTAAACGTACAGGATGAAGGATTGACTGTTCCGAGGACATTCATCCTCTCCTTCGACGGCAGCACGCCTGCGCCTACGCCTGATGTCAAGCAGACCGCGGATCTGAACCTCTTCGATCTGACGATCCACGCTCAGCCGTGGACCTCTTGGACGGCAAACGCGGCCGCCGGAACCGCTACAGTGACGAATTGGGGCACGAACGGCGTTCTCAACCCGATTCCCAACGCGGCTGACGTAGCCTTCAGAGCTAAGGCGGCCACTAAGTCTACGGTAAGCGCCGTTACGGCCGGAACAGCGGTCAATACGCTCAGCGTAACCGTTACCGGTGAGGATGCCACAGTGAAGACGTATGTCATCTCCTTCACACCCGCGTCCGCGCCTACCCCCGTTGATCCCACCGGGGGCGGTTCGAGCGGCGGCGGCTGCGACGCGGGTCTCGGCGCGTTCGGTCTGATAATCCTCGCCGGTTCGGCGATGGTTCTTCGCAAGAAGAAGTAACCAATATTAACACAGGGGGCGGGTTCGCCCGCCCCGTTAAACAGTCACCCATTCTTGTAGGGGCGGTCGGAGTTTGGCCGTCCGACTCACATTCCATAAAGCGGGGAACACGGAAACGGGCGGGATTTATCCCGCCCCTGCCCGCCCCGTAACTTCCTGCCCGCGATCATCCCTTTTTCCGGAACATCCGCCTGTTTTTTTGAATTTCCCGATCGCCGTATTTGCGGGCGGTCGTTCTGATTTTTTGACAAAGCCGCGGCATGTACATACAATTATTTTAAGGAAGGGAAGGGGATTAGAAATGACCACAGCACAGATAATAAACAGAAAATCTCTGTATCGCAAAGTCTGCGGCTTATCCGACGGCGAAGCCGCCCGGGTTGCCGCGCTCATCGACAATTTCAAGGACGGTGACATCGACGAGCACGAGCCGAACGCTGAAACAATCTCGGCTATAGAAGAATGCCGCGCGAGAAAAGGAAAACAGGCCTCAAACGTTAAGGAATTATTTGAAGTCCTGAAAAAGTAATGCGTCTCGGCTCACATGCCGAGCTGTTCAAGAAATAAAAGAGATTTCACGTTTGTGTTGTTTTAGGGCACAGGAGCCCCCGGCAGAACAGGGAGGGGCCTGTTTGATGTTGCGTCAATCGTTTGACATAATGCCCGGAGGGATATATTCTTAATTAGTTTTTTATATTTACCCTTTAGGCTCCTGATAATAAATCAGCGGTAAAAATTTCAGAAGGGAGAGTTGAATAATGGCCGACTCAAAAGTGTTCAACTTGGCGGGCAGCGGAGTGAAGACGGCGGACGCCGCGCAGGCTCTGGTGTTTTTCTTCGAGGATAAAAAGGGGCTCGTATCAGAGGTGGTCGAAACGCCTCAGGGCGTAATAGTTCAGGCTAAGGCGCAGGATACGTGGAAAAAATTTGTCGGAATGGACAGCTCTCTGCAGGTTCAATTCATAGATCAGGGAGACTCCATGATCGTCAACATAGGGACCGGCAAGTGGATCGATAAGGCAGGCGCTGCGGCAGTCGGCGCTTTTGTCTTTGCCCCGCTTCTCATAACCGCCGCGATCGGCGCGTGGGCGAATAAGAAGATGCCGGATGAGATATTCGCTTATATCGAGACGTTTATAATAACGGGCGGAAAGAGATCGGCTGTCTCCATAAACGCGCGGGACGCGGTAAGCTCGTCGGACGTCGTCTGCCCGAAGTGCAGGACGAAAAATACCGCCGGAACGAAGTTTTGCAATTCGTGCGGAACGAAACTCGTCGTGGAGTGCGCGGCGTGCGGAGCTGTCGTATCTCCGGGGACAAAATTTTGTAATTCGTGCGGAGCGAACATCGCGGAGCAGCTTCAAAAGTCGCGGGACGACTCCGTAGTCAAGTGCGCGCAATGCGGCTCGGTCATCACGGGAGGCGCTAAATTCTGCCCTGAATGCGGAGCTCCCGCGCCCATTAAACTCGACGAGGGCACGACCGCGTGTCCTAAATGCCGCAAGATACTTCCCGAGGGCACAAAGTTCTGCCCGGACTGCGGAGAGACGATCCCGGTCAAAAAAATCCCGACATGCCCAAAATGCGGAGTTGAAGTCAAAGAAGGGATGAAATTCTGCACCGAGTGCGGAACCGCCCTTTAGCGGAGTGAAAGAATGCGGAGGGGTTGAACTTCTGTTTAGCCCCTCCTGATTTTTGACATTTTGACAAAGCCGCGGCATGTACGTACAATTATCAGTACAAATATTATTACGAAAGGAGAATTGTAAATGATAGTATTAAAAGCGGCGGATGTGCGGAATAATTTCAAAAGTGTATGCGGCATGGTCGCAAACGGCGAGCCCGTTATTGTTCCTCGCCCGAGAAACGAAAACATAGTTTTGATTTCCGAGAAGCGTTTATCGTATCTTGAAAAAGTAGAAGCTAACATGCGGTATGAGGAAGAACTGAGGGCCGCGGCAGAGAACCTCAATAACGGCGGCGGCATATCGTTCGAGATGGAAGAGCTTGAAACCTTTGAAACTATGTCCGCGGAAGAAATAAAAGCCTATGTTATCGAAAAAAAGGGTTATAAAATATAAGCATGGGCGTTACTTTTGACGATGAAGCTTTTGCTCAATATATTGCATGGCAAACAGAGGACAAGAAAACTGTCAAAAAAATAAACTCTCTCATCCAAAGTATCCGGCGCGAGGGAGCTATGGGCGGTATTGGGAAGCCTGAACGCCTTAAAAATGTTGCGACGTATAGCAGACGGATTGACGAGAAAAACAGGCTTGTATATATAATCGCTGATAACGGCGATGTGAAAATCTATTCCTGCAAAGGGCATTACAAAGATATATAGCAAATGAGGGAAAACAATGGCGGCGGATAAAAACGCGAAAATCTATGTAGCGGGACACAATGGCATGGTGGGCTCGGCCATACTTCGGAGGCTGCGCCGCGAAGGATACGGCAATATCATAACGAGGAGCCGCGCGGAGCTCGACCTGCTGAGGCAGAGCGAAACTGAGGACTTCTTCGCGTCGGTGAGGCCGGAGGCGGTCTTCTTGGCCGCCGCGCGCGTCGGCGGCATCATGGCCAACATGACAAACCAGGCGGCGTTCCTTTACGAAAACCTCCAAATACAAAACAACGTGATTCACTCCGCAAGCCGGAACGGCACGAAAAAATTCATATTCCTCGGCAGCTCGTGCGTATATCCGCGCGAATGCCCTCAGCCCATAAAGGAAGATTACTTTCTCACGGGTCCCTTCGAGCCCACAAACGAGGGCTACGCCATAGCGAAGATAGCGGGGATGAAGCTGTGCGCTCACCTCGCGCGCGAAGGCGTCTGGGACGCCGCGGCGATAATACCGTGCAACCTTTACGGCCCCGGAGACAACTTCGACCCCGCGAGCTCGCATGTCATGGCCGCGCTCACTAAGCGCTTCGCCGACGCCGTGAAGGATGGGGCGGCGCGCGTAACATGCTGGGGAACGGGGACGCCGAGGCGCGAGTTCCTCCACGCGGACGACCTCGCGCGCGGAACGGTCATGCTCTTCGAGAACAACCCTTACGGATCCGAACCCGTCAACCTCGGATACGGCTCGGACATCGCCATAAAGGATCTCGCCGGCACGATAGCCGAGGCCGCCGGTTTCAAGGGCGATATAATATGGGACGAGTCCAAGCCCGACGGGATGACGCGGAAGCTGATGGACGCCGCCCGCGCCCGCGCGATCGGCTTTGTCCCTGAGATAGACATTGAAAAAGGAGCGCGCCTGCTGATAGATGAATACAGGCGCGGTGCCGGAAGGAGCTGAACCGCTTGGGTAAAGTGGCTGTAATTACGGGAGTTACCGGGCAGGACGGCGCTTATCTCGCGTCTCTGCTCCTGTCGAAGGGATATACGGTACATGGCGTGAAGCGCCGCAGCTCGCTCTTCAACACGGCTCGTATCGACCACCTTTACGAGGACATGCACTGCGAGAACCAGCGCTTTTTCATACACTACGGCGACCTCACGGACAGCAGCAACCTTATCCGCGTAATTCAGGAGACGCGGCCGGATGAGATTTACAACCTCGCCGCCCAGAGCCACGTGAAGGTGTCCTTCGAGACGCCTGAGTATACGGCGAACTCGGACGCCATCGGAACGCTGAGGCTGCTCGAGGCGCTGCGCATACTCCGCCTCGAGGGCAAGACGCGGTTTTATCAGGCGTCTACGAGCGAGCTGTACGGCAAGGTCGCCGAGACGCCTCAGCGCGAGAGCACGCCCTTTTACCCGCGCAGCCCCTATGCCGCCGCCAAGCTCTACGGCTACTGGATAACGGTCAACTACCGCGAAGCGTACAACATCTTCGCGTCGAACGGGATACTCTTCAACCACGAGTCCGAGCTGCGCGGCGAGACGTTCGTAACGCGCAAGATAACGCGGGCGGCGGCCCGCATCGCAAGCGGCAAACAGGAGAGGCTCTGGCTCGGCAACCTGAACTCGAAGCGGGACTGGGGACACGCCGAGGACTACGTCGAGGCGATGTGGCGTATACTACAATACGACAAGCCGGACGACTTCGTGATAGCCACCGGCGAGACTCACTCCGTCAGGGAGTTCGCCGAAAAAGCCTTCAGGCGCGCCGGGATGGAGATCGAATGGAGCGGAGAGGGCGCGGACGAAAAGGGCATCGACGCGAAGACAGGCCGCGTCCTGATAGAAATCGACCCGCGCTACTTCCGCCCGACGGAGGTCGAGCTCCTTCTCGGCGACCCGTCAAAGGCCGAGCGAACCCTCGGCTGGAAGCGCAGGGTGTCGTTCGACGAATTGGTGCGCCGCATGGTGGACCACGACATGAATATCGCGGGCAAGGACGACGTAATCTCCGGCGCCGGATTTGAAGTGCCGACCGTGCTGGAGGAGGATAAATAAAATATATATAAGGCAGGGGCGGGTTTCAAACCCGCCCCTGTTCCGCGCGACGCCTTACAGCCGGTCCGCGTTTTCAAAATAGCGCCCGCCCGGCGGTTTAATCAGCGCCCCCTAAATCGCGGAGCGCGCCGCCCGTCACCCTGTAAGTGGTCCATTCGTCCATGGGTTTCGCGCCAAGCGACTTGTAGAAATCTATGCTCGGTTTGTTCCAGTCAAGGCACCACCATTCAAGTCTGCCGCACCCCCGCTCTATCGCGATACGGGCGAGCTCCGAGAGAATAGCTTTGCCGATGCCTTGCCCCCTGTAATCGGGTTTCACGAACAAATCCTCAAGATATATTCCCGCCGCTCCGAGGAATGTGGAAAAATTGTGAAAATACAGGGCGAATCCGACTTCCTCGCCGCCGCGCACGGCGAATATAACCTCCGCGGCGCGCTTGTCGAACAGCCAATCCTCCAGCAGTTGCTCCGTCGCCGATACTTGATCGAGCATATGTTCGTAATCAGCCAAGTCCTTGATAAATTGCAGGATAAGGGCGCAGTCGCGCCGCTCGGCGGCGCGGATGGTTATGTTACGCGTCATATTCTACTTTACTCCTCTCGGGCTCAAATGGTACAAAATGGCGTTATTCGATTATCAGCATGTCGTTGCCGTCAAATTTCCAGATGTCGGCGTAGGCCACCTCCCAATAATAGCCGTCGGGGTCTTGGAAATATCCGCTGTAACCGCCCCAGAATACGGTTTGAGGCTGTTTGGCTATTTTGACGCCCGCCTCCTTGAGTTTAAGGAATATCTCATCGACCTCCGCCTTGCTTTTGGCGTTGTAAGCCATAGTTATCCCGCTGAAACCGCCGCCGGGACGAGGCGGGTTTTTCTCGTCGATGTCCTCCGCCAGCTTATTCAAAGGACATAGCTCCAGTTTCGTGCCCTGATTGTCGAAAAATACAACCTGCGGGTCTTCTTCGGTGTTCGGCGTCCGAAATCCCAGAATATCGCTGTAAAAAGCTCTGGATTTTTTCAAATCTTTGACGCCAAGGCAGATAAGGTTTGCTCTGTTCATCAATCGCGTATCCTCCTTAAAGTTAATGTATTTTCCCTGCCGACGCGGTTACATTATAACCGAAAAAACCTGACCGGTTCCGCGTCTCAAAACGGCAAAAATCGCGCGCGGCTTTCGCCGCGCGCGATTTTTGATTTTAACGCTTCTACTGTATTACGAGTGTGCCGTGCAGCGCGCCCGCCTGATCCATCGCCTGGAGTACCGCTATGAGGTCTCTCGGCGAGGCTCCTACCGCGTTCATTGCCCGGGTGAGATCCTCTACCGTCGAGGTTGCCGGCAGTTCCACCAGCTCCGGTTTTTCCTCTTCAGCCGAAACGTCGGTCTGAGGCGTTACCGCGGTTTGCCCTCCGCTAAACGGATCCGGCTGGCTCACCTGCGGGGTTTCTTTCACGCGCACCGTGAGGTTGCCGTGCGCCACCGCTACCTTGCCTATCTTGACGTTGCCTCCCATGACTATCGTACCCGTGCGCTCGTTCACTACCACGCGCGCCACCGAGTCAGGACGCACCGACATGTTTTCGAGCGAGGCTATGAACGCCGAGGGAGAGTTAGCGTACCGCGACGGCATGTTTACCGATATGCGGCTGGCATCCGCCGCGTTCGCTATGTTGCCGAACTTCGCGTTTATGGCGGCGGCCACGCGCTGGGCGGTCGTGAAGTCGGAGTTGCGGAGCAGCAGGTTGATCGCGCCGCCGCTGGCGAAGCTCATCTCGACTCCCTGCTCGACTATCGCGCCGTTGGGTATGCGCCCCACTGTCGTGACGTTCTTCTTCATGGTTGCGGCGTCTCCGCCGCCGGACCATCCGCCTATGGTGAGAGGCCCCTGCGCCACGGCGTAAACCTGCCCGTTCGCGGCCTTGAGCGGCGTCTGAATGAGCACTCCGCCCTCAAGGCTCTTCGCGTCGCCGACCGCGCTCACCTGAACGTCGGTGTTCTGACCGGGGAGCAGGAAGGGCGAGAGCTGGCAGGTTACGGTTACGACGGCGGCGTTTTTGCTGTTCATCTGCCTCGGGTCAACCGTAACGCCGAACTGCTGGGACATGTTGGAGAGCATCTGCTGGGACATTCTCCCCTTGTCGCCCGTGCCTTGCAGCCCGACGACGAGCCCCATGCCGATGAGCTGGTTCGACCTGACTCCCTCAACGGTGGATATGTCCTTGATCCTCACCATCGGCTGAGTCAGGTCAGCCGCCGAAGCGGCGCCCGCGAAGCAGATTATGAACAAAAGCGCGACAACCGTATTCCTCAAAACAGCTCGATCCATCGTACAATACCTCCTTTGAAAAATCTAAAAAAGAGCTTTCAGCACTTGGCTTATTACGCCCGGCCTCGACGTCGTGGAGACGGCGCCTCTGCCGCTGACCCATATCTCGGCGTTCGCCACGTTTATGCTCTGAATTTCGTTAGCCGCGCTGACGTCCTGCGGGCGGACGACACCGGAGAACCTGACGTTCATCTTCTCGGCGCCGTTCACGAGTATCCTGTCGCCCTCTATAACCATGTTGCCGTTCGGCAGGACCTCCGTCACAATACAGGCGAACCTCGCCGTCACCGACTTTGTACGCTCTAACTTGACGTTGCTCGACGTGGACGACGATGAGCCGAAGCCGAGGCTCGTTATGAATTCCAGTATAAAGCCTCTTCCGCCGGCCACGTCCTCCTCGGTGGTCTTGCTTGAAGTTACCTTGCCCTCGTCCTTGTCCTTTATGGCTTCGTTCACGCGCACGGTGACGATGTCCCCTATGCCCGACGCCTTGCGGTCGGCGAACATACTGCCGTTGTTTGCCCAGAGCGACCCGTCGCCCGCAATGGCCGCGCCCGCCTGCGTGAACAGGCAGGCCGCCGCGAGAGCTAATACTGTAAATAACGCCATCCTTGCTGATTTCATTCGCGTTCCCTCCCTAAATTAAATAATGATTTACCGGGCGGCCAATGGCCGCCCCCGCGTTTAATCTATGAATACGCGCCCTGTATCTATTACGCGCCCGTTCAGCACCTTTTTGCTCGACAGGTTCTTAACCCGTATGACGTCGCCGATGCCGCCGCGCTGCATTGCCACGCCGTTGACCTCTATGCCGAGGCCGTTTACATTCGACACCAATTTTACATTCGTCCCCATCTTTACGACGGCGGTCTTGCCGGCGTCGCCTATCCCTATCGCCTCAGAGACCGCCACATCCCTGCGAAGGGTTACGCCCTCCAACTGTTCGGCGCTCCACGCCAGCGGCTCAGCCATACCCGTGGTGCCGATGCGCGCGCGCAAGTTTGCCGCCGAGAGCTTGTCGTTCCGTTCGAGTGCCTTTTCAGAGTATACCACGGGCTGATACCAGACAACCTTTATCCCTTTGCTCGACTTGCGCCCTTCGCTGCTTATCAGCTTTATTGTTAAGGAGCGCGCGCCGGGGGTTATGGCGGGCGGCGCGGTGAAAGCCTTCCCCCCGGCCTTCGCCTCCTCGTCTCCCGTAACGTCTATGCGCCACTTCCACGATGTCCTTGCCCTCAGCTCGGCCGCGACCGGCGACTCAGGCTCCACGCGAACCGCCTCAGGCATACGGAGCGCGACCTCTCTGCCCGCGGCTTCCGTAGCGCCGAGGGCGTTTACCACGTCGGAGACGCCGAAGCTCCCGTTTTTAGGGTTTATCACGGCCATCGACGCGGCGGCGGCAAGAGCGGTATCTCCCTCAATGTTTGCGTACTCGCCCAAGTAAAATGAGCCGCCCCTCGCCTCAAGGATGGAGGGCAGTTCGACGGTGAGCTCCGCCGCGAACGCCGCGCCCGTCATGAAAATCAGTGCGGCGCTCACCAAAGCGGCTATGGCGTAAATATTAAACCTTGGGGGGGTCATATTATTTCTCCGCCGATCTTTAACGTCTCAGGTTGTTGGCGATGCGCAGAAATTCGTCAGCCGTCGTTATTGTTTTGGAGTTTGCCTCATAGGCGCGCTGGGCGACTATCATCTCGACCATTTCCTCGACAACCTGTACGTTCGACATTTCGAGCATCCTCTGCTCGACGGTGCCGAAACCCTCGTCGCCCGGGTTGCCGACCACCGGAACGCCGCTCGCCGCCGTCTCTATGAAGAGGTTCTTGCCGACTGCGCGAAGCCCGGCCGGGTTTATGAAGCGGGCGAGCTCAATCTGACCGATTTCCTCCGCCTCGACAACGCCGGGGTTGCGAACGGTTACGGCTCCGGTCGGGCTCACGCTGAAATCTATGGAGCCCTCCGGGACGACGATAGCCGGTTCCAGCAAGTAACCGTCGTGGTTTACCACCTGCCCGTTAGCGTCTATCTTCCAGTTGGCGTCGCGCGAGTAGGCTATCGTTCCGTCGGGCATCGTCACCTGATAGAAGCCGTCGCCGGTAATGGCGACGTCCGTCGGGTTGTCCGTGGTTTGCAGCGAGCCCTGCATGAACATGCGCGTCGTGCCCACAACCTTGACGCCGAGGCCTATTTGTACGCCGTTCGGTATCATGGAGTTCGGCTCGACGGGAGCGCCGGGCTCCCTGTTTATCTGATACAGCAGATCCTGGAAGTCAGCCCTGATTTTTTTGAAGCCGGCGGTGTTCACGTTCGCCAAATCGTGCGCGACAACATCAAGGTGCGTCTGCTGGGCTATCATCCCGCTCGCGCCTGCCCAAAGTGAACGAAGCATTTCCATACCTCCCCTTAAGTAGCGCGCGATAGAGTTAAGCGCGCTCATTCATATACGTATACATTGTCGGCTCAATTAATGAGAAGCTGAAGGATTCGGCCGTTTGCCGACAGGATGACATGATGACATATCGAAACTATTTCACCGCGCCCACTGGTGCAATATATCGCCTATGGAGTATAATACCATATATTTAATGGCGCTTTAATGATATTTCGTTCTCAAATTAACCTAAGGAGAGTGTCTTGAAGTTGACAATTTCACGTAAATCGGTGCTTATGTCTTTGGTTATTATTATCGTCTCGGCTGTTTTTTTCGTAACGGACTACATTTTCATAACTGAGAAAATAGGGCGCAGCAGGAGCGAGACGGTGCTAAAACTGAAAGAGAACGACAAGAACATGATCAACCGCCAGATAACCGAATTTGGCGAGGACATCGGGGATTACCTCGTCGTAATGGAGGACGAGATAGATAAAAGTATGCAGAACGCCGCGATAGCTCTGCAAATCGTCACGGCGGGGAAAAATATAAGCGACGCGGAGCTGTCTCGGCTCGCCAAAAAAACCGGCATGAACGACCTCTATATCGCTAACCTTGACGGGCTATTCACCCAGTCGACGGAGAAGAACGCGATCGGGTTTTCACTCTTTGACATATGGGACGGTTACCGGATGCTCACGGACGGCAGAGCCGAGATTCTGCCGTCCGCGATCAAAGTCAAGGTGGAGACCGGGGAGATTTTCAAATTTACGGCGGTTCCGAGGCTCGACGGCGGCGGCAGGGCCGCGGGAGTCCTTGAAGCCGCGCTGGACGCTTCAGCCAGCATCGAGAAGATAATGCAGGGTCAGATTGATAATAACCCGCAGATCAATTTCGTCAATATTATCGAATCCACGGGCTTAGTGCTGACCGCGAACGCCAGGGCGGGGAGCGGCGGAGCCTTCCGCGTCGGAGAGACGACCAAGGACGAGAATGTGCTCAGCGCGGCGAAGAGCGCCAAGCCGCTGCTGAAATGGACGGAGGACGGCAAATCCGTGATTTATTGCAATCCGATAAAGCGCTTCGGATCAACCGCGTACGTTTTGTACCTGAACGTCGACCCGTCGATCTACCTTAAGAATACGGATTTCGTGGAGGCGCAGTTCTTCACGCTTGAGGGCTCATACAGAGGGGCTATCCTGACGATGGTCTCGGTGTCGGCGGGGCTGATCCTGCTTGTGATAATCCTTTACTTCTTCTTCATCAAATTCGGGATGCTCAGGCCGGTTCGAGAGCTCGCGGACGTGATGGGCGATATATCTGACGGCAACGGCGACCTGACCAGACGCATCGAGGTGCGCAGCAACGACGAAGTCGGCGGTCTTGCCGGAAAGTTCAACACGTTCATCAGCGACATTTTCAATATCATAGTTGAGGCGCGCCGCGCTGTGGAAGTCGTGACGGAGGGTTCGGAAGGGGTCATGTCGGATGTCGATTCGTCGTACGGCGGCATGAAAAGCGTATCGGATCGAATCGCGACCCTGTCCGCCAACATGGTGAGGCAGCTCGGCAGTATCGAGGACTGCGAAAAAATAACCCATCACCTCATAGAGGACTGCAATTATCTCTCCGAGCAGACGTCCGAAGCGATCCGCGCAATGCAGCAGGTTCTTCAGAACAAGGAGAACGGCGAGGAGAGAATCGCAAGCCTTACCGCGACCAACGACATCTGCATCGAGAAAAACAAGAAGACGGCGGATAACATCGGAGAGCTGAACACGCAGATATCGGACATCAACAACATCGTGGACGAAATCAAGTCCATTGCCAAGCAAACCCAGCTGCTGTCGCTCAACGCGTCAATCGAGGCCGCGAGCGCCGGCGAGCACGGCAAGGGCTTCGCCGTGGTGGCCGGCGAGGTGAAGGATTTGGCCGAGCAGTCGGCCACTTCGGCGAACAAGATCGAAAATATAATCGCCTCGGTCGGAGAAAGCAGCGCCCATAACGTGGAGGCGGTTACGGAAGCAATGAAATTGATCGAGGACCAAAAGTCATACGTAACGGCTGTGGGCGACACCTTCGCGGGCATAACGGCGCAAATAGAGGGAATGCGCCTGATCTTCGACAACGTAAACAAGTCCCTCGCGGCCATCTCCGGTAACAGGGAGAGGATGTACGACGAAATTCAGAACCTCCGCGGCATCGGGCAGGAAAACACGCACAGCGTGGAATTGATCGACGAGTCGGTGGCGTCGCAGGTCGGCGCGATGGAGAACATCAGACGTCTCTCCGAAGCGACGACCTCAACGGTCGAGGGCTTGGAAGAGATCCTCGAACGGTTCAAGGTGGACTAATAACGGAATTTTTTGGGGGGGGAGAGTATAGCAGAGACGTTGCGCGCAACGTCTCCGCTGTTATGGCCATGCGCCTCTGCTGGTTTCCATTCCCTTACGGGGCGATGGTTCTCAAATTTCCCCCATGCACTCCGCGCCGTAGAGGTTTTCGAGCGACGCGGATTTCGCGTATTTGAACCAGCCCGGCACGGGCGGCAGAAGCGCGTCCTCCGGCGGGGTTTCCAGAGCTATCAGCTTGACGCCCGGCGAAGAGAGACATTCTTTAATGATGTCCTCCAATTCGCGCGCGGAGGCGGTCTTGTAACCGCGCAAGCCGAAACCCTCCGCTATCTTCAGGTAGTCCACCTTCCCGAACATCGTGAATTTGTCGTAGCTCTTGGGTAGCGGGCTTTTTTTATCCGCAAATTCAGTGCCCCTGATCCAGCCGAACGACCTGTTGTCGAAGAGTATGTATGTTATATTCATGCCGACTCTCGCGGCGGTCTCAAGCTCCCCGGCGGCGAAACCGAAGCTGCCGTCGCCGATAAGGGCGATCACCGGACGATCTTCCGGTATACCGACTCTCGCTCCTATAGCGGCGGGGATCGCGTAGCCGAGCGCGCCCATTGCGAAATTATACGCCGTCCTGCGCCCTTCCCCTTGGATTTTCAGGAAGGCGGCGGAGTACGCGGCCGATATGCCGGGGTCGACGGCGAAGAAGGTATCGCTCGGCGCGGCGCGCTCCAATATCCTGCATACCGCAAGCGGGTGGACTGAGTCCCCGAGGCGGTCCGCGAATTCACTCAGATGACCCTCATATTTTTTACCGGATTTACGCGCCGCAAACGCCCACTCGTCTCTCGCCGGGGATGTTGACTTGGAGCTGTACGGCGGCAATAGCTCCAAGATGAGCTTCAGCGTCTCCGCGGCGTCGCCGAGCAGACATACGGCGTCGTAATTGTTGCCGAGCTCCGTCTCGGAGACGTCGATCTGGATAATGCGCGGCCCCGATCCGCGAAGTTTAGCGTCGGGTATGCGCCAGGCGTCAGTCCCCGCCGAATCCGTGCTCGAACCTGCGAAAATGATCAGGTCGGCATCGGCAATTATGTCGTTCGCCCATTTTCTGCCGCCCCTCGCCCCGATAACGCCGAGCGAGAGCGGATGCGTCTCCGTGAAAATTCCTTTGGCGTTTATCGTGGAGCCCACCAGTATAACCGCGCGTTCCGCGAGAAGCCGCACAGCTTTCCACGCTCCGGAATGGACGCACCCCTGCCCGCATATCATTACGGGCCTTTTGGAGGAAGCGATCATATTTGCCGCCCTCGCGGCGTCAGAAGGCGCTGCCGAAGCGCGAACCCCGGGAAAGCGGGCAAACTGCGGCTGAGCGAAAATCTCCTCGTCCGGAACCTCGCCTCTGTATACATCCATCGGTATTCTGATATGCACCGGCCCCGTGCGTCCGCTCGCCGCGCATCTGAAGGCCTTCCTGACGATAAACGGAATCTCCGCCGGTTTCGTAATGGTGAAGGTCTCCTTCGTCACGCCTTGAAATATCGCCGTCTGGTCGAAGCCGGTGAGCATGTTCTTCTTTGTGGTGTCGAGCTCGACGTCGGACGTGATGACTATCATAGGCACACATGCGGCGCAGGCCTCGGCCACGCCGGGGATCATGTGGGTGGCTCCGACGCTCGGCCCCTCGCATACTCCGACCTTGCCCGTTGCCTTCGCGTAACCGTCCGCCATGAAGACGGAGCTTCTCTCGTCCCTGCACAAGCGGTACGCTATATCGGGGAAATCCTCCCACGCCCTGTATAATTCGAGCGTTGTCTCCCCGGGGAGCCCGAACACCTCCGTCACTTCATATAATCTCAGCATATTGAGCAAGGCGAACGCCGCTTTCATCTCAGATGCCTCCCATCATGTAAGGGCGGCCTTTGGCCGCCCGCTTGGTTTTTTTATCCGTTACCCTTCATAGGCGGAGGCAGCCGCCCCTGCCGCCCTCAACAATAAATCGGGTTTCTTTACATCATGAAAATTCCGACGACCGTCGAAGCAAATAACCCGCAGCAAACCGGGATAAAGTTCTTTCGGGCGAGCTCCACCGGGCTTACCCCCGCTATACCGGCGGTGGCGGCGAGACCGAACGACCACGGCACGAGCGTACCGCCGCCTGACCAGATCGACCCCATTTGGCCGACGCCGGCTAACGGCGCGATGTTCGCTCCCACTGAGCTGCCAAAGGCCGCCGCCATGCTCCCTGTCAGGGGCAGGCCAACGAAGCCGGAGCCCTCCAAGCCCGCGATCATCCCGATAAGCGTATTTCCGAACGCGAGCGGTATTTTCCCGAGCGGGAGAGAGGTATAAATCCTTTTCCCTATGTCAAACATCAGCTGCGGGGCTCCTTCGCCCAGTATCTCATCGGACGAGACACCGCCGAGGTAGAAAAACGCCGCTATCGGTATGACGGGCGAAAAGACTTTTATCCCGAACATAAAGCCCTCGCGGAGATAGCCCACTGATTTTTCGAAACAATTCCTTTTGTCAGAGACGATAGACGAGATTATCAGCATCAGTACGCCGGTTCCGCCGATGAGCGCGGTTGCGTCGCCGCCCCTTATCTTGAACGCTATCATAGCCCCCGCCGCCGCGAAGAACGCCAGCGGCGTCAATATAGCGAAGAGAACGGCATAAGGCTGATCCTTTTTAGGCACGTCCGTCTCCGGCGCCTCGACAGGCTCAAATTTCGGCGCGGCTTTTATTTCCTTCCTCATCATTATATATCCGACGATACCGGCGACAATGCCGCAGGTGAGGGACAAAATGGCCGAGGTCGTGAACATCGACCCGATATCGACGCCGGACGAGTTTGCGGAGAGTTTGATGGCGCCCTGTATAATGAGGTCTCCCGAGAGACCCATCCCGTGCCCGAATATGTTGAACGCCATTGCCGCCGCCATTGCGGGCAGCCCGACTTGAACGCAGACAGGGATTAGGAGCGGCCCTACAAGCGCCGTTGCCGGAGTCGGCCAGAAGAAGGACGCGGAGATATATGCGGCGGCGCCGAGCAGGAAGTACGCCTGCAACGGGTTTTTGATCATTTTTTTCACGGGCGCGAACATTTTTTCGCTGGCCCCCGTTGAGTCGAGCGATTTCAGCATGGCGACCATTATCGAGATAACGAGCATTATGTCGAAAAGATCCTTCCCCGCCGTCAAAAGAGAGCTGAAAAGAGCCTGTATGCCGGTGATGACGGAGCCGGTATAACTGACCGTTATCAAGGTAAGCCCGATCAGGCAGACGATCACGACGTCCTTCTTCCTGACCATAAGGAACAGCACTAACGCGATTGTTATCATATAGATGTAATGCGAAAGAGTAAACACGGGAACCGTATCAGTCATATTAATACACCCTCTCTCATGATGAACGGGCGGCCGAGGCCGGCCGCGCCTGCTCGTCCTCAACGCGGATCAGGCTAAAATTTTACCCATGACCCCGCTGAGTGAAACCGCGCGAACCTTTTCGGCTATCTCGCCGACGTTCGTGGTGTATAAGCCGAGTTTTTTCATTCTCTCGAAATACACGGAGCCTGAGAAGGTGTATTTTGTGCTCCTGCGCTCCGGTTTTTTCATCTCTCCTATAACGTGATTGACGTAGTCGCCCACCGC
>BOCB01000010.1 GCA_026002695.1 Synergistales bacterium
CCAAGAGGCGTTACGATAATCATGGACAACGCCTCTTTTCATCGTAAGGAGAAACTACGGAATTTAGCTCGAAGACATAGCGTAAAACTGTTGTTTTTGCCTGCTTATTCACCGGATTTCAATCCGATTGAAAAAAGATGGGCAAATATGAAACGTGCTTTGGCTGACATCTTGCCCGATTCTGAAAATCTCGAAACCGCCATACATAGATATTTCGGTATTAATTATTCTTAAGTTAAAGCACTATATTTGCGGACTTAAAGAAGCGCGTTGACGGCACATCGGCTGATGTTATCGTTCTGCCGGCTCTCCAAAACGGAAAAAAGTTGTCCAATATCCGATTGATCCATCTCAAAAACTCTCTTTATCTGTTCGGCTATCGTTTTTTTGGCGATTCATTTCCTATCTTGCACAAGGGCTGAAAAACTGCGGTCATAAGTTTTCTCAGCTTTCGCGCTGAAAAAACACGCGGGAAACTCTCCCGAACTCCTGTGGTACACGATACATTCGCAGCATTTCCCATGTTTAGGACAAGAGTACGTGCAGTTGCAGGATATGGAACTATTGTTTTCGCAAGTCATTTTCTTCACCCCTGCTTGATAGCGCTGTTATCGCCAAACTTTTTCGATACCGGCTTCTCCCACGACCCGTCAGCGAGTGCTCGCTATCTTTTTGAGGGATAGGAGATTACCCACTGTTGATTGCGCAGGCGATCTTCTCCCTCGTATCTGATGTCGTGCCACATGTAGAAGAACCGTTCGGCAGGGAAGATGTAATAGCCGTCCTGAAGTTGGTCGCCGACATCGTATGGATCGGCCAAAATGAGAACATCGTCCTCTATAACATCGTCAGTCCCCATCGTGTCGTAGCCTATTACGACCTGCCAGTGCGCGTGCCAATCGAGCCATTCAACCATTATCGGCCTCCGGTTCGTGAGATGTTTAATTACCCAATCCTTAAACGCCGCTCCGTCAGGTATCATGTCCTCCTCGGAAACTTCGAGGCTGGAGCGAACTTCGTAACCTATCGACTTGAAATATCTCGTCATCTGTTCAGTTGTAGTTCCGCCGATCTCACTGTTGGTACCCATTATACGGGCTATATCAAGCTCCCTTTGCCCTTCGAGGCCGAAATAGTTCGCGACCATGAGTGCGGAAGCATTGCCGCAGCTCCATTCAGTAGTCTGTTGATATGTCTTGAATTTTTCGAGTATTGTGAGCGAACCGCCGCTTTTTAAGTTATATATGCCCGGATGAGCGAAGTAAGGCGTCTTTTTGTGGTCGCCTCTGCCCTCGACTCCAGACGCGCCGTCCGAAGTATTATAATCCGCAGGATACGGAATTTTGTTCGGCGCTGTCTTTACCTCTGCTGATACGGACGAAACAGTGCATGTGAGTAAAAAAAACACAAGCATAGCGAGTAGAGTTTTTAACTTTTTGCAGCTCACACTCATCAGACGTGCCTCCGTTCTTGTAAATACGGTACGACAATACAATATAGTGTGCCACAATTTTTCGAGAGATACAAGTAGAAAGCCGAAATTTCTCAAATTATTTTTATGACTATCAAGTTTCTTCAAGCTAGGGTAAATCTCGTTTGGGACTTCTTCTGGCCTAATTACACATCCCAAAAGGGTGCGAGATGTTTAGCGTAATGTCCGCTTTTCGTCTCCTTACTTCATCGAAGTATTGCGTAACACCAGATAGAAGAAGGATGCAAAATACATGAGGCAACTTAATAGTCATAATTATTTTTAGAAATCAGGATTGCCTACCGCAAAAAAATACGCAATCTAAACGCTCCCCCCGATACATCTCAGGGGGAGCGTTTAGGTACACATATTCGGCAACGTTCACTAACCTTCTTCATTCCTCAAACCTTTAACGAATTTCAACATCGGATTTTTGTCAGTACCGCCTGTCAGCTCTTCGCGGTTCAGCGTTTCCCCGGCCATAACGTCTATCGGCTCCGGAATATAGTCCCCGAACCCATGTGAGGAGTTCTGTCTCTCGAAATATACGGCCAAGTACCCCGGCACATCATCCCGGGACAATTTGCGAACACCTGTCCCTATCTCGAAGAGCGTTCGCCATTCCTTGGCGCGAAATTGCAACTCTTGGTCGAACAGTGAGCCATAGACTTCATAAACCTGTTCCCATCTTGTGATAATCGGCGCGGCTGAGGATGGCGCAAAAGAGCTGATCGCCGTAGAAGACGGGTATAGAGAATCCTGTGACAGTTGGTATGCGCTTATGACGAATCTTCGGAGTCGCGGTTTGCAGAGCGGGCCGAAGTTAGCGACCGGGGACGGGGCGCTGGGATTTTGGAGGGCTTTGTCCATGGCTTATCCGAACACCCGGCATCAACGTTGCCGGGTCCGCAAAACAGCCAATGTGCTTGAAAAACTGCCAAAGTCTATGCAGGATAAGGTGAAGTCATCAATCCATGATATTTGGATGGCTCCTTGTAAGAAGGAAGCCGGGAAGGCATTTGATTTAGCCTTGGAACAATACGTTGCGAAATATCCCAAAGCTATGGATTGCCTGAACAAGGATAGAACGGAGCTGCTTGCGTTTTATGATTTTCCTGCTGAACATTGGATTCACATACGAACAAGCAACCCAATAGAGTCCGCATTTTCGACTATCCGACTCAGGACTGCGAAGACGAGAAATTGCGGTTCCCGTGAAACGACGCTGACAATGGTGTTCAAGTTCGCTGAAAGTGCGGAAAAGGATGAAACTTAATCACATTGAAAATGATTATTTATATTCCCTTGATGTGCGCTGATTTAACATTGTATCAGCTAACTATATTGATGATGCGAAAAAATTTGTGGAGGAAGAAATGAAATTGATAGCAGATTGATAGCAAAAAATCAGCAAATGCTGAATAATGGATAGAAACAGCATAGGAAACATATGAAAAAGCACGATTTACTAAACAATATAGTTCAGCAAATGCCCTGATTGACCGAGTGGGAATAAAGAAGACCGCTTTTAGGAACGCGCGCATAGGAAAGGAAAAGGCTGATTTATTACTGACAGGCTCTACGCCCCCAAACGGCTGAATTATGTTTGGGCGATAACCAGCAATCAGCGTTTCCCTTACGGCAATCAGTCTTTCACTCGGCCTTAGGCGTCCTTGGGGTGCGCAAAGCCCTCTTCGACTTCTCCTCTGCCGACGCGGCCAGCTTTTCCTTCCGTTCGATTGCGAGTTCCTCGGGAAGAGGCAGGCGCTCGTGCAGTTGATCGTAGAGAACCTTCCAGACGCCAACGCCCTGACTTTCGCTCAGGTGTTCGGAAACCATTTCGACCACGGTTTCTTCCAGCGCCCCGTAAGTTTTCTTGTCCTCGTTGCCGAACGACGTACGCGCCGACTTCATCATGTCCTTCCAGAGCTTGGCGAACATCGTTCCCTCGAACTGCTTGCACGCCGTCTCAAGCTCCTTCTCCTTGCGCCTGTAGTCCTCCATCGATATGCTGTATGTAAGTTCCTTGCGTATGGCCTCTGAGTCCGCCAAAGCTCATCGCCTCCGATTCAGTTATTGTGATTTATTATAACACAGCCGGAAGCGCAAACACGCAAACAATTGCACGAACATTTCAATCGGCCTTTCTTTTTTTTTCGGGACGTTATATAATACTCTTCGTTGCGCGTTTTGCCGCGCGATTTATATGGTCAACGGGAGGTGTTAAAGATGAAAAAGGACATACACCCTAAGTACGAGGAGTGTACAGTTACCTGCTCCTGCGGAAATAAATTCGTTACCCGCTCTACCGAGCGCGAGATGAAGGTCTCAGTCTGCAACGCGTGCCATCCTTTCTATACGGGAAAGAAGGGGCGCGCGAGCGAGGAGGGGCGTCTCGAAAAATTCCGCCAGAAGTACGCCGGCGTCAATTACGGCCAGAAAAAAAGGGACGCGGAATAACAAGCTGTCAAATAGAGTCCCCCTTGTCTCGTTCGAGATACAAGGGGGCTTTTTGTTCCCGGATTTATTGTTAGCAGCCTGAAGGGTGCGGAAGGATCTTTTGATGACGGTAACTCTCCTCGCTCATACCGATAATCCCTCGAAGGTCGTCGCCTCGGCGGCGAGGCTGTGTTACAGCGCGTCGCGGGCTGACGAGCTCTTTGACGGGCTTGACGAGGCGAGGACGGCTGAGTTCCTTAAAAAATTGAGGGACGTCGGGCATATGTCGCCGTTCGAGCACGCGTCCTTCACCTTCGCCGTCGACGGACTGAGCCGCGTCGCGTCGCATCAGCTCGTGAGACACAGGATCGCCAGCTTCTCGCAGCAGAGCCAGAGGTACGTGACGATGAGTTCAAGCCGCGAGAGCGTCATCGTGCCGCCCACGGTAGAGCGCACTCCGGAAGCTGCGGAGCTGTTCGCCGCTCAAGGCGCTGCGGCTTACATGGCTTACGAGCGGCTGATAGAGCTCGGTGTGCCGAAGGAGGACGCGCGGTTTATACTTCCGCACGGCTGGACGACGAGCCTGATGATTACGATGAACGCGCGCGAGCTCCATCATTTTTTCTCGCTGAGGCTCTGCCGAAGGGCTCAGTGGGAGATAAGGCGCATGGCGTCGGAAATGCTGCGCCTCGTATACGACGCGGCGGCGGAACTGTTTGTCATAGCCGGCCCTTCGTGCCTCACAGACGGAAAATGCAGAGAGGCAAGCTCGTGCGGCTCGCCGTTCAAGAATATAGAAGAATTATTGGCAGGGGCGACGTGATGGCCGTCCGGTCAGGGCTTTATCGCTACTCTTTAAGCTCCTGTCAATAAATCGGTATCTTTATGGAAGGTGTGAAGGACGATGGAGATTTGGGATAAGCTCGGCGAGGTCGAGAGTACGTATCGTGATGTTCAGGCGAGGATGGCCGACCCGAACGTGGCGTCCAATCTGTCGGAGCTGCACGCCCTCGGAAAGAAGCACTCCGAACTCGAACCTCTGATATTGGCTTACGAAGAGTATAAGCGCGTCAAAAAAGAGATAGACGAGTCGAGAGAGATACTCGACCACGAGACGGACGAGGAGATGAGGGCGATGGCGCGCGACGAGCTGTCGGCCTTGGAGGCTCGCCTGCCTGATATAGAGCGCGGCATAAAGGTAATGATGCTCCCCAAGGACAGGAACGACGACAAGAACGTCGTCATCGAGGTACGCGGCGGCACGGGCGGCGAGGAAGCGGCGCTGTTCGCGGCGGACATCTTCCGCATGTACACGCGTTTCGCGGAGCGGGAGAGTTGGCGCGTCGAGATACTTGACGCGAACGAGACGGGCATCGGCGGGTACAAGGAAATCGTATTCCGCATCGAGGCGGCGGGCGCGTACAGCAAGCTCAAGTTCGAGAGCGGGGTTCACAGAGTTCAGCGCGTTCCGGCTACGGAGGCGAGCGGACGCGTACACACGTCGGCGGCGACGGTGGCGGTTCTGCCGGAGGCCGAGGACGTGGACGTCGAAGTTCGCGCCGAGGACCTCAAGATCGACACGTACAGGTCGGGCGGCGCGGGCGGTCAGCATGTAAACATGACCGACTCTGCTGTCCGGATAACGCACCTGCCGACCGGGGTTGTCGTTACGTGTCAGGACGAGCGCTCTCAGATAAAGAACCGCGCGAAGGCGATGCAGTTTCTTCGCACGAAGCTGTACGACTTGGAACTGCGCAAACAGCACGACATGATGGCCGCCGAGCGCAAGGGACAGGTGGGCTCCGGCGACAGGTCGGAACGAATCCGCACGTATAACTTCCCGCAAAACAGGCTCACCGACCACAGGATAGGACTGACGCTGCACAAACTCGACCAGATCATGGACGGCGACCTGCGCGAGATGATAGAAGCCCTGACGCTGGCCGACCAAGCCGAAAAGATGAAGACGTTTGCGGCGTAAAAATCGATTTAATGTCAGAGCCCTAAAGTTAAAAGTTTTTTCGCGGAAGGTCAAGGGAACTCAGTTCCCTTGCGGGGCGCGGGGCAGCGCCCCAAGGTTTATTTTTTTCGTATTTCATGCGCCTGTCTGATCTCCGCGCGGACGTTATAAAAATTCTGACGGCATCCTCAGAGGATAAGAAGAGCGCATCCTTCGAGGCCGACGAGATAATCGGCGGCGCGCTCGAAACGGCTCGCGCGTTTCTGCACGCCCATCCCGAAAAAATAATAGACGGCTCGCGGCTCGGCGCGATAATGAGCGCCGCGAGACTGAGGGCCGAGGGTATGCCGCTGGCTTATATTATCGGAAACGCCCTCTTCCGCGGGCGCGTCATGGCGGTGGGGGAGGGCGTGCTGATACCGAGGCCGGAGACCGAGATACTGACCGCGATAGCTGACGATTATATAAAGGGTATCGGAGGACGCGCGGTATTCGCCGACTGGTGCGCCGGGAGCGGCTGCATAGGCATAACGCTGCTCGCCGACAATCCGGCGTCGCGTTGCTTTGCCGCGGATGTAAGCGAAAGGGCTCTGAGTTACGCGCGTATTAACGCCGAGGCTTGCGGAGTCACGGGCAGGATGAGTTTTATAAACTGCGCGTCTCCGTCGGAATCCGGAATAGCTGAAAACTCGCTTGATATGATCGTTACGAACCCCCCGTATATACCGGCCGGCGAGATAAGCTCGTTAGAGCGCCAGGTGCGCGTTTATGAGCCGAGGGAAGCTCTCGACGGCGGGATGGACGGGCTTGACGTATGCCGGATAATATTGTCGGAAGCCCCGCGCCTTATGAAGGATGGTGCCGTGCTGATAATGGAGACGGGCGGGGGAGAGCAGCCCGACGAGACAGCGCGCATGGCGGCGGTGGGTTCATCGCTGCGGTTCATAAAAAAAATACCTGACCACAGAAACATAGACAGGTTTGTAGTATATGCTAAAATGAACGGATAAGGATTACGGAGGTGAGAGCAATGGTCAAGATATACGATAAAGATGAGAGAATGAAGAAAAATTCATCGATGTACGTCCAATATAACAAGATGCAGCAGATGCTCATAGCGTTGGTCGTGTTGGTCGCGGTGACTGTAACCGTCGTCGTCATTGGCAAATACACTCCGGCATCCAAAATATGGACGAATAACGTCCTTTTGCAGATGATAATAGATACGCATCGCGCTGTTACCGGCAAATAGAGGTACGATACGGAATAAAATATCATGCGGCAAGCTGAACGTTACGACCTCGATAAGACGGTCAGGTGGACGCTCTGTACGTCGGGTGCCATATTCGGGCTCATGGGCGTTTTGGAATTGCTGCGCCCGATCGTCGTAATAGTGTCCGTGCCGGCGCTCATGGGAGTGGGGTTGCTGTTGTCCGGCGCTAACTATATGGTGCCGTACATATCCATGAAAAACAACCGGCTCCGTCCTAAGTGGCTGCTTCCCGCCGGAGCGGTTGACATCGCGTTCGGGCTGATTTACATATCGCGCATAGGACTCTGGATATTCAGCGTCCCCGCGCTTCTCGGAATGTGGCTTTTGGCCGCCGGATGCGTTCATGGTTACAAGGCCGTCATTATGATGACGGTAAGCCGCAATCGATACGCCGCTCCGGCTGCGGCGGCGCTCATCTTAATCGCCGCTCTCGCGTCGTTGTCGAGCGGCGCGCGGAGCGCGGCGGCGGTAGCGCTTGTAAGCGGCCTCTCCCTTTTGTGCGCGGGAGCCGCGTTCATAGCCGAGGGGAAATTCGCGCACGGCAAGGCAAAAAAATCAGCGTGAACGACAACAAAAAAGTTTTATTAGGGCTAAACGTATCCGTATTCATGATGATGATCGGCGTCGGTATGGTGATGCCCCTCCTGCCCGATCGCGTCATCGCTTTCACCGGCTCCGAGGTGGCGGTCGGGTACATAACGATGGCGTTCGCCGTTTCTTACATCCTTTTGCAGGTTCCGATGGGGATGCTCGCGGACAGGCTCGGCTTCAAAACATTTATCATAATCGGCTATCTGTGCTGCGCCCTCTCCGGAGTCCTCTATTATTTCGCCGACAGCGCGGCTTGGATATTTATCGGGCGCGTTGCGCAGGGGATGGGCGAGGCTCCTCTCTGGGCGCTCGCCCCGGCGCTCCTGTCCCTGAAATTCCCCGCGTCGAAGGGGCGCGTCATGGGGATATATAACGCGACACTTCACGTCGGCCTCACATGCGGGCCTCTTATCGGAATAATCGCGGCTCGCCTCTCCCTCAACGACATGGTCTTCCTGTTCTTTTCGGCGGTGTGTATATTCTCGGCGCTGTTGGTATACGTCTCAGTGGACAGCGAGGGAAAGAATATCTCCGCTCAAAACGCGATAGACTTCAAAAACATTGCGGCGCTCGTCTCCGAACCGCGCATATTGGCGACGCTGGCGGGAATTACGCTCTACGGCGTGGGATACGGTATCTTTATCACGACGATACCGGTTTACTTCAGCGGCTTCAGAGGTTACGAACAGACGTTCGTGCAGGTATTCTTCGCCTGTTTTTACATTGCGATAAGCGTATCGCAAGTGATAACTGGACCTCTGTCCGACAGGCTCGGCAGGGAAAAGTTCATGATATGCGGCATCCTTACCGCCGCCGTGACGATGGCCGCGTTCCCCCTGCTCGGCATGTACGGGGCGCTGTCCTTTCTGACCGTGTGCAGCCTCGGTCTCGGCTCCTTTTATCTGGCCTCGTTGGCTTTTTTGAACAGCGCCGCGCCGGACGAGCTCAAAGGGACAATAGCGGGGACATATTTCCTCTTCTGGGGAGCCGGCTACATGTTCGGACCGGTGTGCGTCGGCAAATTAAACGAAGCTGTCTGCATGAACGCCGGATTTTTTACCTTCGCCGCGCTGCTGGCGATAGAAGTCCTCGCTCTATCGCGTATCACTCGTACCAAACCGTAACCGACGGGAAACCTTGCCGTGCTCGCTTTATCGAAAAGAAGGGTTCCAATTCTCGCCTCAATGCGGCGGTATCCTTCACACGCAGCCGGATTGTTCCGCTGTTTTCGGGATTGTCGTCTATCCAGTATTCCAGACCCGCCGAGACAAATTTTTTCTCCATGCCGCGCGTGTCCTCAGCGCTTGCCGTGATTTTTACGAGCGCCTTGAAGGGCGGCATCGAGAGCTCTTTTCGCTCCCGCAGCTCGCCGCGCCAGAAGACCGCCCACGCCGGAGCTCCTATGCGCTCTGATTCGAGACCCCTCTGCCAGCCGCGGCATGGCCGCCGTGTCTGAATTACGACGACACGCTTCTCAGGCGACAAGCCGCGCCAGCGAGACTCCCATACGAGGGAAAACGCCCGTTCGCTCGCGTCGCGTTCCCGGGACTTCATATCGGCGTCCGCGTCTATCCACCCGGCCATGCCGACGTGAACCCTGTCGCACAGATCGAGCGCGGCGCGGGTACCTATTATGAGACCGCTTCTTGCTTTGAGCTCCGACGCGGGGATTTCTCCGTCCAATAAAAATATCCGCCCCGTGCTGTTCACAGCCGATCTTGCAAGAGGAAGGAGTGCCTCCAATCCGGGACGCTTCGCAGAAAGCAGCCTGCTTCCGCACTTCGGGCAGGCATCCGGCAATAACGCCGCTCCCTTGCAGGCGACGCACGACAAGCGTTCCAAGGACGCCTCCCAGCGCATCGCTCCCCCGCATTTATCGCACTTGGGCGACCAGCCGCACTCGTCGCAGGCTATCTCGCCGGCATAACCCTTCCTGTCCAATATCCAGAGCGCCCATGTTCCGGCATCTATGGCGGTCTCTGTCTCACGGACGAGCGGCTCGCTCACTGCTATGGTATCACTCACGCCGCCGACAGCCGGTGAGTAAGCCATCTTCATATCGACGAAATAAAAATTTTTGCCCGCTCCCGCTACTGCGTCATCCTCCTTGCCCCCGGCGAAACTCGCGCTCCCCGCGCGCATGAACGCCCTCGCGGAGGGCATCCTGCCGCCGAGAATAAGCTGTGCTCCCCCAATACGCGCCCTCTTGGCGAGAAGGCTTCGCGCGTTGAAAACGGGATGCCTCACTGTGCGCCATACGCTGTTGCTCTCGTCCTCGATGATAATACGCGCAAGCCCCGGCAGCGGAGCCATAGCCGCAGTCTGCCCGCCGACGACGAGGGACGCGCCGCCGCCGAGCAGATCACCCCAGGCGCGCCACTCGGCCTTGGCCGAGCTTCGCGGAAACCTCACATGCTCCACGCCCACAAGGCGCTTTTTCTCGAACGCCTTCGCCGTATCGTAAAGGGGGAAGCATATCAGCGTCGGCTTCCCGTCCGATATTATCTTGGCGTAACGCTCCCACCGCGCGGCGTCCGACGGCTCGTATATGAAGGTATCATCGGGATGGTTGTCACAATTTGCATTGGTAATGGAGGTCAGGTTTTTATGAGCGTCCGCGCCGAGCGGAGTTCCTTTTATGAATTCGGCCGGCAGAAGCGTCTTGGCGGCGAGGCCGGGCCCGCAGAGATATGTATCGCCGAACCAGCCGAGAAGCGGCATGACAAATGGCGGCAGTATAGGCTCGTCGTCGATTATCTCTGAGACATCGTAGATTTTGCCGCCGTAGGTCTCATCGGGTTTGTCAGGCGGCTCCGCGGCTATGCCTACGCGAGAGGAGCCCGCGAGCTTCACCCGCACGCGAGTGCCGGGCGTCAAGGTTTCGGGATAGCTGTAAGTGAGCTGTGTCCACCAGGGGCCGGGAATTATTACGGGGATATTCATTGATCAAAAGCGCGGGGAGACTCCCCGCGCCGAAACATTTTATTCAATCCGGAGTTTTACTGTTTACCAGCTCTGTCAGTTCATCTATTACGCTTGCCGCGACATCCTGTTTTGTGCCGAATATCACCTGCGACGGCGGGCGCGCGTATTTTTCATCGAAGTATATCCTGACCCTGTTCGTGTCCGCGGCGAAACCGGCGTCGCCCTTCGAAACGTCATTGGCGACGATCATGTCGAGCCCCTTGGCCGTAATTTTCCTTACGGCGTTCGCCTCCACGTCGTCGGTCTCCGCCGCGAAGCCGGCCAATATTTGGGCATTCGACTTCCTCAGCGATATTTCGCGCGCTATGTCGGGGTTGCGAACTAATTCTATAGTCAGGCTATCCGCGAACTCACGCTTAATCTTGCGGGAGGCTATTTCTTTCGCCCTGTAATCGCCAACCGCCGCGGCTTTTATTATCGCGTCCGCGCCGTTTAGCTCGGCGAGACAGGCGTCTAACATTTCAAGCGCGCTCCTCACGCCGATTAGCTTGGCGCCGCTTGGGACGCGCTCCTCCGACGGTCCCGAGACCAACGAGACCGACGCTCCTCTGCGAAGCGCCTCCTCGGCGAGGGCGTAACCCATCTTGCCGGAGCTCGGGTTCGATATAAAACGCACCGGGTCGAGGTACTCGTGCGTGGCTCCGGCCGTTATGAGAATTTTTTTGCCCGAGAGGTCGCGTATAGGTGAGATTGCGCGCCATGTCTCGTCGAGTATCTCATCAGCCGACAGCAGACGCCCCTTCCCCTCGTCGGCGCAGGCGAGGAATCCTACGCCCGGATCTATCACTATGCCGCCGCGAGAGCGTATGATCTTTATGTTCTCCTGGGCGGCCGGGTTATCCAACATGCGCTCGTTCATGGCCGGGAAGAATACCTTAGGGCGGCCGCAGGCAAGAAGAGCCGCGCCGAGAAGCGTACTCGCGTCTCCTGTTGCCGCTATCCTGAGCGCGTTGCCCGTACAGGGAGCTATTACCATTACATCCGCCCATTGGGTGAGCGATATATGAGGTATCATAAAGCCGTATTCGTCCGACAGGAAATCGGCGTCCCGCCAGACACGGCGCTTTGTGAGCGTCGAAAGGGCAAGGGGCGATACGAACTTCGCCCCCGCGTCCGTCATTATTATCTCGACTTCGCAGCCCGATTTAACAAAGGCGCGCGTCAGAGCCGCTGTTTTGTAAGCCGCTATCCCGCCGCTGATGCCGAGCAGTATTTTTTTGCCGCGAGCCCAAGAAGGAACCATCCTTTAATCCTCCGGATCCGCTCCGTGCTCGGTTGTAATTGTGATGCTGTTGTTTTCTATCTCCTCTATTGCTCGCGTTATGCATTTCTCGCTGCTCTCGCCGGCGAGTTTGCTTCCCTTTTGCATACTGAGCTGCCTCGCCCGTATGGACGCTATCATCGCGAGGGCGTATTTATTCTCTATTTCACGGTGATTGTTGTAAATATCCTCAAAATTCGCGTATATCACATTAATCCACCCCTTTACGCGGGTTTATCGTTAGCTTAACCGGCGTTTCTGTAACTTTTCACGATGTCCGCGAGTTTCTCCGAGGCAATCTCAAGATTGTCGTTCAGCACAATGTGCTCGCACTCTCTGGCGTACTTCATCTCAGCGGCGGCGTTGCGCAATCTCCGCGTAAGCTGCTCCTGCGTCTCCGTACCCCTGTCCTCCAGCCTTTCCTCAAGCGAGTCCAGGGAGTCGACGGTGATAAATATTCTGACCGCTTCCGGCATGATGGCCTTTATCTGCCGGGAGCCCTGCACATCTATCTCCAGTACTATGTCGCAGTTCAACTCAAGGCTCGTTTCCACATCCGCCCGTCTCGTTCCGTAGTAATTGCCGTGAACATTAGCCCACTCCAAGAAATCGCCGTGCTTGATCATCGTCTCGAAGCGCTCATATGACACAAAAAAATAATCCCTGCCCTCGATCTCTTCATTGCGTTTCTCCCTCGTAGTACATGATATGGAGTAGACGAGCCCCCCTAATTGCTGGAAAAGTATTTTTCTAAGCGTCCCCTTGCCCGCGCCTGACGGGCCGGACAGAACGAAAAGATGCCCGCGGCTCATGGTCAGCTCTCCTCCGGTTTATCGCCCTCGCTGCCGTCAGAACGCGCCGCCTCTTCGAAGCGGGCCGAGATGGTCTCAGGCTGAATGGCTGACATTATCACATGTTTGCTGTCCATTATCAATATCGCCCTCGTCTTTCTTCCCTGTGTGGCGTCAACTAAAAGCCCCGCGTCTCTTGCCTCGTCCCTGAGCCGCTTTATCGGCGCCGATACGGGACTTATTATTGCTGTAACTCTGTCCGCCACAACCATATTGCCAAAACCTATGTGTACGAGACGATAGCTCACGGCAATCACTCCAAATTTTGTATTTGCTCTCTCACGCGCTCCAAAGCGGTCTTTGCCTCGACTGCCATCCATCTGACCTCCGAGTCGGCGGTCTTCGAGTCGAGAGTATTTACCTCCCTGTTCATCTCCTGTACGATGAAGTCGAGCTTGCGGCCTATCGGATCGCCTGAGTTCCCGGTCTCGCGGAATTTTTCAATGTGGCTGTTTAGACGGGCAAGTTCCTCCGATATATCCCACCTGTCAGCTATGAACACGGCTTCCTGCGCGAAACGAGAGTCATCCGCCTGCAATCCGGCGGCGGACAAAGCCTTCGTCACTCTCTCGGTCATGTTCTCGAAAGCCGCGTCCTTCGCGATTTTCCATCTCTCGGCAATGCGCGACAGCAACCTTTCGAGCTCGTCAATGTGCTCCTCTACCGCGCGCTTCAGATGTTCTCCCTCGGCATCTCGCATTGTCTGCCATTTTTCCGCAGCCTCGCTCAGAAGCCCCCACAATATCGCTTCTGTCGCCTCATCGTCGGAGAGGCCGGATCCCTTTTGCGTGCCGACGACGCCGGGGAGGTCGAGCAACCGATCTACGGCTATCTCCTCGTACACTCCGATGAATTTCTGCGCCTCCGTGATTTCGTCGTAATATTTTTTGAGCGCGTCTTTATTTATCGACGCGGCGAGGACTGAGCCGGCCCACGTTATTTCGGCGCGAATGCTCACCTTGCCGCGGCCGTACAATTTTTGCATTTTCTTATGAAACCACGGCTCCCACGACGCGAGTTCCCTCGGGAGGCGCGCGCTTATCTCCTGATACCTGTGGTTCACGCTCGACAGCTCAATATGTATCGTGCCCCACTCGAACGACGCGCTCGCCCTGCTGAAGCCGGTCATGCTCACGTACAATTCGATTCCCCCTCCAATTTACGCAGCGCGTCCTCCAACTCGGCGGATACGCGTTCGCGATCCCCCTTGCCTCCCCGCTCGCCTGAGACGGGATGAATCAACGCTCCGAACGTAACGACTAACTTTGCCGGTCTGGGAAAGGATTTATGCGGCGGCATGACGTTCTTCGAGCCGCTTATATACACCGGAAGCAGCGGAACCCCGGACTTGAGCGACAGATAAGCCGCGCCGCCCTCCAATGGTTTGAGCCGGCCGTCGGCGCTCCTCGTCCCCTCGGGGAATATGAGTACGCTCTCACCTTTTTCGAGCATACTCAAGAGAGCTTTCAGAACCGCCCCTGCCCTCTGGCTGTCGCCCCTCGCCACCGGCGTCGCGCCGAGTGCGCCGATCAGGAATCCGAACAGCGGATTGCGAAAGAGAGAATCCTTGGCAAGATACCTCAGTCGTCCGCGAAAGACGCACCCCACGAGCGGCGGGTCTATATAACTCGCGTGATTCGACGCCACTATCACCCGACCCTCCGGCACACCGCCTGACCATCTGACAGTGAGCCTGTTGTACAGGGTAAAAATTACGCGAAAGAAAATTTTAGCTGCGCGGTAGAATATCTCCTGAAGCATATTTACCTTACATCGTGCTTTGGAACGTGAGCGGTCATGTTTTTATCTTTACGAAGCCGCGCCAGCTGTAATATCTTTTCCACGACTTCTTCGAGGGATAAGTCCGTACTGTCAAGGATTATCGCGTCTTCGGCGGCTCTAAGCGGAGCTGCCTCACGCCCTTCGTCGAGCGCGTCGCGCGTTTTCACCTGTTCGAGTATCTCGCCGAGGTCAGCCGGTTCGCCCTTCGATATTCTCTCATCGTACCTTCTTCTTGCCCGCTTCTCGGGAGACGCTGTGAGAAATATCTTGAGGTCGGCTTTTGGGAAAACCACCGTCCCCATGTCCCGTCCCTCGGTCACCAATCCGTCCGACGCCGCGTTCCTCTGGATTGAAAGGAGCGCGTCTCTGACCATCGGCAGCGCGGAATACGCCGACACGGCCATATCTATCTCAGGCGTGCGTATTGCCTCGGTAACGTCTTTGCCGCACGATACGACGCGATCACCTCTGAAGGACAGTGAAAATTCGGATAACAAACTTTTAAGCTCATCGGTTTCTTTTGGGGAAATGCCGCGCTCACGCGCGGACAGAGTTATAGCCCTGTATATCGCGCCCGTATCGAGAAAGGGTAAAGACAACCGTTTTGCAGCCTCCCTCGCGGCGCTGCTCTTGCCGGCCCCTGCCGGCCCGTCGAGCGTTATGATTGGACGGCAGCCTAACTCAGACATCAGGTTATGATTCTTTCATCTCCTCTTCCAAGGACAAGAAGAGATCCACGAACTCACCCATTATCTCCTCCAATTTGTCGGTCATGCCGAGGCGCTCCAAGCTGTCCGGCGATATGTTGTACTGCATCCCGTCAGCCCCTATGCCGACACCAAGCATAATACAAATTCCGTTGCACACGTGAACTACGTCGACGATGCTTTGATATTCGGGAATTTTGTCCTCGGGCAGATCCCACGGCGTGTGGTGGTATGTAGTTATGCACGTGTAAAGATCGGGTAAATTCCATTGCTCCATGACCAAACCGCCTACCTGCGCGTGGTCGAAGCCGAGCACCTGCCTCTCCGCGTCGCAGAACTGCACGCAGTCCTCCTCGACGAGGCGCAGTATTATACTGTAACCGAAGCGCACGTAATCGTTGAGGACTATCTTGCCGATATCGTGCATGAGTCCGCCTATATACGCCGCCTCAGGGTCGCAGACCCTGTTCTTTGTACAGACGTAGCGGCACGCCGCCGCAACGCTCTGCGAGTGCTTCCACAGCTCACCCCTGTCGAGGGCGTAACCGGCGAAGGAGCTGTCCATAAACTTGTAGACGGACGCGGCGAGGACGATGCTCTTTATGGTCTTGAAACCAAGGTATGATATAGCCTCGGAGATATTCGTTATCCTCCTCGATATACCATAATAAGCGGAGTTGGCGAGTCTGAGAACCCTTACGACAAGCCCCTCGTCCTTCGACAGCTTGGACGCGACATCTGCCGCGCTGCTCGTAGGGTCGTCCAATTTGTTCAGGGTTTCAATCACAAACTGCGGCAAGGATGGAATATCCTTGACCCGCCTCAGGACGCGCCTTTGTATGAGGTCACGGGTACGTTCGTCTAATCCCTGCATTTACTACATCCCCCCGAAGATAAGCGAATATCCTATACCTCTCCGCCAAATTTTATCATATCCGATAAATCTTTATAATTATACTCGTTAAATGCCCCTAATGGCAAATTTTTGATAAAAAGATTGCCAATACCGATTCTGCGCAGTTTTAGAACGCTGCTCCCCAATGCGCGAACCATGAGGCGGATCTCACGCTTGAAGCCCTCCCCGAGGACAACTTTGAAGATTTTGCCCGTTTCGTCCCCGCGGGATACCTCTATCGGTTTCGCGAGCCTGCCGTCTATCATAACGCCGTCCCGCCATTTGTCCAAGGCTTCTGCTCCGATCGCGGCGCTCAAAAAAACCATGTAGACGCGTTTTATACATGAAGACGGGTGAATGATTTCCTGTGAAAATTTACCATCGTTAGTAAGAATTATAAGCCCTTCGCTCTCCTTGTCCAGTCTGCCGACGGGGAAAATGCCGAGCTTCCTGTAAAAATTCGGCATGAGGTTCATAACCGTCCTGTCTCTCCGGTCGCTCACGGCTGAGAGCACTCCGCGAGGCTTGTTCATCACGATATAGACGAGTCTCTGAGCGCCGATAACCTCACCGTCGACGCGAACCTCCGACGGCTTATTCAGTGTCTGCCCGAGCGACACGTTTACGGTACCGTCAACCGCAACGCGGCCGCTCGCTATCAGTTCGTCGGCTTTGCGCCGCGACGCGGCGCCGCACGACGAGATATACCTGTTGAGCCTTATCGGATAGGAGATTTCGCGGGGATCCTGTAAATTCTGTGAGCCCGTGTCACTCATAATCGCCGCCTCCTATTTCATCGGCTGTCCCATCCTCTTCACCCGCGCCGCCCTCGGCGACGAAGGTCTCCTGAAGTTCCTCGACCGTGGGCAGTGATGATATGGAATCCAATCCGAAGAGCTCTAAAAATCTGTTGGTAGTTCTGTAAAGGAGTGGATTGCCCACGCTCTTTTTACGCCCGGCGACGCGGACGATGCCGTGTTTTAAGAGAGTCTCTATGACGTGATCGCACCTTACCGTGCGTATTTCCTCTATCTCCGAACGTGTGACGGGCTGATTGTACGCGACGACCGCGAGGGTTTCGAGCGCGGCTTTGCTGAGGCGCACCCTCTGTGAGATGAGCGTGTTTTGAAACTCCGCCACAGTTCCGTCCAAGTCGGGCGCTGTCGCCGTCTGCCATCCGCCCGCGAGCTTCAGCAGCGTGACGCCCCTTCCCTGCTCGTATGCTTCGCGCAGCCGTTCTATAGCACCCCTCACGGCGGACGCGGACTGCCCCGTAACGGCGGCGAGCTCCTCCTCCTTCACGGGCTGCGGCGCGACGAAGAGCAGCGCCTCTATCTGACGCATAAGCATATCGTATTTCACGGCATCCTCATCACGCGGCACAGACGCTCACGTCCCCCCACGCCTCGCCCTGAACGAGGCGCACCCGTCCCAGGCGCGACAGCTCCAGCAGAGCAAGGAGCGTAACTGTGAGTTCGCCCCTCCCGAATTCGCCGATAAGCCCCCGCAATGTCGCTGCCGGGCATTTGCCGAGGAAGCTCATTATCTCGTCCATCTGACGCTCGACCAACAGCTCCTCGGGAGCGGCGTCCGGTATCTCGTCGAAGAAAGCAGTCTCGTAATCGTTACCGTCGCCGCGCGGTTGTGTCCGGCTCTCCATCAGCCGCCACCAGTGCGACGACAGGCTGTACAGGTCTCCTATATCGAACCAGGGCGGTCCGGCGTCGTCGCATATCCGAACAAACGCTCTCTCCCGCTTGTCCTTCATCTCCGCAAGTATGGCCGCCGCCTTCCTATACGGCTTGAAGCGCTCCAGCATGGCCGCGAGCGTCTCCTCGTCCGGCTCGTCTTCGCCGCCGTCATAATCATCGTCTCCGACGGGCAGCTCTTCTTCGTCCGCCGACGGAAAGAGAGCGCGTACCTTGCGAAGCACCAGCCGGCTCGCGAGCGAGAAGAAGTCCGCCAGTTCCGACAGCGTGGCCTTGCGCGATCTGACGAGGTACGATACATACTGCGACAGCACGTCGGTGAGCCGCACCGCCGCCGCGTCTATCGACCTGTTTTCGACGAGGGCGCAGAGCATATCGAGCGGGCCGGAGAAATCGGCCAGCGATACCTGAAAGGCAGCCTCCTCTTCGGGCATCCTTACGCCCCGGCGCGCGTCATGCCTACGGCGCGACAGACCTCTTCCATCGTCTCCGAGGCTCTGGCTCTCGCCTTCCTCGCTCCTTCGTTCAATATATCGTTCAGCTCGCCGGCTCTCGCCTCGAAATATTTGCGCCGCTCGTGTACCGGAGCCATGTTCACCGCGACGTGCGCTATGAGCTTCTTCTTGCAGTCGATACAGCCTATCCCTGCCGTGCGGCAGCCCTCGGCGAGCTCGTTCATCTCCTCCTTGTCGGGGTTGAAGAACTTGTGCAGATCCCACACCGGGCATTTGTTCGGCTCTCCCGGATCCGTCCTTCGCTCGCGCGCCGGGTCTGTCATCATGGTGCGTATTTTTTTATCGATGACCGGCATCTCGTCCGCTATTTCGAGCGCGTTGCCGTAGGACTTGCTCATCTTCCGCCCGTCCGTGCCCGGTATCTTCGGGTAGCGCGTGAGCAGCATCTCGGGCTCGGGGAATACCTCTCCGTAGAAATTATTGAATCTCCTCGCTAACTCGCGCGATATTTCCAAATGCGCGGTCTGATCCTCGCCGACCGGAACCTGGTTCGACTTGTAGAGCAATATGTCCGCCGCCATGAGCACAGGGTATCCGAGGAAGCCGTAAGTCGAAAGGTCCTTGTTCTGGAGGTTCAGTATCTGCTCCTTGTACGTGGGGTTGCGTTCGAGCCAGCCGAGCGGCGCTATCATGGACAGCGCCATGTGCAGCTCGATGTGCTCCTTCACGCGGGACTGGATGAATATCGCGCATTTATTGGGATCGAGCCCCACGGCGAGCCAGTCGAGCAGGGCGTCCGTCACGTGTTCCGCGAGATTAGACGGGTCGGCGTAATCCGACATGAGCGCGTGCCAGTCCACTATGGAGTAATAGCACTCGTGAGTCTCCTGAAGCGCGAGCCAGTTGGTCAAAGCCCCCGCCATATGCCCGTAGTGCAGTCTGCCCGTCGGCCTCATCCCGCTGAATACCCTTTTCATTTTAACGACACCTCCGAAAGTAATATCGCTCATTATAAAATCAAACGGGGAAAATTCAAGGAAGGGCTTTACTTCTGATAAAATTATGATAACATAGCCTAAAGGTGAATTATGCCATATCGGAGTGTGGCGCGTTGCTGTAACAAGAAAGTTCACCGCGAGGTATCCCCCGGACTTAATGCCTTTTGGTGTTATGGATCGGGGTATCCTCTTTTTTAGGGAGGAGTTTTTATGCGGTATGTTTTAGGTCTTGACATAGGTATTGCATCCGTAGGCTGGTGTGTCATTGATGAAGGTTCTGACGAAACACACCCTTGTATAGTTGATTTGGGTGTTAGGGTATTTCCGCAAGCGGAAAACCCGAAGGACGGTTCTTCTTTGGCTCTGGTACGCCGAGTGGCGAGAGGCAGCCGTAGGCGTTTGCGCCGCCGCAAAGAACGCCTCGGAGACATCCGCAAGCTGCTTGTTAAACATAAACTTGCAAAAGACGAGGAAAATCTCAAAAACATGCTCTCTGCCTCTCCCTCACCGACACCTTGGGAGCTTCGCGCCGCTGGCTTAGACAGGCTTCTTTCCCATGATGACTTTTGCAGGGTGCTGTTCCACATCGCCAAACACAGAGGCTTTAAGTCAAACAGAAAGAGCGATGCCGAAGGCGCGTCAGAAAAGGCCAAAACTGAGGGGGCGCTGCTTTCAGGAGTATCGGACAATAAAAAACGACTGAGCGAGAAGGGATATCGGACAGTCGGTGAGATGATGTGGAAGGATCCTTTTTTTGAAGCACACAAGCGAAATAAAGGCGGCGATTATTCTTCGACTGTCGCGCGCGATATGCTGATAGACGAGATACACTTACTTTTCGACGCACAGCGCCGCTATGGCGGCTCTTTCGCGTCGTCCGCTCTTGAGCAAAAATACACCGAGTTATTCGCCTTTCAACTTCCCGTCGTGACCGGAGACCAAATAGAAAAAATGACGGGAAACTGCACCTTGCTTCCGGAGTTCAAAAGAGCTCCGACGATGGGATATACAAGCGAACTGTTCAAACTGTTCTCTCGTGCCTTGAATCTGCGCCTGACAGGACGCGGGAAAGACGAGGCGCTAAACGATGAGCAGAGGATGACGCTTATCAGCCTCGCGTTCAAAAACTCGAAACTCACCTATGACCAAATCAGAAGGGCTCTGGAGTTAGACGAGCCTTTGGCTTTCAAAGGCGTCCGATACGGACGGAAGGAGACACGAGAAAAGAGCGAAGGCGCGACGTTCGTGGAGCTTAAAGGGTATCACAGCTTGCGGAAAGCCATAGAAAAATCTTTAGGAAAAGGGGTATGGCAAGCTCTATCCGGCAATGGCAGCCGAATGGACACAATCGCCAAGGCTCTGACGTTTTACAAATCGGACGAGGACATCGAAAATTTTCTCCTTGAGGCCGGAATCGAGAAAGAAATTGTCGAGGCCGTACTACCCCTCTCGTTCCGTGGTTTTATGCACCTTTCGACCGAAGCCATATCGCGCCTTCTGCCCTATATGGAACAGGGAGACGGGTATGACGTCGCTTGTCAGAAGGCCGGATTTTGCCACTATGACCCCCAAGGGACAACGGAGCGTTTACCAAAACTGCCGCCGCTCGAAGCCGAAGAAGGCTTGTTGGGTGAAACCATTCCGCGCAACCCTGTGGTTGTCCGCGCCCTCTCTCAAGTGCGGAAAGTCGTAAACGCCATCATAGATCGTTACGGCGCACCGACGTATGTCAATATCGAACTGGCGCGCGATCTGAGCCGCCCATTCGACGAGCGAAGGGCGATACAAAAGGGGCAGGACGAAAACCGAAGAGAGCGAGAGCGCGTCGCGAAAGATATAAGCGAGACGTTCGGGATCCCCAATCCAAGCGGCAGTGATATTCTGAAATACAGGCTTTGGAAGGAACAACATAGCAAATGCGCATATTCACAAACTCCAATTGACGAACAGCGCCTGTTTGAGCCTGGCTACGCCGAAATTGATCATATCCTCCCATACAGTCGCAGTATGGACGACAGTTACAGCAATAAAATTCTGGTTCTTTCGTCGGAAAATCAGAACAAAAAGAATCGTACTCCTTACGAGTACCTATCATCCATGCCAGAACGATGGGAGTTTTTTGAGGATTGGGTATGCGCGACTATCCATAGTGCTGCCAAGCGCGGCAGACTCTTAAAAAAGAGCTTAACCGACGCTGACGCAGAGGAGATGACTGAGCGCAACCTGACGGATACCCGCTATATCACTCGCTTTGCCTCAAACTGGCTGAAGCGGCGTCTGACGTTCGCGGACGAGGCAGAAAAGAACCCCGTGTTGTGCGTAAACGGACACATGACGGCTCTGTTGCGCGGACGATGGGGACTGGCGAAAAAGCGCGAAGAGGGCGATTCTCACCACGCTCTCGACGCGGCTGTCATAGCCTCCGCAACTCCCTCTATGGTTAAGCGGATTTCTGACTACTCCAGAAGAAAAGAGCTGCTCAAGCTTCGTGATGATACGGGTGCGAAAAAAGAGCACTACCCCGCGCCTTGGCCGGAGTTCCGCAACGAACTGACGGACAAGCTGAAAAATTTGTTCGTTTCGCGCGCGCCAAGGCGGAAGGCTAAGGGCGCGGCGCATCAAGAGACAATCCGCAGCTTCAAAGACAGAGGCGGCTCGGAAGAAGAGAGGGAGAAATGGCTCAAAGGGACGGTTTTGCGAACGCCTATCAAGAGCCTGAACCTCAACAATATCGAAAATATGGTAGGCAAAGGGCGCGACAGGCGGCTATACGAAGCGTTGAAAGAACGCTTGCGGGATTTTGACGGAAAAGGAGAAAAAGCTTTTGCGGAAGCCTTTTACAAGCCGACCATAGATGGAAGCCAAGGCCCTGTTGTACACACGGTAAAACTCTACACTACCGGCGCGTCAGGTATCCCCGTGCGCGGAGGCATGGCCAATAACGGCGAAATGATTCGTGTTGACGTCTACAAAAAAGGCGGCAAGTTTCACTTGGTCCCTCATTATGTCGATGACATCGCCAAAAAGCGGGTTAAAAAACTGGCGATTGTGGCACATAAGCCCGAATCACAGTGGACAAAGATAGATGACTCGTTCGAGTTCTGTTTTTCGCTGTTCAAGGACGATTTGGTGAGCGTGGAACCCATCCCAAGCGAGAAGAGCAACAAAGAAGTCTTGTTCTACTTCTACTATACGGGGACTGATCGTTCAACCGGAGGTATTAACATAGAAGCTCATGACCGCAGCCGGGAATGGAGAGGTATAGGCGTCAAGACTTGTTCGTCCTTCGAGAAATACCACGTCGACGTTTTAGGCGGCTGGCACAAAATCGACAGAGAAAAACCTCCCGTGGGCAGAGAGAACTAAAGCTGTGGGCTGGCGGACGATTTTTATTTCAAACCCGTCCCAGCTTTCCTGTAAACACTCAAGACTTCTGATCCGTCAGGGGGACGAGGAGACGGACATTCCTATTGAAGATATAGAGGTCATCGTCATCGAGACTCTTCAAGCTACGATAACCTCTCACTTAATGAGCGAATTGGCCTGTTGGGGCGTCGCCGTGTTTTTCTGTGACACCTTGCATACTCCCTGCGGAGTTTCTTTGGCTTTTCATCAGCATCACCGTACCCTCAAGATATTGAGGGCGCAAACCGCGATTTCCGTACCGCTCCGAAAGAACTTATGGCGTCTTGTGGTTACGCAAAAACTATTGAATCAAGCGGCGTGTTTGGATATTCTGAAACTCTCCGGAGGCGATGATTTGCGCAGCTTGGCAAAGCAGGTTCGCAGCGGCGACCCGGACAACAGGGAGTCTGTCGGAGCGAGGCTCTATTTTTCTATTCTTATGCCGCGCTCTGCGCGGAGTGCAGCAACGCACTTGAACATCTTCCTGAATTACGGCTATTCCATCCTTCGAGGAGCTGTCGCCCGCGCCCTTACAGCGTATGGTCTCTTGCCATCTTTGGGGATTCATCACAAAAACGAACTCAACGCCTTCAATCTGGCGGACGATTTTATAGAGCCGTTTCGTCCTCTTGTAGACCTGTGGGTGATGACAAACGCACGCGTAGAAAGCTCTTTGACTCCGATTCACAAACACGCTCTCGTCGGGCTTTTGTCGTCTCAGATAAAAATCAATGGGGGCAAAGAGACCGTATTGAGGGCGATAGAGATAACAGCATACAGTTTTGTCGGCTCTTGTGAAAATAAAGACGCCGACCGACTCGCCTTGCCTCAACTGCTGCCGATAGAGTTTAAAAACCGTGAGTGATTGTAGATTTATGCGGTTGCTCGTTATGTACGATTTGCCGATGATGACGAAAGAGAATAAGCGCGTTTATCAACATTTTCGGAAATTTTTGATAAGCGATGGCTATGACATGCTGCAATTCTCCATATATTGCCGTATTGTGAACGGAGCGGATGGCGTCGATAAGCATCTCAAACGGCTTCAACAAAATCTGCCGACAAAAGGAGCCGTGCGTTTTATGCAAATCACGGAGCGCCAGTTTCAGGGAATAAAACTTTTGGTAGGGACAAAAAAACGCAAAGAAAAAGACATAGATTCTCGCCAACTGCTGTTATTTTGAGATTTTTTAACACAAAAATCTCTGCAAGCTTAGCATTCGCAGAGATTTTCATAGGGTGGATTATACCATATCGGAGTGTGGCGGGGAGCTATAACTTGGTACAAATCACAAATAAAGGTAATTTTATTATACCATATCGGAGTGTGGCGGGGAGCTATAACTCGCGTCGTGATAGCCGTGCTCTCTATCGATTATACCATATCGGAGTGTGGCGGGGAGCTATAACTCGGCGGCGCGGGGACTGGCAAGACGACGGATTATACCATATCGGAGTGTGGCGGGGAGCTATAACCTTCATAGTTCGCGGCTTCGTCCTCTGGTTATTATACCATATCGGAGTGTGGCGGGGAGCTATAACTGAGAGTTGACCCGGCCACTGACAAACAGGATTATACCATATCGGAGTGTGGCGGGGAGCTATAACCCGTGCCGTCGGGGATAATACGCGGGGACGAATTATACCATATCGGAGTGTGGCGGGGAGCTATAACCGAGTGGCGGGATTACCGCAAGGTGTTCGCATTATACCATATCGGAGTGTGGCGGGGAGCTATAACCGACAAAAAAGCAGTCGTAACAATTCCTTAATTATACCATATCGGAGTGTGGCGGGGAGCTATAACGCATGCTACCTGCTCGTGAAAGTTGATAACATTATACCATATCGGAGTGTGGCGGGGAGCTATAACCTCGGACATACATGTTTTATGATACAATTTATTATACCATATCGGAGTGTGGCGGGGAGCTATAACGTGCGAGAGGGGAAGGAGCGAGTGAATAATATTATATGACTATCAAGTTTCTTCAAGCTAGGGTAAATCTCGTTTGGGACTTCTTCTGGCCTAATTACACATCCCAAAAGGGTGCGAGATGTTTAGCGTAATGTCCGCTTTTCGTCTCCTTACTTCATCGAAGTATTGCGTAACACCAGATAGAAGAAGGATGCAAAATACATGAGGCAACTTAATAGTCATATAATATTATACCATATCGGAGTGTGGCGGGGAGCTCGTCCGCTATTTCGAGCGCGTTGCCGTAGGACTTGCTCATCTTCCGCCCGTCCGTGCCGGGTATCTTCGGGTAGCGCGTGAGCAGCATCTCGGGCTCGGGGAATACCTCTCCGTAGAAATTATTGAATCTCCTCGCTAACTCGCGCGATATTTCCAAATGCGCGGTTTGATCCTCGCCGACCGGAACCTGGTTCGACTTGTACAGCAATATGTCCGCCGCCATGAGCACAGGATATCCGAGGAAGCCGTAAGTCGAAAGGTCCTTGTTCTGGAGGTTCAGTATCTGCTCCTTGTACGTGGGGTTGCGTTCGAGCCAGCCGAGCGGCGCTATCATGGACAGTACCATGTGCAGCTCGATGTGCTCCTTCACGCGGGACTGGATGAATATTGCGCATTTATTGGGATCGAGCCCCACGGCGAGCCAGTCGAGCAGGGCGTCCGTCACGTGCTCCGCGAGATTAGACGGGTCGGCGTAATCCGACATGAGCGCGTGCCAGTCCACTATGGAGTAATAGCACTCGTGAGTCTCCTGAAGCGCGAGCCAGTTGGTCAAAGCCCCCGCCATATGCCCGTAGTGCAGCCTGCCCGTCGGCCTCATCCCGCTGAATACCCTTTTCATTTTAACGACACCTCCGAAAGTAATATCGCTCATTATAAAATCAAACGGGGAAAATTCAACACGAGAAGCGCGTTCAAGGCACAATCACCAAATTTATGAGATAATGTAAAACATGTCTGTCGAGTTGTCTTGATGGAGAAAAAGTGCTATAAGTACTTGTAAATTCGAGAGAGGCGAAGTGTTATGCAGCAGATTTATGCGCACACAAAGACATATCCGCAAAGCGACACGAGATTGCCCGAATCGGAATGGCAAACGCTCGAAGCTCATTTAAATGCAGTGTCGCGCATTGCACGAGCCGCCGCCGAGGAATTTGGCGCTGGAGAATTGGCTCGCGCTGCCGGATTGCTTCACGATATTGGCAAGGCAACAACGGTGTTTCAGGCGCGGCTGCGGGGCAAAGCCGATAGAGCTGACCATAAAACCGAGGGCGGGCGGCAGGCGATCGAGCGGTATGGCAAAGCGTGGGGCAAATTGCTTGCGTACATAATCTGCGGACATCACGGCGGCTTGCCTGATGACATCTCCATTGATGGTAAAGACGGGCTTCAAGAAATGCTCAAGCGCACATCTGACGCGCTTCTTTCAGATGTGCCGGAGTTACCCGCTAAAGTCACGCCACTCAAAATGACAACATCACAGACGGAAACGCATCAAGCATTTTATGTCACTATGCTGATTCGTATGGTATTCTCCGCGCTCGTTGACGCTGATTATCTCGACACCGAAGCGTTTATGGACGAGCAAAGCGCGGCACAGCGGCAACCCTTTCCAGAGCTTTCTATCTACCGCGAACTGTTCACGCCGAAACTTCGCGAGCTGCAAAACTACCCGCAGGACAATCCGGTAAATATTGCGCGTCGCAGCGTGCTGAACGCATGTCTTGGTGCGGCGGAACATGAGCGAGGATTCTTTAAGCTCACTGTTCCTACGGGCGGCGGGAAAACTCTCTCTTCTCTTGCTTTCGCTCTAAAACATACCGAAAAGCACGATATGAAGCGGATAATCTACGCGATTCCGTTCACCTCGATAACGGAGCAGAACGCTAACGTGTTTCGCAAAATTTTCGGCGACGAACTTGTATTAGAACACCACAGCAACGTCGGAGATAATACGGCGGAGCATTACCGACACCGCTTGGCGTCTGAAAATTGGGACGCGCCGCTGATTGTCACGACGAATGTGCAGCTTTTCGAGAGTCTCTTCGCCGCAAAACCGTCAAAAGCGCGAAAAATCCATAACCTCGCAAACAGCGTTATCATTTTGGATGAGGCGCAAACATTACCGGATTCGCTTCTACTGCCGACGATTGCCGCGCTGAAAAGCCTCGTCGCGGACTTCGGAGCGACAGTCGTATTCTGCACCGCGACACAGCCGTCAATCGAACCCAAATGGCTCGACAATATGCAAGTACGGGAGATAACCGCGGATACGAATACTCTGTTTTCCGCGCTTTCTCGCGTACAGATCACGAACCTCGGAGCTATTTCGGACGACGCGCTCGCGGAGCGATTAAGGACTCACACACAGACACTCTGCGTTGTGAACACGCGAGGTCACGCGCGAAAGCTGTTTGAATTGCTCGGTAATGACAGCAGCGCGTATCACTTGAGCGCAGCAATGTGCCCGCAGCATCGCTCCAGCGTGTTAGCGGAGATAAAGGCGCGTCTGCAAATGGGCAGACGTTGCGTTGTCGTGTCCACGCAGCTTATTGAAGCCGGCGTTGACATCGACTTTCCCTGCGTGTACCGAGCGGCGGCGGGGATTGACTCGATAGCTCAGGCGGCAGGTCGTTGTAACCGTGAGGGCAAGCTCAAGCTCGGCGAGGTGCTCGTGTTCACGCCGGAATCCGGGTTGCCTAAAGGTTGGTTTCAGCGTATGGCATCTCTCGGAGAGGAGGTTATGAAATTATATCCGAACCCACTTCTGCCGGAAGCGGTTGAAAAGTTTTTCGATTTACGCTATGGTCTTGACTCAGAGCTTGACGCGAAGCAGATATTGCGTAAAATTGTGGATGGAACGCAATCTTTCTCATTTCCGTTTCGCGAGATTGAGAGCGACTACAAGCTCATTGAGAACAAAACCATCGGCATAATAATCTCATATGACGAAAAATGTCGTGCGATACTGCGTGAAGCCGAGGCGTCCCGGTTCCCGATGAAGTATCTGCGCAAACTACAGCGGTATTCAGTTTCAATCTATAATTATGAATTTAAGGCTCTGCAAGATCGCGGCTGTGTTCTTGAAATCGCCTCCGGAATGTATGTGCTGAATGAAGCAAATATGGCGGATTTTTACGATGAAAAAATCGGCCTTATCTCCAACGCCGATTTTAGCGAGCTGATTATATAAACAAATTCAAGTAAACGGATTTAATAGGGGATGTGATAGTTTTGGGTTATGGGGTAAGACTTCTCGTTTGCGGCGACTACGCGTGTTTCACTCGTCCGGAGATGAAGGGTGAACGCGTCAGCTACGACGTAATCACTCCGTCTGCGGCTCGCGGCATTGTCGAAGCCGTCTATTGGCACCCCGGTCTGTACTGGGTTGTGGACAAGCTCATGGTGCTTAACGAAATTCGTTTCGATTCAGTGCGGCGCAATGAGCTCGGTGGCAAGATTTCGGAGAGCAACGCTAAACGAGCGATGAAAGGAGGGGATATCGACCTGCACCAAGTTATCACTGAGGATAGGCAGCAACGCGCAACGCTCCTGCTGCGCGATGTCGCCTACGTTATCGACGCGCACTTCGATCTTGTTCAAAGCAAAATGGCTGCGGGTGACAACATAGGTAAATTTCTTGATCAGTTCAATCGCAGAGCGCGGAAGGGGCAGTGCTATAATCAGCCGTACCTCGGCTGCCGTGAGTTTTCCGCACACTTCAAGCTGCTTGAAGAGGATACTCCCCCGCCGGTGAGCTTCTACTCCGATGTTGAATCACGTGACCTCGGTTGGATGCTCTGGGACTTGGAGTACGGCGACACAATAGAGCCCAAATTCTTCCGCGCTGAAATGCGGCGCGGTGTTATCGACGTTGCAAAGGCGGTGACGGTATGATTTTACAAGCGCTTTGCGGGTACTATGACCGGCTCGCGGCAAATCCTGACAGCAATGTTGCCATGCCGGGGTGGGCGGTGACGCCGGTTTCGGCGTGTATTACGCTTAACGATAATGGCGACGTGGTGAATATGCTTTCACTAATCGAGGATAAGAAACCAAAGCCAATGATAGTTCCACAACAACCGAAAAGAACAGCGGTGAAAGCCGCGTTTCTCTGCGACAACGCCGGGTACTTTTTCGGTGCTGATGATCCTAAAGCAAAAAAACAAGTCGGCGAGGAAAAACTTGAAGCAGCGAGGGAATTTCACCGCGAAATACTCGGTGAAATAGACGACAATGGCGCGCGCGCCGTACTCAATTTTTTTGAATCTCCGGCATATGAAAACTTGGAGGACATAAAATCAGGCAACATTGTGTTTCGACTTGAGGGTTCTGCGGAGTATATTCATGACCGTCCGGCAATGAAAGCAGCGTGGGAGCGGTACAACAACAAATCATCGGAATCGGCAAACGTTGCGCAGTGCCTTGTCACAGGAGAAACAGCTCCGATTGCGCGACTGCACGGGAACCTCAGCGGTTTTGGGCAGGACAAACCGACAGTCGTCGGATTCAACCAAGAATCATTTGAATCCTATCACAAATCCCAAGGCGCGAATGCCCCCGTTTCCGAATCTGCGGCATTTCGGTACGTTACCGCGCTTAATGCTCTTATCTCTGACCCGCAACATATTGTGCGCATGGCGGACACGAAAGTCATCTTTTGGGCGGAGCGCAACGCCGTTATTGAAGAGAGCTTTCTGCATATGCTCTTTGGCGGTAAGCCGGAGGAAGCTGCGGTGATTGACGAGGTTTCCGCGCGCAAAATAGGAGCGCTGCTGTCCTCGATACGCAACGGCAAACGTCCTGATACACCGGACATTGACAGCAATGTTGAGTTTAACATTCTCGGCATTTCCGCCGCGAAAACGCGGCTCGTAGTGCGATTTTTCTACTCGGATACGTTCGGAAATTTGCTTGACCGTATAGGTGCGCACTACCGCGACATTGAGATCGACGGTGCTGAGTGGGAAACAGACAAACTCGTTTATCCAAAACGAATATTGCGCGAAACAGCAGTTCAAGGTAAGGATGATAACATTCCGCCAACGCTTGAAGGAGCGCTAATGCGCGGTATAATCACCGGCTCGCTGTATCCGTACAGCCTTTACAACGCGATTTTGACGCGAATCCGCGCCGATAAAAAGATCACGCACATCCGTGCGGGTGTGCTGAAGGGCTTTCTCAACCGAAACGCTCGTTTCAATAATAAAAAGGAGATGATGACAGTGGCGCTGAATACAGAGGAAACAAATCAAGGCTATCTGCTCGGGCGGTTGTTCGCGGTGCTTGAAAAGGCGCAATATGAGGCGCTTGGCAGCGTGAACGCCACGATTGTGGACAAGTACCTCAACTCAGCGCTCGCGACGCCGCAGACGGTTTTTCCAGTACTGCTTCCGCTGTTTGAAAAGCACGTGTCCAAGTCGGAGAAGTTTTACAGCAAACAGCAGGTGCAGCAAATTGTGGGTCAGTTTTCGTCAGGCGGTTTTCCTCAGACGCTGAACGCGGAAGATCAAGGCAGATTCCTCATAGGCTACTACCACCAACGGCAGGATTTTTATAAGGGCAAGCCCAAAGAAACAGAAGACAACAATACAAACGGAGGGAACTAAAATGAGTAACATACTTAACAACCGCTACGAGTTCGTGCTGTATTTTGACGTGGAAAACGGCAACCCCAACGGTGATCCTGACGCTGGCAATATGCCGCGAATCGACCCGCAAACCGGCTACGGCATCATCACCGACGTGTGCCTGAAACGCAAGGTTCGCAACTTTGTTGAGATTGCGAAAGAGCGCAGCGAAGGCTTCGACATTTACGTTACCGAGGGCGCGGTGCTGAACAATCAGCAGAAGCTCGCGTATGACGCGCTCGGTATGGCTGCAAAAGAGGACAAGAAAGAATCGAAACTCACGGCGCAGCAGTATATGTGCAAAAGGTTTTTTGACGTGCGCACATTCGGCGCGGTAATGGATACCGGCGATTATAAGTGCGGTCAGGTGCGCGGCCCGATTCAACTGTGTTTCGCGAAAAGCACTGATTCAATCTTGCAGCAAGAAGTTACGATTACACGTATGGCATCAACGACGGAGAAGGAAACAGCAAGCGCAAACCGCACGATGGGCCGTAAATACATCATTCCTTACGCGCTATACCGAGCTGAGGGCTTCGTCTCGGCTAAGTTCGCGCAGAAAACCGGGTTTAGTGAGGACGATCTCGCGCTGTTTTGGGACGCGCTGAAGAATATGTTCGACCACGACCATTCCGCCGCGCGCGGTAAAATGGTTTCGCGCAAACTCTTTGCGTTCAAACACGAATCCGCCCTCGGCAACGCTCCTGCTGTTACATTGTTTGACAAAATCACAGCAGCGCGCCTTGGCGTATCAAAGCCGCCGCGCGCTTTTGCGGACTATCAAATTGGCGTAAACCGTGAAATGCCGCAGGGTGTCGAGCTTTTAGAACTGCTGTAAATGCCGGCCAACGACGACGATTATCTCCAGTTGTCCGGCATACAGCACTTCACATTTTGCCGCCGAAGATGGGCGTTAATCCACATAGAAGAAGCGTGGAGTGATAATCTGCTCACTGTCGAGGGTAGGCTTATGCATGAGCACGCACACAATCCATTCTTCACGGAAAAGCGCGGCGACATCATCATCACGCGTGAAATGCCGATATTTTCAAAAACTCTCGGCGTTTCCGGGCAGTGCGATGTCGTGGAGTTTTATGCGGATAAAAACGGCGTAGATCTGCACGGGCGAATAGGATTGTGGTTGCCTCGTCCTATTGAGTATAAGCATGGTTCGCCGCAGATGAATGATTCTGACAGGTTGCAGCTCTGCGCACAGGCGATGTGCCTTGAAGAAATGCTGTTATGTCCGGCGATTGACACCGCGTATCTTTACTACGGCGAAACGCGGCGGCGCGAAGCGGTTGACTTAACGCCGGAGCTGCGCGAAACGGTGCGTACAATGTTCGCGGAAATGCGGCAGTATTACGAGAGGCGCTACACACCGCGCGTAAAGCCGACAAAAGCGTGTAAATCATGCTCGCTCAAAGATATTTGTCTGCCCCGAATGCCGAAAAGCGGCAGCGTGCGAGAGTATATCGACGGCGCAGTCGGAGGTGCGGAATGAGAATATTGCTGAACATTCTGTATGTCACAATACCGGAGGCGTACCTCGCGCTCGACGGCGAAAATGTCGTGATACTGCGAGACGATGAGGAAGTGAAGCGTGTGCCGCTGCACAATCTCGAAGGCATTGTCACGTTCGGGTACACCGGCGCGTCGCCCGCGCTCATGGGCAAGTGCGCGGAGAACAAAATCGCGCTGTCGTTCTTCACGGCACACGGACGGTTCCTCGCCGGCGTACACGGAATGGAAAAGGGCAGCGTCACTTTGCGGAAGACGCAATATCGCATGTCAGACAGTGAGGAAATGAGTGCGATGGTTGCGAAAAACATCCTTATCGGCAAACTTTACAACAGCCGTTGGGTCATTGAACGCGCGGCGCGGGACTACTCGATGCGGCTTGACGCGGAAAAGCTCAAACGCGTGTCCGGCTTCATAGCAAACGCGATAGGGGCGCTTCAAAACGCGAAAACGATCGGCGAGCTGCGAGGTATTGAGGGTGAAGCCGCGCAGCAATACTTTTCGGTTTTCGACGACATGATACTGCAAAGCAAGGACGATTTCTTCTTTCGCACTCGTTCGCGGCGGCCTCCGCTTGACCGAGTGAACGCCCTGTTATCGTTCATTTACTCGCTGCTCGGCAACAACATCGCCGCCGCGCTGACTGCGGTGGGGCTGGATTCTTACGTCGGCTTTTTGCACCGCGACAGACCGGGGCGGCGTTCGCTTGCGCTGGATTTACTGGAGGAACTGCGCGCCCCGCTTGCGGACAGATTCGTGCTTACGCTGATAAACACGCGGCAGGTTGACGCGTCGGACTTCACCGAAAAAGAGAGCGGCGCGGTGATAATGGACGACGACGCGCGCCGCGCAGTTTTGTCCGCGTGGCAAAAGCGTAAACAAGAGCAGATAAGCCATCCGTTTTTGAACGAGAAAATCGCGTGGGGGCTTGTTCCGCACGCGCAGTCGCTCTTGCTGGCGAGACATCTGCGCGGCGATTTGGACGAATACCCGCCGTTTTTGTGGAAATGAGAAATCCTGCTTGTTCGATCCACACGGCAAAACGGACCTTGACAAATGAATATGCTTTCTATAGGAGTGAAGGACAATGCTTGTGCTAATCACCTATGACGTAAACACGGAGACCGCCGCCGGGCGAAAGCGTCTGCGGTACGTTTCAAAAACGTGCGTCAACTACGGCCAGCGTGTACAAAACTCGGTGTTCGAGTGCAACTTGGATGCGGCAACACTGCGAGTTGTAAAGGACAAGCTCGTGAAAATCATCGACGCGGAACTTGACAGTCTGCGATTCTACGAGCTTGGCAACAACTACAAGAGCAAGGTTGAGCATTACGGCGCGAAGCCGTCGTTCGATGTTACAGACCCGCTGATTGTGTAGTGCGAACCATAAGCTCACATGAAAAACCCGGGAGCTTCGCACCGAAAATTCGCGCAAATTTGGTTTAGCACACGCAAAAATTTGCAATATCATGGTAATATAGGGGTGGATTAACGCAATTTTCATCAAAATCACAAAATCATTACCAACCAAAACGCAATTTTTGTTGTGTTTTGCGTCGCTCCCCACACGGGGAGCGTGGATTGAAACGTCCATTTCCTGTAGGCGTACCACCAACCGCTGTGTCGCTCCCCACACGGGGAGCGTGGATTGAAACGCTAAGAACAGCCAAGCGGATTACGACGCTAAATTCGCTCCCCACACGGGGAGCGTGGATTGAAACTGAAGACATTGGCGCAGGCAGGCTCGGAGATGTGTCGCTCCCCACACGGGGAGCGTGGATTGAAACGCCGTATTTGCAAACACAGCGTGGTTCAAACGGCTCGCTCCCCACACGGGGAGCGTGGATTGAAACCCGCTTGAATTGAAAAGAAACCGAAATGCCCTATGTCGCTCCCCACACGGGGAGCGTGGATTGAAACGCATATTCTCTTAGGCGAGGGCGGCGAGATAAAGGGTCGCTCCCCACACGGGGAGCGTGGATTGAAACGCATATTCTCTTAGGCGAGGGCGGCGAGATAAAGGGTCGCTCCCCACACGGGGAGCGTGGATTGAAACGGCTATCCAGTTTTCGCGGTAGAGCACCGTCAAGGTCGCTCCCCACACGGGGAGCGTGGATTGAAACGCGCCACTTTGGTTGAACCGCAGTGCGGACAACGGTCGCTCCCCACACGGGGAGCGTGGATTGAAACGTCAAGTGTCATAGAGTTACCATTGATACTCACTAGTCGCTCCCCACACGGGGAGCGTGGATTGAAACATACACGGCCTGCGCGAAGGGGCAGAGAACCCTGGTCGCTCCCCACACGGGGAGCGTGGATTGAAACTCCGAGGCGATGGCCGTGAACATGCGCGTCTGCTGTCGCTCCCCACACGGGGAGCGTGGATTGAAACATATAAACCGTATAGGGTATTTCGTCCATGTATTGGTCGCTCCCCACACGGGGAGCGTGGATTGAAACGCCTGTTCGGCGATTGCGCTGTCTCCGACAATGAGTCGCTCCCCACACGGGGAGCGTGGATTGAAACTTTTCATTATGCTGCTATCGCGTCTCACTGTTGACGTCGCTCCCCACACGGGGAGCGTGGATTGAAACGACGCTCGGAATAAGCGGTGTCGCGGGAGCTTCCGTCGCTCCCCACACGGGGAGCGTGGATTGAAACATTCAATCGATGTCAGGGACGAGCTGTTAATAAGTCGCTCCCCACACGGGGAGCGTGGATTGAAACATAATCGTTCGAGCTATTCATGTTCCATGCCAAGTCGCTCCCCACACGGGGAGCGTGGATTGAAACAAACAAAACATCGTAGACAACATCAAATCAGCATAGTCGCTCCCCACACGGGGAGCGTGGATTGAAACAAACAAAACATCGTAGACAACATCAAATCAGCATAGTCGCTCCCCACACGGGGAGCGTGGATTGAAACGACAAGTCTATCTATGAGGGACTACTGGATGTTAAGGTCGCTCCCCACACGGGGAGCGTGGATTGAAACACTTTCTATCCTGGCCGTGTCGCCGTCGTCATAGTCGCTCCCCACACGGGGAGCGTGGATTGAAACATTCCGAGCGTCGAGCGAGCGAGCAAGGACTGCGGTCGCTCCCCACACGGGGAGCGTGGATTGAAACAGTTTTTGAGCGTGAATGTGTAGACGCCAAAGACGGTCGCTCCCCACACGGGGAGCGTGGATTGAAACCCCCCCCTCGGTTGGCTTACTACTTACTCTATGGTCGCTCCCCACACGGGGAGCGTGGATTGAAACGCTAAGAACAGCCAAGCGGATTACGACGCTAAATGTCGCTCCCCACACGGGGAGCGTGGATTGAAACGTAAAATGAAGGTATCAGGAGATATGGGAGCATGGTCGCTCCCCACACGGGGAGCGTGGATTGAAACGTTCATTATCGGGCATCTTTCGCGCAACCGCGAAAGTCGCTCCCCACACGGGGAGCGTGGATTGAAACATCGCAGGTCTGCTTCCAGTTGTATCTTCCCGCAGTCGCTCCCCACACGGGGAGCGTGGATTGAAACGCCTTGTGTGGCCAATAAGGCAAGGCTTTTTGGCCGTCGCTCCCCACACGGGGAGCGTGGATTGAAACGCCGTGTCAACGGCGCGTCATTGCTTGCCTTTGCGTCGCTCCCCACACGGGGAGCGTGGATTGAAACGAAACCGTTGGTATCACTACCGAGGAGGTAGATGTCGCTCCCCACACGGGGAGCGTGGATTGAAACAAAAATTTTCCGAATCCGTGGACAAACTTGTAAGTCGCTCCCCACACGGGGAGCGTGGATTGAAACGGAATTGGTACGAGGAGCTAACGAAATGAATGAGTCGCTCCCCACACGGGGAGCGTGGATTGAAACTCGTCTGCCAATTGGATAGCGCCGTATCGGCGCTGTTGTCGCTCCCCACACGGGGAGCGTGGATTGAAACCGCTTTGAGCAAAGGCAAGCAATGACGCGCCGTTGGTCGCTCCCCACACGGGGAGCGTGGATTGAAACGAAACCGTTGGTATCACTACCGAGGAGGTAGATTGTCGCTCCCCACACGGGGAGCGTGGATTGAAACTCTGACACGCTGAGGCATTGCGTTCAGCGCATCCACGTCGCTCCCCACACGGGGAGCGTGGATTGAAACGTCCGAAGGCTTCGGGGAAGAAGGGGAAGAAAGCGGTCGCTCCCCACACGGGGAGCGTGGATTGAAACGGCTTGAGGAGGTTTGAAAAATGGACTTCCTTACGTCGCTCCCCACACGGGGAGCGTGGATTGAAACCCTTCCCCTTCGGCCGGGTTACTCTATGTCGGTAGTCGCTCCCCACACGGGGAGCGTGGATTGAAACGTGTGTGGGGCGGCGCGGCGGCCGAAGCCGACGTGGTCGCTCCCCACACGGGGAGCGTGGATTGAAACGGTGATTGCGGAGAGGATAGCAGAGGAGACTTTTAACGTCGCTCCCCACACGGGGAGCGTGGATTGAAACTTGGCAACACTACCTAAGGAGGTAGACATTATGGTCGCTCCCCACACGGGGAGCGTGGATTGAAACATAACAACCACGGTAGCAGCGTAAAATCCGCTACCCGTCGCTCCCCACACGGGGAGCGTGGATTGAAACACGGAACCGACCGAGAGGTTGGTAGGCATTGGCGTCGCTCCCCACACGGGGAGCGTGGATTGAAACTACGAAGGCAGGGGCTGGGGCAATAAAGATATAGTCGCTCCCCACACGGGGAGCGTGGATTGAAACGTAGTGTCATTTTGTCTCGTCTCCTTCTCGCCGCGTCGCTCCCCACACGGGGAGCGTGGATTGAAACTCGAGGGCAGCCGTTCCCGCAGATTCAATCCATCGTCGCTCCCCACACGGGGAGCGTGGATTGAAACACCAATCCGCGGGATTTTATTATCGGCGACGTGAGTCGCTCCCCACACGGGGAGCGTGGATTGAAACGATAGTGCCGAAGGTTGACGGCGTGCTGCCAAAGTCGCTCCCCACACGGGGAGCGTGGATTGAAACCCCAGATGTTTATCCACGACGTTGCGCGTCTGCAGTCGCTCCCCACACGGGGAGCGTGGATTGAAACATAATCGTTCGAGCTATTCATGTTCCATGCCAAGGAGTCGCTCCCCACACGGGGAGCGTGGATTGAAACGACCAGTTGCCGTTCGATATATCCGCGCTTCTTGTCGCTCCCCACACGGGGAGCGTGGATTGAAACTTCGCCCGCCGCCGTATCGACGTTGTAGCCGCGCGGTCGCTCCCCACACGGGGAGCGTGGATTGAAACTGCTCCACTTATGAAACACGAAGAAAGATAAAGGGTCGCTCCCCACACGGGGAGCGTGGATTGAAACAATCTCGGCGACGGTGAAATTCGGTCTGTTAGTCGTCGCTCCCCACACGGGGAGCGTGGATTGAAACTGTGTCCTGCGTCCTTCTTTATTTGCTCTGGCGTGTCGCTCCCCACACGGGCCTCAAACCACAGCCAATAAAAAACCAAGACCTCGCTGGCCTGTTGCGAGAACAGGTGGTAAGCTATGTTTGCCAAGAACAAAAGCTTCACCGGCGAGGTGCATCTATTATGTCGGAAAACTATAACAGAATCAAGATAGAATTTACGGATGGAATGAGTAATACAACACCTTATGCGAGCTTAATTTTTATGGCTAAATTTTGGAGCCAATCGGGACTT
>BOCB01000011.1 GCA_026002695.1 Synergistales bacterium
GGCGCGCTGTATAATAAGACTCATGCTAATATTAAGGAAGTGAGGAGAATGTCCATTTGGCGTGACGACGAAACGCTCAGGATTATCGACGTAGGGCCGGATAAAATAAACAGGCTTAATGATCGGTTTGCCAAATATCTTCTCACCGGGCCTAAAAGCAAGCCCGTTCTGATTGATTTTATCAACGAAGCCCTTTTTCTTGACGGCGCTGACAAGATCGTCGATCTTGAGATTATTTCCGGCGAACTGGTTCAGGATGCCGCCGGAATGAAACTTTCCGTCCTTGATGTTTCCGCAAAGCTGCTGGACGGACGCACAGCCGACATCGAGATTCAGGTGGTCAACCACCGTGACTTCCGCAAGCGAGGTCCTTTCTACTGGGCTATGCGCCATGCGAAAAAACTCGAAGCCGGCATGGTCTACGCGCAGATAAAGCCCACGATAACGATATGCCTGCTTGCGTTCGACCTCTTTGAAGAGGAAGAAGCGTACCGTAACTCCTATAGCATCCGCAACGACAAAAGCGGCAATCGTCTGTGCGAGGATATGCAAATCATATATTTGGAGCTGCCCAAGTTTCTGAGGTATTTGGGAGAGGGACGCCCCCAAACCGGGCTGGAGAGATGGATGTTGTATTTCTCAAACGAGGAAGGTGAGCGTATGAACAAGGCGGTGGCGGAAAATCCCGCTCTCGGGACCGCGAAGGAGATAGAGTCTGTTTTCTGGGCCGACGCGAAGGAAAGAGAACGGTATTTCGCGCGTCAGCGAGCGTTATTGGACGCCTACAGCGACGAACATACGCATGAGTACCTGCTGGCTCAGGCAGTAGCTCAGGCGAAAGAAGAAGGGAAAGAAGAAATGGCGAGAAATCTTCTGGCTGTAGGAATCTCTCCGGACATTATCAAGCAAAGCTCCGGACTGTCCGTAGATAAAATTCGGGCTTTGATGAGCTGACACGACGAAGAAGATAGGCTGTATGAGGAAAGAGAGACGCAGCGCGGATTACGAAATGGTGAGGGTTTTGTATGGAAAAATCACCGTTTTCTGATAACCGTCTCGGCTTTCATCGCGATTATTGATGACAGCAAGCCCGCCGTTATCGCCTCCGGTACGCCGTGGGCGATTATGACCGTGAGTATCAGGCCGTATATCCATTCCGCGGCTTTGCCGACAGCCTCGGCGTACTGCGGACCGAAGATCATGTATATGAGGTTCATGACGAGCAGCGTGTTGGTGAGCGAACCGGCGATCCCGGCGGAGAACGACGCGATATATCTGCGGACATGGCCGCTCTCGTTTCCTGCGAGCATACGATTGACGTAATAAGGGACGACGCCGGTGAGTATGCGCGGGATGAAGCATACCGCGAGCGCCCAGAGGCTGCCGCTGTCGGTGCCCGGCACAGGCATGAGCGGAGTGAAGCAGAATGACATGACGGTCGGGGATATGACCGCGCGTATGAAACTCCCCAGGCCGAACATGAAGCCGAGCAGCGCGCCCATCTTCGGGCCGAGCAGCAAGGAGCCTATTATCACCGGAACGTGAACTATGGTCGCGTTCATAAAGCCCAGAGGAATGAATCCAAGGGGGGTAAAGGTCATTATAAAGATAATCGCCGCAAAGAGCGCGAATACGGCGATAGCCCTCGTGCGTTCGCTTTTCATGTTGTGTTCCAATGTTTTTAACTCCCCCGCACGTTATTTCCGCGCCATTTGTTCGAGAGAGAGGCTTCTCGTATGTTCGGTCTTGACCCACGTTCCCTGCTCTCTCGACAGGAATATCGCGCGGAAAAGTATCGGTATCCAGGTCAGGCCGAACCAGAAGTAGGCGGGAGCCGCCTTCACGTAGGCGAAGGTGAGGCGCTTGCTCCGTATCGACGGGCCGACGACGGCGCAGAATATGCAAAAGAGGAACGTCGAGAACACAGGCAGCCCCACGAAGACGACCCACTCCAAGAATGTTTGCGGCGTGTTCTTGCCGAGCGTTGGGAAGAGGACGGCATTGTTGATCACGGTGTAGGCCATGCCCGCCACCGTCGACAGCAGGGCGACGCAAGCCTTGGCCGGAGCTATAAGATACAGGAGAAGGTCGAGGTACTGAAGGCGTCCGGTCGAAAGGAACGCGCGGAGCGCGCGCGGAGCGTACTGCCTGCACACCCAGTAGTGTCCCTGCATCCAGCGTGTGCGCTGTTTGTAGGATATGTTTATATCCTGCGGCTTCTCGTCATATATAACTGCGCTGTTGTTCCAGTGTACCTTGCTCCCCGACAGTATTATGCGCGTCGACATTTCGAGGTCCTCGGTAAGGCTCTCCAAATTCCAGCCGATCCGCAGCAGCGTGGCTGCCCTTATGACGAGCCCCGTCCCGCCAAGCGTACAGGAGAGACCGCATATTCCGCGCGCGAGCTGCCAAAAGCGGTTCGTGAACCAGTACGCCAGCGCGTAGGATTGCGTCAGCCAGTTGTCGTCGGGGTTCTTCACGTCCAAAACGCCCTGTATGGCCTCGGCGGTCGGGTTCTGCTCCATGTAGTCGTTCATTCGCGCGAGGAAGTCCTTTTCGGCGAGGTTGTCCGCGTCGAACATGGCGAGCGCGTCGAAGTTCTCCATCGGTATACGGGTGAGCGCCCAGCGGACGTTCCACGTCTTGCCGTTCTTTGAGGTGTCCGTGCGTATCAGAGGCTCGGCCCCTATACGGCGCGCGACCTCTTCGGTGTCGTCCGTGCAGTTGTCGCAAGATACGAACACGCGATAGCAGTTTTTAGGGTAGCTCTGCTCTTTAAGGCTCTCCAACAGGGGCGCGAGGACGCTCCCCTCGTTGTGGGCGGGTATGAGAACGGCGAAGCGCCTGTACCGCGACGCGGGCGGCAGGTTCTTCTGCCTGCGGCAGCCCATGCAGGCGACTATGAACTGATAAACCGCGTCGAGCGTGAGCAAACCTATAACGCTGTAAAGACAAAATTGTACGAGCCACCAGCTCCACCATATAGTCCAATAATATATCTCATCGAAACTGCTCATAATTTTACACGTTTACCCCCTAATAAATAAGCCTTCTCAAAAGTTAAGATTTTATCCCTATATCAATATTTTCATAATTTACATAAGATTATGATACCCCACATTTTCAAACCGTCAACAGGTTTTTGCCTTTTCTCCGAAGATCGAATGACTGATTTTTCCGCTGCTGCGGCAATCTTCTCAAAAAGCCTTGAAAACAGGTGCGTCATTGTGATATATTTTGTTATGGTAAGTAACGACTCTCTAATTACGAGGAGTGAATAGATATGAACGTCAGCTCGCCGTATTCTGATTCAGGGATGATACGCGATACGGATAATTTCAAGCCCGCGCGCGGGGCAACGAGGACGGATGACGCGAACTACGACGCTATCCGCAAGATGGCGTCGCGGCTTCTGACCCGGGACACGCAGGACGTCAAGGTGTCCGCCGATTTCGCCGCCGCCGAGCGTCAGGTCTTGGCGCGGGAGAGCGCGATAAAGGCGTCCGCGGCAGGCGGGAATACCAATACGACATACTCATACGCGACGGGGCCTGACGGCAGGAAGTATATAACCGGCGCAGAGGTGTCGGTGGTGGGTTCGGAAGACGTGCTCGACTCAGTGCCGGGCGGCGGCAGAACGGCGCGGAGTGCCGGAGAGCGCGTATCTTACAAGCAGGATTATTCAGAGACGGACAACAGCGCTCTCTCACGTGAAGCGAGCGTAAACACGAGGGACGAGCGCATACAAAAGGCCGTCGCCGATATGGAGGCAAGACAATCGCGCGTAATCGCCCATGAGGCGGCGCATAAGGCGGCTGCCGGGCGTTTCGGAGGCCCGGCGTCTTACACGTACACTACGGGCCCCGACGGCAAGCGGTATATAACGGGCGGCGAGGTACCCATAAGCACTCCCGCGACGAACGATCCGAAGGAAACTCTGCGCAACGCGAGGCAGGTTATGAGTGCCGCGATGGCTCCCGGAGACCCGTCGGGCGCGGATATAGCGGCTTCAGTGTCCGCCGCGCAAATGGCGGCGGCGGCGAGAGCAAGAATAGCGTCGGGCGAGATGGAAACCGACACCGCCGGTATAAGGGGCAGTATATCGCAAAGCCGTTACTTCAACGGAAGCGCGCGCAAGGCATATAACTCCAATCTGTCGCCGAGGGGGCTCTGGACGTCGGTTGATGGATTTGGTCCAAGAGCGGTCGAACAGGAAGATGACATTGAATATGATTCCGGCGCTAATAACGCGAATAATAATTTCCGCAAGGGAGAATATTTCGACGTCGCCGCGTAAAAAAAATAAACGGGCGGCCAAGGGTGGTCACCCCTACGAATATGGTAGATTGCGGGCAGAGGGTTATTTATGCGCAGTAGGGGCGACCGCCCCCGGTCGCCTGCAATTTTTCCTTGTGGCGGGATGTGGGGGCGAGGAGCCCCCACGGTTTTTTTATTTAAGTAAGGACGGTGATTTCATGTCGTGGATTTGGGCGGCGGTGATGCCGCATCCGCCTATTATAGTTCCGGAAGTCGGGCGGGAGAGAGCCAAGGACGCGGCCATCACGCTGGCGGGAGTGAGCGCTCTGACGGATAGGCTCGGCGGCGCCGCGCCTGACGTGTTGCTCGTCCTGTCGCCTCATCAGCCGTATTCGATGGGCTCTCTTGCCGTCAATGGAGCGGCCGCCGCGTCGGGGAGCTTCTCTCCGTTCGGCGCTCCGTCCGTGGAGTTCAGTCTGCGGACTTCAATCGGCGGCGTCGATTCGCTTGCCCCTTATTTGGATATGAACGGCATAAAGGTATCGCTGTACGAGTCGCGCGACCTTACCCATGATCAGGGCACGACGGTGCCGCTGTACTTTTTGAGGGAACGCTTCAAGAATCTGCCGGACGTTATATTATCAAGTCCCATAGGGCTCGGCATCAAGGACGCCTTTTCGCTCGGAAGAACCCTCGCGGGTTACGACGACGGGAAAAAGTGGGCACTGCTGGCGAGCGGCGACCTGTCGCACAGATTGAAGCAGGGAGCTCCCGCAGGATACAGTCCCCGCGGAGCCGAGTTCGACGCCGCAGTCGTCAGCGCACTTAGGGCGAGGGACGCGGCCTCGCTGCTCGAAATGCGCCGCTCGTTCATAGAGGACGCCGGTGAGTGCGGCCTTCGCTCAGTGCTGGCGATGATAGGGCTTTGCGCGGAACTCGACTGGCGCATAGACGTATTATCCTATGAAGGGCCGTTCGGGGTGGGTTACTGCAACGCTGTGGGGGAGGCTGTATGAGATGGGCGAACCGCATCCGTATGTAGTATTGGCGAGGGAAACCGTGCGTAGGTTTCTCACTCACGAGAAGGAGCTGTCCTCCGGTTTGGAGATAGCGCCCGATGGCGGCATATGGAACATACCGCGCGCCTGCTTCGTGTCGATAAAGAAGAATAACGGAGACCTGCGCGGCTGTATAGGAACGATAGAGCCGGTTAAACCGCGATTGGACGCGGAGATAATGGCGAACGCCGTCTCATCGGCGACGAGGGATCCGAGGTTTGACCCGATAGAGGCGCGCGAGCTGGACGGGCTGGTATTTTCAGTCGATGTTCTGAGCGAGCCGGAGCCTGTGAGGGATATATCGGAGCTCGACCCGAAGAAGTGGGGCGTGATAGTCTCGTCCGGCTACAGGCGCGGCGTTCTGCTGCCCGACTTGGAGGGCGTCGGCACCGCAGAGTATCAGTTGGAGATAGCCGCCCGCAAAGCCGGAATACACGACATTAACGGAGCAGTGATCGAGCGCTTCACCGTTGATAGATATTCAGAAAAATGAAGGCGAAAGCTGAATCGGGCGACCAATGGCCGCTCCTGCTTTTGACTTTTCAAACGGGGCCAAGGGGGGCACGCACCCCCTTGCGGGGGTGCGGGGGCAGCGCCCCCACGGTCTAATGTCCTCACGGCCTCGCTGGTGGACCGCGAGCGGGGACGCCGCGCAATGCGGTCTCTGTTTTCACGGCTGCCTGATAAAAAGGGGCGGGACGGGGCTGTGCGGCGCGAGGGGCTTTTCGGAGGACGGCTTTGTGTCGCCGTATCTCGGCAGATTCGCGTCGATAGCCGTCGATCCGATAGAGAAGAAGCCGCTCTATCACTGGAGGCCCGGCAGCAGGATACTCTCCCTCGGCGGCGTCAGATGCAATTTTTCCTGCCGGTTCTGCCAAAATCACTCGCTCTCCGCCCCCGACATGAAGCTCGTTGCCTCCGGTCTGAGGGAGGTACCGAAGGAGGAGCTCGCCGCCGCGGCGCGCAGGCTCGGCGTTCCGTCGGTGGCGTATACGTACAACGAGCCGACCCTTCAAGCGGAGTACATTGCGGACGCGGCGCGCGCGCTCAAGGACGAGGGCATAGCGTCCGTCATGGTCACGAACGGCTCGTTCTCGCGCGAGGTGTGCGAGGAATTGATCACCGTAATTGACGCCATGAACATAGACATTAAAACGTTCGGCGAGAAAAATTACGACGGTCTGTCGGGCGGGCGCGGGACGCTTCGCGCCGTGACGGATAACGTGGAGCGCCTCGCGGGCGGCGGGGTTCACGTTGAGCTGACCAACCTCGTTGTTCCCGGGGTGAGCGACGACGAGGCCGATTTCGAGGCGATGATCGATTGGATAGCGGGTGTCTCGGTCAGTATGCCGCTGCACATATCGAGATACTTTCCGGCGTACAAATATGACGCGCCTCCGACCGATGTCGGGCTGATGAAAAAATTCAAGAGGATCGCCGAAGGGAAATTAAAGTACGCGCATCTCGGCAATGTGTGGTAAAATGCCGTAACATGAGTATCAGGTTGGCCAAGGTGAATCGTGCGGCCGGGGGCTGAAGAACGGGCGGCAGAGGTTAAAAAACGGGCGGCAGGATGCCGCCCCTACTGTATTTTAATAAATAATATTTCGGGAGGTTTGCAGTGAGGAATTTTATACATAATCTATTCGCGCTCGTTATGGGTTCTCTCATATTATTTGCTTCATGTACGTCCGCGTTTGCCGCGCGGGGCGTCGAGGATATCGGGCGTTTCCCTCAGAGGATGGACGCTTACCTGACCGCCGCTCCGGACAGGCCGATCGTCCCCTACGATGAACAGCTCGTCTACGCGGGCGAGTACAGGACGCGGTTTTTCATGCCTTGGACGGAGGCCGATCTTGCGTACCTCGATATATCCGTTGACAAACTCGCGTCGTTCGGGAACGCCTTCGCCAAAAAGACATACTTCACGGGCGACGGCAAACCCTTCCCCCCCAAATTAATGGCAAGCCTCATCGAGGACGGGACTGTGAGCGTCCGGCTGCCTCTGCGAAGCGCCATATGCGTGGCTGACGCGGACGCGAGGCTGCTGCCCGCCAACACGCCCCTGTACGGCTCGGCGGCGTCGGCTGTGGGCGCGCGAGGTCTGCTCAAAGCCGATGAGCTTCAGAACTCCGCGATAAAGCCGGGCGATCCGCTCGCGGTGATCGCGGAGTCGCGCGGAGGCAAGTGGCTTTTTGCGGCGACAGGTTCATTCATCGGCTGGGTGGAGCGCGAGAAAGCCGCGTTCGTCGACGAGGACTTCAAGGACAGATATATGTACGCCTCTTATTCGGTGTTCGTTAAAGACAACGTTCGCGCATCGATAGAGGGAAGGAACATCCTTATAAAAATGGGCGCGATATTCCCGTTGGACGGAGACAGCGTTCTTGTGCCCGCAAGGGATCCCGACGGCACGGCAAGGCTTGTGCGCTATAAACCGAGGCCGGGCGACACAGCGCCCTTTCCCCTGCCGTTCACGTATAAGCTGGCTGCGAGAGCGGTCGGCGAGATGCTCGGCGAGCCATACGGGTGGGGAGGCAGCGGCGGCGCGCGCGACTGCTCGGCGGCGACTAAGGACTACTTCGCGGTATTCGGCGTCTGGCTGCCGCGGAACTCCGGCGAGCAGGCAAAGACGGGCGTGTCCGTACCCCTGAGAGGTCAGTCTCCCGACAGCAAGATACGGATTATAACAGAGAGCGGCGTACCGTTCGCGACGCTGATACACATGTCAGGGCACATAATGCTTTACATCGGCGTTTACAACGGCGAGCCGGTCATCGCGCACAACGCGTGGGGTGTGCGCGTGAACACGCCGGACGGCAAGGCCGGCCGGGCCGTGATAGGAAAAATGGCTGTTACAAGCCTGCGCCCGGGCCGCGAGATAAAGAACAGACCGAAGTCGAGCCTGCTCATAGACAACATTTCGAGCCTTGTATACCCGATAGGCGGGGTAAGATAAATCAGTATTTCATTAGGAGGACTATATTATTATGTCTGCTGTTAAAAAAATAGGTTTGTTCGGATGCGGGACGGTCGGCAGAGGGCTTGTGGAGTTGCTGCGCGACAAGAGGGACTGGCTTGAGGACAAGTACGGATTTTTGTTTGAGCTATGCCTTATATCGGACTACTTAAAGGGAACGGTCAAGTCGCCGCACGGGCTCAACCCGGACGAAGTTCTGAAAAACCTCGCTGAGAAGGGCGACCTTTTCTCTATGGGCAGCGCTTCATCAAAGCGTTTTACCCCCGATGAGCTGATTGGCTCGCTCCAGCTCGACATCGTGTGCGACGCGACGCCGACCAACTACGAGACCGGTCAGCCGAGCCTCGGGATACTGCGGGCGGCTCTTTCGAGCGGTGCCTGCGCGGTGACGAGCAGCAAGGGCGGGGTTGGCTTCGACCTCGCCGGGCTCGAAAAGCTGGCGCAGGGCAATGGTGTCAAGCTGCGTTACGAGAGCAGCGTGCTCAGCGGAACGCCCCTGCTGAACCTGACGCGCGACGCTCTTGCCGGCTGTGAGATCAGCCGCGCCGAGGGCATAGTCAACGGCACAACGAACTACATACTGACGATGATGGAGAGCGGCGCGAGCTACGCGAGCGCGCTAACGGAAGCGCAGCGCCTCGGCTACGCGGAGGCTAACCCGGCGGGCGACGTCGAGGGCTTCGACGCGGCGGTTAAGGTCTGCATAATGGCGCAGGCGTTCTTCGGCGTGAAGATAAGCGTTGGGGAAGTGAAGCGCGTCGGCATAACGGGCGTTACGCCCGAGGATATAAAGAAAGCCGCGTCGGAGGGCAGACGCGTCAAGCTCATAGCCGGAGTGAAACGGGAAGAGGGCGGAATCACCGGCTACGTCGGGCCGCAGGCTATAGACATCACTCACCCGCTTGCCGGCGTCATGGGCGCGGCGAACGCGGTATGCCTCACGACGGACAACCTCGGTGACGTAACAATAGTCGGACCCGGCGCGGGAGCAAGGGAGACGGCGCAGGGAATGCTCGCGGACATGCTGGAGATCGCGCGGGGGTAATTGCTCGGCTGATTTGACTGAATGTCAAAACGGCATGGATGGAAAATTATCTCCGACGGACTGCCGGGGATATTGACAAAGCTGATTTTATGCTGTATTCTCCACTTAAACTTACATATCGTACATAGGAACGGTGCCCTCGTTAAGAGGGGTAATAGGGAAAACAAACAGGGATTTCTCCTTGTAAAAGTTGCGGACCCGCCACTGTATCCGGTTAGCGCAAACAATTTATCCACTGGAAGTTATTTCCGGGAAGGGTGTTTCGCGCGGTGATCCGGGAGCCAGGAAACCTGCCGTTGACCGAACGATCTTTGTGATTGATGGTAAAGCTCACAACTCATTTTGGGTTGTGGGCTTTTTTTATTATATTTCAATCAAATAGGAGGGTTTTGTGATATGCGGCTTCTCAGGCAGCGAGCCATAAACGGGGAAATCACAGAAAAAATCAAACGGGCGGCGGAACGTGAGGGTGTTTCGCCGGAGGAAATCCGCGAGGGCGTGGCGAACGGAACCGCGGTCGTGCTGGGCAGCAATATAAATTCAGCGGCCGAGCCCTTGGCGGTGGGGACAGGGCTTACCGCGAAGGTCAGCGCCAGCGTAGGTCTGTACGGCGGCAACTCGAGCATTGAGGGCGAAATCGAAAAAATCCGCGCCGCCCTCGACGCCGGGACGGACGCGCTGATGGACCTCAGCGTCAGCGGCGACATTGAAGCGATGAGGGGCAAAACGCTAGCTATAAGCAAAAAGCCCGTCGGCACATTGCCGCTCTACCAGACGCTCGCGGAATCGGCGAAAAAATACGGTTCGTCGCTCAAAATGACCGACGGCGATATTCTGGAAATGATCGAACGCCACGCCAAAGGGGGCGTGGATTTTATCGCCCTCCACTGCGGCACAACGCGCGAGGTAATAGACAGGGCGAAGCGCGAACGGAGGGTTGACCCGTTGGTGAGCTACGGAGGCTCGCATCTCATCGGCTGGATGCTTCACAACGACAGGGAAAACCCGCTTTACGAACGCTTTGACGACGTGCTCGAAATCGCCGCGAAGTACGACGTGACGCTCAGTTTCGCCGACGGTATGAGACCGGGCTGTCTCAGCGACTCGCTGGACGGCGCGCAGGTGCATGAGCTCGTGATACTCGGCGAATTGACCGCCCGCGCTCAGGCGGTCGGCGTACAGGTGATGGTTAAAGGGCCGGGGCATGTGCCGCTTGCGCAGATTAAAACCACGATCGCGCTCCAGAAAAGGTTATGTCACGGCGCGCCTTATTTCGTGTTCGGGCCGCTCGTGACCGATACGGCAGCGGGGTATGACCACATAAGCGCGGCAATAGGCGGGGCGATCAGCGCGTGGGCGGGGGCGGAATTTATATGCTGCGTCACCCCCGCCGAGCATATCGGCATCCCGAACTCGAAGCAGGTCCGCGAGGGCGTGATAGCGGCGAGGATAGCAGCCCACGCCGGCGACCTCGGACGCGGTATGCCGGGGGCCGTCAGGTGGGACCGCGAACTCTCCGTGGCCCGCAAAAAACTCGACTGGGGCGCGCAAATCAAGCTCTCCGTCGATCCGGCAACCTGCGAAAACGTCTGGAAGGACAGGAGCGGGGCGTTCTCGTCCAAATGCACAATGTGCGGCCCGTACTGCGCGATGGAGATCGTAACGGCGTATCTTGACATAGCCAACGTTCATGAGTGCTGAGGAGGTTTATAAATAAAATGACACAGATGGAAAGCGCGAGAGCGGGAAAAATAACCGAGGAGATGGAAATTGCCGCCCGTAAGGAAGGCGTGAGCGCGGAGTACATACGCGCCGGGGTAGCCGAGGGCACGATAGTGATACCTAAGAACAAAAACCGGCGCCGCTCCAATATCTGCGCTATAGGCAAGGGCTTGTCCGTCAAGGTGAACGCCCTGATCGGCACGTCGAACGACCGCGCCCAGCGCGACATGGAGGCCAGCAAGCTCAGAATAGCGGAGGAAGCCGGCTGTGACTCGTTCATGGATCTGAGCACGGGCGGCGACATAGACGAAATGCGCCGCCAGACGCTGCGCCTCGCTAACGTGGCGGTCGGCTGCGTGCCGCTCTACCAGGCCGGTGTGAACGCCATCAAAAAAGATGGCGGCGTGGTCAACATGAAGCCGGACGACCTCTTTGACATAATCGAACAGCAAGCCGCCGACGGCATGGATTTCATGGCCATACACTCGGCTCTTTCGATGGACATAATCGAAACATTGAGGCGCACGGGCAGAGTCACCGAAATAGTCAGCCGGGGCGGTTCGTTTATGACCGCGTGGATGCTGCACAATCAGCGCGAAAATCCGCTTTACGAGCAATTCGACCGCCTGCTCGACATAATGCGCCGTCACGATGTAACACTGAGCATAGGCGACGCGGTGAGACCGGGTTGCACCGCCGATTCCCTCGACGCTATCCAACTCAAGGGGCTTATATTGGCGGGGGAGCTCGCCAAACGCGCGCTCGACGCCGGTGTTCAGGTTATGATAGAGGGGCCGGGGCATGTGCCGCTCAACCACATCGAAAGCACCCTGCTGCTCCAGAAACGCCTCTGCCACGACGTGCCTTACTTTATACTCGGCTTCCTGTCCACCGACATCGCGCCAGGTTACGACAACATAACGGCGGCGATAGGCGGGGCGTGGGCCGGGCTTCACGGCGCGGATTTCATCTGCTACCTCACTCCGGCGGAGCACCTCGGCCTGCCCAACGAAGAGGATGTGCGCACGGGCGTTATTTCAGCGAAGATCGCCGCGAACGCCGCCGATGTCTCCAGAAAAAGGAACGGCGCGTGGGAGCGCGCGTTGGAGATGTCGAAGGCGAGAGCTGCCCTCGACGTGAACCGGCAGATCGAGCTCGCCATGTACCCCGACCGCCTGAGCGCCGCCGGGCATGACGGCGGGAAGTGCGAGGTCTGCGGCGAAAAATGCGCCTGTCAGATCGCAGCCGAATATTTCGGCGCGGCGTAATCAGAGGGAGGTCTGTGCTGTGAAATTACTCGAAATTACCTCGGCTGTTGAGCCGCCGAGCGATGATTGGCGGAGAGCCGCCGCCGAGCATTTGGACAAGCTTGCAATACCGCGCGGCAGTTTAGGGCGGCTGTTGGAAATTGCCCGCGAACTTGCCGCCATGCGCCGAACCCTCTCCCCGTCCGTCGCGAAAAAAGTCATAGTTACGATGGCCGGAGATCATGGAGTTGTGGAGGAGGGAGTGAGCGCTTTTCCTCAAAGCGTGACAGGGGAGATGATTGCGAATTTCGCGAGGGGCGGCGCTGCTGTAAACGTGCTTGCCGGAGCCGCGCGCGCGAGCGTCGCGGTGGTTGACATGGGCGCGGCCGCCGATTTGTCGGGGCTTGTGAGCGCAGGCAAAGTCATTGACCGCAAAATCGCGCCCGGCACGCGGAATATGACAAGGGGACCCGCGATGACACGTGAGCAGGCCGTAATATCCGTCGAGCGCGGCGCGATGACGGCGATAGAGCTCATAGACGACGGTGCGGAGCTCCTCGGCACAGGTGATATGGGGATAGGCAACACAACCCCCAGCAGCGCGATCTTGTCGGTTATCGGCAATATCCCGGCTAAGGACGCATCGGGCAGGGGAACCGGTATGGACGATGCCGGGCTTCAGCGAAAAATCACGGCTGTCGAAAGAGCGATAGCCGTAAACCGGCCCGATCCGAACGACGCGATCGATGTGCTGTCAAAGGTCGGCGGCTTCGAGATCGGCGGCATAGCCGGGCTTATCCTCGGCGCGGCAAGCCGTAAAATCCCGGTTATCGTTGACGGGTTCATCTCCACGGCGGGCGCGATGATCGCCCGCGGGATCTCGCGGGAGTGTGTGGGGTATATTATCCCCGCTCACCGTTCGGCGGAAGCGGGACACCGCGCCATGTGGGAAGAGCTCGGATTAAGGCCCCTTTTGGATTTGGACATGCGCCTTGGCGAGGGAACCGGAGCCGCTCTCGCCATGAATATAGTAGAGAGCGCGGCGAGAGTGATTTCAGGAGTGCTGACCTTTGAGCAGGCGGGGGTAACACAAGATGGATGAGCCGCGCAATTACGGCCCGCAAAAAAACGGCGCGCAGTACGTCGAAGATTTGGCGTCGGCTTATTGGAAATCACAGGCGCTTTTTACCGCGCTGGAGTTGGATTTGTTTGAAACGCTGGAGCGAGGCGGGGGAGATTTGCCCTCCCTCGCCCGGGAATCCGGTCTCGATGAGGAGGCGTTAGGACGATTCCTGTCCGCGCTGAAAATTCTCCGCCTTGCTGAAGAATACGACGGCAGATATGTAAATTCGGCAATCGCCGGAAAGTACCTTTTGCGCGGCTCACCGCATTACATGGGCGGGCTGATCCTGTGGCGGAAATATCTCGCCGGCGCGTGGCGCGGATTAAGCGATAATCTCAGAGCAGGAGGGCGGACAGCTTTTTCGGATTCCGGCGGGCTTCCTGACGAAAGAGAGCTTGAAACCCGCAGAAGGATGTACATATCAGCGATGGACGGCACCGCCATTATGAAAGCGGAGGAACTTCTCCCGATTATCGATGGCTTAAAGCCGGACCGCGGCGTGAGAATCCTCGACGTCGGCGCCGGTTCAGGGGCGATCAGCGCGGCGCTGCTCAAAAAATACCCTCAAGCGCGCGCCGTGCTCATGGATATTCCTGAAATCATCGGCATAACGATGGAATACGTATCATCGCGCGGAGTTGACGACAGGTGCGGGTATCTGCCCGCTAACGCATTGGAACCGTGGCCGGAATCCGGAAAATTCGGGCTCATAATCCTGTCCAACATAATTCACGCCTCCGGAGAGAAAGAGGCTGAATTTCTGCTTTCACAAGCGGCGGAACGCTTGGAGGCACGCGGAGCCATAATCGTTCACGACTTCTTTCCGGAACATTGCCCGCAAAAGGCCGCGCTGTTTGATCTTAACATGCTCGCCAACACCTACAACGGCCGGATATTTCCGTCGGCCCGGATCAGGGATATTATTACCGGGCTGAGGCTTGAGGCTTCAGGCTTGATACCGCTGGAGAGCGATACCGCCGTGATTATAGCGTCTAATGATGGTAAAATCATTCCGGAGGGATTAACGAATCCTGAGAATGTCTATACCGTATAATCTGAAATCGAGGGAGAGTAGCCTATGAAACTCCTGCACCTTGCCGACTTGCATATTGGCAAAACCGTGAACGGCTTCTCAATGATTGAGGAGCAGCGGCACGTTTTTAGGCAGGTTATCGGATATATACAAAAGGAACGCCCAAACGCCGTGCTAATCGCGGGCGATGTGTACGATCGCGCTGTGCCGGGCGTGGAAGCGGTGCGGGTATTTGACGATTTTCTCACGGAGCTTTCCCATGAAGATGTAACCGTGCTGCTTATCTCCGGCAACCATGATTCACCGGAGCGTTTGAGCTACGCAAGCCGCCTGCTGTCCGACAAGCGCATTCACTTATGCGGCGCCTTCGACGGTACGCTGCGCACCGTAACGCTTACGGACGAGTACGGTGAGGTGAATTTCCGGCTGCTGCCGTTTATCAAGCCCGCGTCGGTTCGCGAGATGTTTGCGGAGCGTGAGATAGAGAGCTACGGTGACGCGCTCGCGGCGGCTTTGGAATCCGCTTCAATAGATTATACCGCCCGCAATGTGCTTGTATCGCACCAGTTCTTCACAAAAGCGGGCGAAAATCCGGTGCGGAGTGAGTCTGAGCTGAACCCGGTCGGAGGGCTTGACGCAATCAACGCGGAGCTGGTAAGCCGCTTTGATTACGTCGCGCTCGGGCACCTGCACGGAGCGCAGACAGTCGGTTATGAACATATCCGTTACGCCGGTTCGCCGATTAAATACTCCTTCTCGGAATGGCGGCAGGAGAAGTCGGTATCGCTTGCGGAACTCCGTGAAAAAGGCGGCATAACCGTCACGAAACTTCCTCTCACGCCGCTCCGCGATATGCGCGAGATAAAAGGAGAACTTGATATTTTAACGAGTGAGGAAATATCTTCGCAAGCGGATAAGGAAGATTATCTTCGGGTTATTCTCACTGACGAGAAAGAAATAATCGACCCGATGGGCAAGCTCCGCGGCGTTTACCCGAATGTAATGGTGTTAGACTTTGAAAATTCCCGGACAAGCATTGACTTGGGGACAGTATCCGCTGATTCCGAAAAGGCAGGGTCTTTGTCGCCGTATGACCTGTTCAGTGAGTTTTTCCATGAAGTCAGCGGTACGGTGATGAGCGGGGAACAAATGGCAATCGTTCGTGAACTGCTTGAAATACCCCTCGGGGCGCAGGAGACGGAGGACGAAGGATGAAACCTCTTAAATTGACCATAAGCGCGTTCGGCTCTTATGCCGACACACAGACCATTGATTTCACAAAGCTCGGCGCAAACGGGCTGTACTTGATTACCGGCGAAACGGGCTCAGGCAAGACTACCATCTTTGACGCGATTTCCTATGCTCTCTTTGGGCAGGCAAGCGGTACATCGCGCAATAGATACCGGATGCTGCGCAGCGACTATGCGGAGGGCCGCGTCAAAACATTTGTCAATTTGGATTTTGCGGTCGGCGATAGCCCGTACAATATCACCCGAACTATAATACCGCATATAGCGCGGACAGGCGAAGTTTCTTATACAGACAGCACTGCCCTCACCCTTTCTGACAAAACCACTTTAGGCAGGGACAGCGAGGTCAAATCCAAAATAGCCGAGATAGTCGGGCTTGACCGAGAGCAGTTCGCGCAAATCGTGATGATAGCTCAGAACGACTTCCTGCGCTTTTTGCAGAGCGGCACAGATGACAGAGTAAAGATATTGCGCCGCATTTTCGGTACAGGCGCGCTTAAATACTTCCAGGAGAGCCTGAAATCACGGGCGAAGGATTTGAATGGCGAACTGGACATATGCCGCCGTGACTTTGAACGCCGCGAAATTGACCCATACAAGCGTGAGGAGCAATTTACCGAATGGGAGGCTCAGATTAAAATTGACAAAGCCGCGCTTTCAGAAGCGGACAAAAACCTCGGCGTATACGAAAAGCAAAAAACAGATATTGCGGCGCAAACAGCCGTTGCGGAGGAACTCTCCAAAAAGTTCAGCGACCTTGACACAACTCTTGCCTCTCTCGCCGGACATTCAGCGAAAGCCGACGAGATGAAACTGCTCGGAGAGCGCCGCGCTCGCGGGGAAATCGCTTTGCGCCGTGTAAAACCCCTCGCTGACAAGGCTTCCGAAACCGGCAGGCGGTATGTGATGGCGCAATCTGAACTCGTAACAGCAAAGACAAACGCGGAAACAGCGTTTGCTGAAACGGAGGCGGCTAAAAAGGCATTTGCAGAACTGCTCTCGCCTGCCGAAAAACAGGCGGCGTTTGATAAACTGAAACAAGAATGGGAACAGGAGACCGCAAGACTTAAAAGACTGACCTCATTGCAAACAAACCGCGACGATATAACAGAGAAACTGAAAGAGCTTGATACTCTGCAAACAGAGCTATCCGAGATTCTGAAAAGCATAGCGGGGCTGCCGTCGCTTGCGGATACGCAAACCTCCTTTGAAAAGCTGAAACAGGAGCATGAAAAAGCCGAAAACCTGCTGACGAAGCTGACCGCTTTACAAGCCGACTATGCGGCAATCGTGAAGGCGCAGGCTGATTTAGGGAAACTGCAAGCCGAGTTTGAAACACTGAATACTGATTATGCCGCCTTGAACGCCGGTTATGAAGCGATGAACGAGCGGTTTCTGCGCGGGCAAGCCGGATTATTGGCAAGGACTTTACAAAGCGGCGAACCTTGTCCTGTTTGCGGCTCTGCGGAGCATCCCGCCCCGGCTTGTCCTGCCGGCGATGATATTTCCGAGGGCAAACTTAAAAAGGGAAAGGACGCGGCGGATAAGGCCCGCGGCAAGCGCGACGCAAAAACCTCTGAGTGTTCCGACCTGATAGGGCGAGTCGAAACGCTTTCAAAACGTTTTCTCGCTGACTTATCGGAGTTTGTTCCTGACGCAGCTTTGGAAACGGCAGAGGCGTTGCTCTCCGGCGCTCTTGCCGCCGCTCAGTCTGCGGTGAAAACACTCACCGCCAAAAAGGCGGCGGATGAAGAAGCGCTGTCTGAATTAACTGCCCATTGGGACAGTGTAACAAAGAAACGTGATGAACTCACGCCAAAATGTACAGAACTCAAATCCTCGGCCGATACCCTCATCAAGCGGTTCATGGCGGATTTTGCAGAGTTTGCGCCCGATGCGGCCTGGGATAACGCGGGAAAACGACTGGCGGAAACCTTCGCGGCAGCAAAAGCTAAGACAAAAGAACTGACTTCTCGGAAAGAAGCTGATGAGCGTACTCTTGCCGAACTTATAAAGAGTCGTGAAACGGCGGCAAAACGCAATGCCGACGCCGATGCGGCGCACAAAGCCGCGCTCGCTTTAGTAACCGAACGGGAACGGCGTGAACGGGAACAAATAAAGCTCCGTGACGAAGCTCAGTCAGCATATTCAGAAGCTCTGCAATCCCATAACTTTGCTGACAAGGCGGAGTATATTGCCGCGCTCGTTACAGAAGACGAACTTACCAAAATCATTAAACAGCTTGCCGGCTACGAAAAAGAGGGCGAACGTCTCGATGCTGAAATTAAGAGGCTCAGGGCTGAAACCTCAGATAAGGCAAAGCCGGACTTGGAAAAACTCGCGGACGAAGCGGAATCGCTCGATGCGGCAATATCTGAGCTTCGCGTTAAGCGTGATGAAGTAAAGAGCCGCCTTGAACAAACAGAGCTGGTTCGTAAAGAATTGCTGCATAGCGCGGAACGCTTCGCGAAACTCGAAAAGCAGTATGCCGCCGTCAAGCAATTGTCTGATACGGCGAACGGCAGGCTTGATTTTGAAACTTACGCGCAGACGGCGTACTTTGAGCGCGTGCTCTCCGCCGCAAACTCGCGCCTGAAATTTATGAGCCAAAACCGCTACGCGCTTTTGAGGAAGACAGAAATCGATGACGCCCGCCGTCGTTCCGGCTTGGAACTTGAAGTTCTGGACGCATACACAGGCAAGCCGCGTTCCGCTAACAGCTTATCAGGCGGCGAATCGTTTATGGCTTCGCTGTCGCTTGCGCTCGGATTATCTGATGTTGTTCAGCAAAGCGCGGGCGGCATACGGATTGACGCAATGTTTATTGACGAGGGTTTCGGCTCTCTTGATGCCGAAGTCCTGGAACTTGCGGTCAGAACGCTCTCCGATATGACGGGCGGCGGACGCGTTATTGGAATAATATCTCACGTCGCCGAGCTCCGCGAGAGGATTGACAAACAGATACAGGTTGAGAAAACGACTGCCGGGAGCAGGATAAGGATAGTGGCATAAGTTAAGCGGCCGCTGATTAACCCATCTTATAACTCTAAGCGCGAACGAGAAGAGTTCCAAACAATCCGGCATTCAGTTTTAGCCAAAAGGAGGCCGCTATGAAGGACAGATATATTTACCCCGCGCTGTTTCACCCATCGGGTGCAAGGTTAAAATCACTTGAGATCGCTCATAGAGCTGATTTATCTTGATTAAAATTTATTAACCTGTGGTTTGAGGTCTCGCGGAATAAATATCAGGCACAAAAAGTATTTGTTTTTGCAAAGAAGCCCCGATTAAATCGCCAAAATAGAATTTCTGTGTTAAAATCTGAATATCGGGGTTTGAGTAGGGAAGCGTTTCTCTCGTACTTTTGAGGAAAGGTTGGTTTGTTAAGAAACTGAGGGGTAACGATAAAAATCATAATACATAATGTTTGTCTGTAAAGGACGGTGCTTGTATCGGTGCTGAGGTGGTTGTCTTTTCCGCCGGTCGTTTCTCTTATGCTCCTGTTGCCTGTCATGTTGTTGCGCAATCCTTCCTCCGCCGTCAAAATCCCGGTGGTTTTGTGGGGTGTCGCAATATCGGCTTATCTGTGTGTATGTATGATTTCAGTATTTTTTATATCTCAGCGAGGCGACAATTCTCACAATGTCCCCATAGGTTGTTTGGCTCAGGGGTTGCTGCTTTCGGTGGTGCCTCTTCACGCCGGTTCGCCGCTCCTGTCCCTCGTAGGTATTCTCGTTTTCCTTGCCGGGCTTTTCCTGGCGTTCACATCCGCTACGAGCGGCGTTCCGGTACAAGCGGCGCGCGCGCGCGATGCTTCGCCTGACGTTTCGCGCGAGAATCTTATCGATGGCCTCGTATCAAAACTTGAACTTCCGATTTGCATAACGGACGCGAGCGGTTTGATACTGAACCCCTCCGCGAAATTTTGCGAGGCAATCGGAGGTTCGCCCGATGACCTGATAGGCGGGCCGATAACCGAGATACTGCCTATCGACGATGAAACGGCGACGTTCTCGTCCGGCAAATGGTGGATCTCGCAGGTTAAGGACGGGGGGTATTTTTATTTCTCGCTCCTCCCCACACCGAATTGCGCGCCGCAGAAACAGGAAGCGCAGGTTCCGCAGCAAAGAGGAATAAGCGTACTCGACAAGGATACCGGGCTCTACGTCGAAGAGTATCGTCAGTTCAGGGGGCCGCAGGAGATAGAGCGCAGTCAGCGCTACAAACGTCCCCTGTCGGGAATTTTGGCGGCGTTGCAGCTGACCCCCTCGGCGGAGGTCGACATATCAGACGAGCAGAAGAAGATGGTATTCATCGCGTTCGCCACGAAGGTGGCTCAGTCTTTGCGAAACACAGACTGCGGTTTTCTGTTGCCGAACGGTAATATACAGTTGCTGCTGCCCGAGACGCTCGGCGCAAACGCAAAGACTGTTATGGGCCGCATCATCACATTGCCGCAGGACGCTTTCGACGAGGGCATCAGGGCGGCTCTCAGTCCGAAGGTAAACGCCGGAATGATATTCTACAATGGGGCGTCAAAGATGGAATACTCGCTTTTCTCGGCGGCGTTAGAGGAAAGTTTGCAGAAGAACTCCGGAGGTAAAGATTAACCGGCCTTCCGCAGGGGACCCAGAGTAACCGCGGCACCCGAAGAGGTTTGCTTACCGTTGCTTTCTTCCGAACCTGGCGGGATTCACAATTCTTCGCCGCGCGGGACTGGGTTCCCTGCGCAAAGCCGATATTGAGTGTATATTAGCATGTTACGAGGGAGAGCGCAAGGATTATGGGAAAATCGATTTATTGTCGGGAACCTAAGGGGTAACGATGAAAAAGGCGATATTGTTCGATCTCGACGGAACCCTCTTGAATACGCTTGACGACTTGGCGGACAGCGCTAACCATGTCTTGGAAAGTCACGGCTGGCCGACTCACGAAAGAGACGCTTATAAGCTGTTCGTCGGCAGCGGAGCGGCAAACCTGATAAAGAGGATAATCCCCGAAAATGAAGTTAAGGATGATGAGATAGAGGAATTAGCGCAGGAGTTCATCGCCCGCTATAATAATGCTCACATTTTGGACAAGACGCGCCCTTATGACGGGATAATCGATATGATAGCGCTGCTGAAAAACCGAGGCGTCAATCTGGCCGTTACGTCAAATAAGCCCGACGCTCAGACGCGGTATTTAATAACAGAGATATTCGGCGAGGGAACCTTCTCACATGTCGCCGGAAGCACAAAGGGGCTGCCTGTAAAGCCCGATCCGACCATAGCGATAACGGCAATGCAAGCTCTCTCCGCAACTCCCGACGAATGCGCCTTCTGCGGGGACAGCGGCGTCGACATGCAGACCGCAAAAAACGCGCGCTGCTGCGCCATAGGAGTAACGTGGGGCTTCCGTTCAAGAGAAGAACTCGTTGCTAACGGCGCCGACGTAATAATTGATTCGCCTGATGAGTTGATTGGGATTATAAAACAATCATAACATAAACTGCAGGGGCTCCTCGCCCCCGGCATAAGCGGACGACCGGCGAAGAATTGAGCCTTGTCGGCCGCTTAGTTTCTTCATCAAGGGTTATCACTCTATAAATCTTTTCTCTGCGAGGTTGTTCGCGGTGGCGAAGAGCACGGATTGATACGTCATCGTCATGGATATTGTGCCGCCGAGTCTATACCGTTCTTTGCTGTCATGTATGTCGGCAATTAAATGGTCGCTGCTGCACCCGAGCAACGTAACTCCTTCGTCGATCGGTATCAGTTTCGTGTAATCTGCAATATCGAACGCTCCTGCGGCGAGTATGGCTCTGCGTCTTATCCCTCTGTCCTCGTAAGTCCTTACGTTTCCGAAAGCGTTCAGCCCAAGCCTGCCTGTCGGGCGCGTTGGCTTCTCGCCTATTTCCACTATTTCGGCCTCGAATATGAATGCGTCGTCAGTCAAGCCTTCAAGCGATCCCTCTGGGATGTCGCGCGCCTCGGAGCGCAGCAAATTCGCCGCTCCCACGCGAAGGTGGTTTATGCCCTCAGGCATTTCGCCGGTTACCGACAAGTACAATGACGTGCTTGCCCCGCCCGATACGACATCCAATTTGCGCCCAATCGCCCGTTCAACCTCGCGAGCGTTCGACACGAGCACCGAGAGGTTTTCGGCGGTCGGCGTGATTGACCCGTAACAGGAGAGGTTGGAACCTATACCGCGCAGGTGTATATTCCGTAAGTTATTTTCAATAAATACGGCAGTCTCCATGAAACGTTCCTCATCGATTATCCCCTCGCGCAGATCCCCAAGGTCGCGCATGAGTATTATTTTGTGCGTTTTGTTCCGTGAGCGGGCTTCCTCGTCTATTCGTTTTATCGTCTCAATTTCTGAGTTGAGGCTGACATCCGCGCAATCTACGAGATTATCTGTCTCGGAGAGCATCGGTATGCGAATCGCCATAGTCTCGACTTCAAAACAGCTTTTTACGGCGCGCAGATGCGGCAGACGCGAGCTGGCAAAGGACCTGTAACCGGCGTCATACAACGCCGATGTAATCTCGGAGAGCGCGTTATATCCCTTCACGACAGCCGTACAGTCTATTCCGGCAGACGCGCAGGCATCACGAATTGCCTCCGCGTTTTTTCTGATTTGTTTTGTATTTATATGTAAAATCGGATATGTCATGATGAAACAATTCTACACCAAGGGTATATTGTGTCAACATGCAAAGCGCGCCTGAACGGCGGCCTATTTCAAGAAAATGACACAACACGCCTTTTATAATATAATAATCTCAATGAAATCGAAAGGCGGGGTTAAATAATAATGGACTGTAAAGACAAACGCGGCGGTATCGTAATACTCGACTTCGGCTCACAGTACACACAGCTCATCGCTCGCAGGGTGCGCGAGTTCGAGGTATACAGCGAGATATTTCCGCGGAATGCCCCCTTTTCCAAAATAACGGAGTCCCGCCCAAAGGGCATAATTCTCTCCGGCGGCCCGATGAGCATCACAGGCGCCGGGTCCCCTGCTCTTGATGACGCCATCCTCGAATACGGCGTCCCCGTCCTCGGCATCTGTTACGGGATGCAGCTCTTGGCTCACAAGCTCGGAGGCCGCGTCGAAAAAGGACGCCTCGGCGAGTACGGCAGGACGACGGTTCGTTTCGACAAATCAACCGGACTTAAAATTCTCGGCGGCATCCCCTCCGACGTCAATGTATGGATGAGCCACTGGGACGAGGTGATACGCCCGCCGGAAGGCGCGGTCGTCTTCGGGGCGAGCGAGTTCGGCCCATGCGCCGCGTTCTCGTTCGACAACGAGAGGGTAACAGGTCTGCAATTCCACCCGGAGGTGGAGTCCACGGAGTATGGCCGCGAAATGCTCAGCGCCTTTATATTTGACATATGTGCCTGCGAGCCCAACTGGAAGCTCGGCGACTGGGTCTCGCGAAGCATTGATGGGATACGGGAGCAGGTAGGTCCTTCGGAGAGAATTGTGTGCGGTCTTTCCGGCGGCGTCGATTCGACTGTAGCTGCCGCGCTCGTCTCGAAGGCGGTAGGTGACAGATTGGACTGCATCTTTGTTGATCATGGCTTCATGCGCAAGGATGAGCCCAAAAGCGTTATGGAGATGTACAGGGGGATGGACCTGCGCGTACACCACGTCAACGCGAGCGAGAAATTCCTCGGCGCAATATCCGGCGTATTCAGCCCGGAACGTAAGCGCAAGACGATAGGCGAGCTGTTCGTCCGCGTCTTCGAGAGCGAGGCATGTCGCATAGGAGGCGCCGAATGGCTGCTCCAAGGGACGATATACCCCGACGTCATAGAGAGCGGGCATGTCGGAGGCGACGTAATAAAGAGCCATCACAACGTCGGCGGTCTGCCGGAGGACATGAGCATGAAATTATTGGAGCCTCTGCGCGAACTCTTCAAGGACGAAGTGCGGCGTATAGGCGCGCTTATAGGAGTCTCCGGCGACTTTCTGAAACGGCACCCTTTTCCAGGCCCCGGCCTCGCCATAAGATGCCTCGGCCCCGTCGAAAAGCACAGGCTTGACGCGCTACGCGAAGCCGACGCGATATTCCTTGATGAGATACGCACCGCCGGCCTGTACGACGAAATATGGCAGGCGTTCTGCGTCCTCCTGCCCGTCAAGAGCGTTGGAGTGGCCGGAGATGTGCGCACCTACGGCGAGACCGCGGCGCTCCGCGCCGTAACGTCCTCGGACGCCATGACCGCGTCCTCGGCGCGCCTCCCCTGGGAGCTGATCGAGCGCGCGGCAAAACGAATCTGCGGCGAGGTCCCGATGGTCGGCAGAGTGGTAATGGACGTTACCGGCAAACCCCCGGCAACGATAGAGTGGGAATAGTAGCGGGAGTTATAAAACACCAGTAAAATCAGTGTTTTTGGGCTTCGTTTTAGAGTTTTGATAGCAGACTTCCCAAACGGCGTGTCTTAGTCAGTTGTTTCCGGAGGTTTGCGCCACTGTTTTGGAGGCTCGTGTTTGCCGAGGTCATCGGCAGTCTGCGGCCAGTTGAGTTTCCATTCCATATATTCGGCCTTGCTGATAGTTTCGTCAGTAAGGTCTTTTTTGTGTTGCTGCCATCCAGAGATGAAGTCATCGAGAATCTTTCTGTTAAATGCGATGCACTCCTTCCCATCGAAGTCAGGTATGGAGAGACCGTAATGCTCGTCCAGCTCAAAGAGCGTATACATGAGATCCTCAGCCGCATAAAGCGTCGGCTCGTAGATGGAGCGATAGTTCACATCGAGAGCCTTGGCAATTTCGCGCAGCATATTATCTGCAAGAGATGGTTTTCGTCAAGCATAGCTTTCAAGATACTCTGTTTACCACTCGCTGCCGGAGTATAAGACGAGGCAAGCAACGGCTAAACGCGCCGCCGCCTTGTTGGGTGTCAGATGTTTTGACACAGTGCTCTCGCGGGTGCGCCGGTCTGAAATTCACAGCGGCGCGAGAGTAGGAATCACGGCGGAATCGGCCGAAGAACTCAGGCGTCTGCGACGCGAAAACGCAGAGCTCAAGCGTGCTAACGCGATACTGAGGGCCGCCTCGGTTTTTTTCGCGGCCGAGCTCGGCCGTCCGCCGACCAAATAGTGTCGTTCATAAATAAGTTTCGCGCATACCGCGAGGGAAACGGCCTGATGCGGAGAATCGAGCCGATATGCGAAACCCCTACGAAGGACTATGGCACACCGATGTCCCCGTCGTGCGCGGCAAAATGAAACGCACGGCCATTGCGGACAGTAACGCTGATTTTGCCGAGGATTTTGTGAAACGTGAATTTAACGCTCCGGAGCCGGATAAATTGCGGGCGACTGACTTCACATACGTATCCGCCCGAACCGGCCGGTGTTACGCTGCGTTCATTACGGACGTATATGCCGGAAGAGGATAGTCGGCTGTAACGTTTCCGCGCGCATGGACAGGGACATGGTGATTGCGGCGTTCAAAATGGCCGTTCACATGAGGAAACCGGCAGGATGCAGTGGTATCGCCAATTTATACACCATAACAGCAAAGGCTCTCAATATACCGCCAAGGACTTCATCAAACTGCCGGAGCTTTATGGTGTGCGCGCGTCGATTGGCAGCGTCGGCGATTCATATGGCAACGCGCTTACAGAAAGCGTCAGCGGAGCTTATGCGCGCCCCCGCACCCCCGCAAGGGGGCGGAAGCCCCCTTGACCCCGGTTGAAAAGGCGGCGATATTATGTCAACGGTGTTCATGCTCTGTGAAAGAAGCGTTAACCTTATAAACGGCAAGAGGCTCGCGCTCTCCGCGTCCGAAAGGAATATGCTCGAAGCGCTTAACTATGACGGGCTCGTCGCCGCTCACGCGCAGGAGGAGGCCGTATCGTGCGTCAAGCACTTCGCGGCCGTCCGCGACAGACTCCTCCGCGCCGAGCCGTGGGTCTTCGCCGGGAAAAGCGCGTCGCCCGCGCAGCTTTCGAGCGGCCTCGACGGATGGGCGTACAGTTATAACCTGCCCGCCGACTGTATCTCCCCGCTGACGGTGGTCGCGCTCCGCCCGGACGGCGGCCGCCCCTTCACGGCGGAGCGTTACGAGGTCGCCGGGAGGATGATCGGCTGCCCGTATCCCTCCGTCAAAATCAGGTACACCGCGAAAATAACGGACACAAACCTGTGGGACCCGCTCTTCGAGGACGTCTTTTGCTTCTCGCTCGCTATGGAGATAACGAGCGGCGTCACGGGCGAGGTCTCCTCGCAGGGCTCCCTCGAACAGCGCGCCATGCTCGGACTCGAACGGGCCCGCGCCGCGGGAGCCATTAAAACGCCGATGGCCATTCCGCTCGCGGGACGCCTGAACGGATATTCGGACGCCGGGTCGGACTTATACAGGGCGCCGGCGGACCTTGTATGGACGGGGAGCGAGTGGATATGAGTTCCCCGCGGACATACCAGCCCAGCTTCGCGCGAGGGGAGATAACGCCGCTCCTGCACGCCCGCGTCGACCTCGCAGCTTACGCCACCGGGCTCAGATACCTGAAAAACTTTATAGTCCTCCCTCACGGAGGCGTTACGCGAAGGCCGGGGTTCCTGAGTTTGGGCAGCGCGGCCGTCACGTCCGGCGCGTCCTGCCCCGTCAGGCTCGTCCCCTTCGTCTACAACAGCGAGGACGCCATGATCGTCGAGCTGTACAACAAGGGCGCGCGTATATGGAGGCCGGCAACCGGAAGCGTCGTCGAAACAGTGGCGTCGGTATTCGCGGCCGCCGACCTGCCCGAGGTGAAGTTCGTCCAGAACGGCAACGAGATGTACTTCGCGCACAGGGATTATCCGCCGCAGCGCCTCATACGGCGCGCTATCGACGAGCAGCAGATAAACGCCTGGGCGAGGCAGGAGACGGCGGGGCATATCGGCGACGTTACAGTCATACCGGCGGCGGGTTACGACGAGCTCTGGGCGGCCGTCAATCGCGGCTCGGGCTGGCGCGTAGAGAGGCTTGCCGAACGCGTCCGGGAGAGCGTCTTCGAGGACGCGGGGGCCGCTTACGAGAGCTGCTTCCGCACCCTCCGCGTCAACTACGACACGGGGAGCGGCGCGTCCTTCCCGAACAGGAAGGCGCAGGCGAGGCTCGACGTGTACGCGCTCCGCTCGCTCGGCGCGTGGGCCTGCCCCGCCGGCGAGAGGGAGAGGGCGAGGAAACTGAGATGGGAATGGTCGCCCGAAATGACCGAGGACGACATTCAGCTCGACAACGGCTTCGCGAGGGACGCGGGGATCGAGATATACATCGACGACCGGAACCCGCTGACGATACTCGCCGTTTCGCCGACGCTGACGCCGGGAGGGTAGGGGCGGGGCGGTATCCGAAACCTCTCCGGATTCTTGACGTTCGCCGCCCCCTGTGTGATAATTCTCTTACACTGTGGTTAATGGCATAAGCGGAGGTGAGGAGAATGGTGGACGTCAAGGCATTGGCTAAGTATCTCCTGAAGCTTAACGGCGAGCAGTATGCCGCGCTCGGTACGGAGGAGCCGGATACGGATATTTCCCCCATGAAACTTCAAAAACTTCTTTACTATTGTCAAGGCTACGCGCTGGCGATACTGGAGGAGCCTCTTTTTAAGGATCCCATTGAGGCGTGGGCTTACGGGCCTGTCATCAATTCCGTTTATCAGGAATACAAGGGGTATAAAGGCGGATATATCCCTGTTCCGTCCGCTTCTTCGGAGGTACGGATTGATGAGACCGCTGAAAAGATGGCGCGGCTTGTCATGAACGATAAGGGCAGATATTCGCCCGGCACTCTGTGTGAGATGACACACCGGGAAGCGCCGTGGAAAGAAGTGTTCGCTCCAAGAGAGAACAACCCTCTTTCTTTAGATACCATGCGCGAGTATTTTTCTTCCCTGTTCGCTCAGGAAATATCCGAAGAACAGGAATTGAAGGCTTTTCGCTCTCAAGGTTCGGAACCGACGCGCCAAGAATGGGGAGATATTCTTCATGCGCTATAGGCAGGGAGATATTCTGCGAGCCGCCTACCCGGGTCCTATAGACGGGACGCCTAAAATGCGTCCCGTCTTGTTTTGGCGGACACACCCGGCGGATACAGGAAGGCTTCTGGTGAGCTATATCACACGTACCAAAAGTAACGATAACCAATGGGAACAGGTATTGTACCCGGGCGCGCGCAGCGGAATAACGGATGAATGCGTCGTAAAATTGGACGAAACTCGATATATCAGCGAAAGCATAGTTTTTAAGAGGTTAGGAGCCTTAGATTCGGCGGAATTACAAGCGGCAAGGGATTTAATGACGAATTACGCGCGATTCAAAAAAGAACAGTCAGCAGAGGACTTTAACGAAGACCCGTTTGACGTGTTTCGAGACTCGCAGCCCATAAAAAAGTAAATTTGGCAAAAAGGCTCCCTCGCGGGAGCCTTTTTTATTGCGGTGCGGGGGGAGCGGGGAGAATGAGGCATATAAGTATTGACGGGGTTGAGGTGGCGGAGCTCAGGCCGGAGCACGCGAGGATATATCCGAGGCTGCGGGCGGCCGATATGGAGGAGGCGCGCGCGGCCTCGGATATGGACCCGCGCGCGGCGATCGCGTACTCCATCGCCTCGTCCCGGCCCGGATACGCGGCGCTGCTGCGCGGCGAGCCCGAGGTCATATTCGGGGCGTCGCCGAGGCCGGACGGCGGAGGCGTGCCCTGGCTGCTGGCGACGGACGAGGCCCAAAAGCACCCCGTCGCGTTCTATCGCGCCTCGAAGGAATATATCAACGAGATGCGGGAGGCGTATCCGTACCTCGAAAACTACGTTGACGCGAGGAACCATCTCTCAATCCGCTGGCTTAAATGGGCGGGGTTCTTCGTTGAACCGGCGGAGCCCGGGGGCGTCCGCGGGGAGAGGTTTCACAGGTTTTGGAGCGGGAAGGGAGCGGGTTGCGGATGTGTACGGTTATAGCTACGGTGCTGGGAGCGGCGGCTTCCGTCATGCAGGGAATGGCGGGACAGCAGGCGGCGAACGCTCAGGCGGCCTCGATGGAAAATAACGCGAAGATCGCCGAACAGAACGCCGCGCTCGCCGGGAAGCAGGGAGAGGACGCGGCGAAAAGAGCCGGGATAGACGAACTCCGCGCGCGGCGCGATATGGCCATGCTGCGAGGCAGCCAGAGAGCGGCTTTCGCGGCGGCGGGGCTCGACACGGACTCCGGCTCCGCCTTTGACGCGCAGATGTCGTCGCTCTCCGAGGGCGAGAAGGACATAGCAATTAACCAGTTCAACGCGCAGCGCGAGAAGTGGGGGCACGACGTGGAGGCCGTGAACTTCATGAACTCCGCCGCGGACATGAGAGCGCAGGCCGGCGCGGCTCGCGCGCAGGGACGGAACGCCTTCACCTCCGGCCTCATCGGAGGGGCGGCCGGCCTCGTCTCCCTCGCCGCGCCTAAGATAGACGCCGTGGGAAGCAAAGGGGTAAAGGTCGGTTCGGCATACGTCCCGCCGGACAGCGTCGTCAGCAAGGAGCTGTACAAGCGCGCGCCTTACGTCGCGCCGGACAGCGTCGTGAGCAAGGGGCTGTATTACAGATAAGAAGAAGTAGGGATTGAGCGCAGTGAATATGATATAATCGCTTCGACGGACTTCTCGGCGTTGCAGGGAGCCGGGTGAGTATATAAAAGGGTCTTCCCTCAGGGGGAGGTGGTTCAATGCGAAAGCGCCGCCATCTTCCAAGCGATAAAAAGGGGGAGCGAGACCCGCTGCTCACCCGAGTTAGCCGTCTCGCTCCCCTGCTTGCTGCGCTTGTCCGACTGCTTGAGTTAGCGCTCAAGTGGGTCGGTATAATCCAGTAACGCTTGGAAGTATTGTATTGCAAGGCCGCCCTACCGTCAAGGGCGGCCTTTTTTAATGGGGGGATTGTTATGGCGGTGCCGACTTATGTCAGCAATGAAAAGGTTAATCCGATGCCGGGGGTGCGGATTGAGCCTCAGCGGTTTCACGCGGACGCGGACGCCTTCGGGGCGGGGGCCGCTCGGGCAGGACAGGGGTTCGCCGCCGCCGTCAAGGTTAAGATAGACGAGTTCGACGACGCTAAAGCCCTGTCGCTGTTCAATAAATTCCAGTCCGAGGTGGACGACTACCACCTCAACCCGGAGAACGGCGTCTACAACACTAAGAAATTAGGCGGCGCGCTCGGCATGGCCCGGCAGGCGAACGCCGACATGAACGCCCTGACGCAAAAGTACGCGGAGGGCGCGGGGGCCGGCGTACAGAGGCGCTTCCTCGATATGGCCGGGAGGCTCGCGGGCCAGTACGACAGGAACAACGCGAAGTGGCAGAGCGCGCAGATAACCGCGTTCCGCGACGCCGAAGCCGACGCGGCCGTCGGCATGGGCTACGAAAGGATAGCCGCCCTCTACGCCGAGGACGATATGGTCGCCGCGCAGAGGGAGTTTATCCTGAACGCCCTCGGCGCGAAGCTCAAAGGGCTGGGGCCGGAGGCTACGGAGGCCGCCGTCAGGGACGCGGACAACAAGATAGCCATGATACGGCTCAATCAGGTTACGCAGAAAGAACCGCTGCGGGCCGAAGATTGGCTTACCGCGCACAAGGAGGACTTCTCGCAGGAGACGTATCTGAAGGCGCGGGAGTACGTCGAGAGGCACGCCGCGCCGTATAAGGCCGAGGCCCTGAGGGATGAGATAGTCGGGAGGTTCGGGGGCGACGAGGCGGCCGCGAGGGAGTACGTCAAGGAGAACTTCACCGGCGACGAGGAGCGGCGCGTCATGGCCGCCGTCGAGGGCGAATACTCCGACAGGCGCAGGATAGAGCGGCAGCGGGAGGCCGACGCCTACGAGGCCATGCAGAACGCCGTCGCGTCCGGCAAGAGCTACGGCGCGGCGCTCTCCGCCATACAAAAGAGCGGGCTGCAGCCGAGGCTGAAGGACGCGCTTATAAACTACGCCAAGAGCAAGTTTAACGTGGGGAGCGGCGGAGGAAGACGGGGAAGCGACCCGAGGGAGTACAACTCCGCGATGGCCGAGGCGATGGAGTTCAACCAGAGCAGCGAGGGAAAGACAGTCGAGGAAAGAAACGCCGCCGCCGCCGAACTCAACGCGAAGTACGCGGGGAAAGTTACGCCGGGCGAGCTGAAAAGGATGACCAATATATTTTACTCCGCGCCGCGAAACCTCGGCGGGACCGCGGGCTCGTCTAAAACCGACAGGAAAAAACAGATGGCGTTCAATCCCATCACGCAGGTGAAAGCCATGATGAAGGACGCCGGAATAACAGACCCGGACAAGCAGGACGCGTTCACCGACCAGTTCTTAGACAGATGGCACAAGAAGGAAATAGAGCTCGGGCGGCAGCTCGATAACGGAGAAATACGCAGGCTCGCCGTGGACGAGATAGAGCCGATCGTTAAGCAGGATAAGAGCGGATGGTTCTTTAACCGGGACGTGAACGTTCAGCGCTGGGAAGCAGACCGGATGGAAGCGCAGGGCTTCGAGTGGGACGAGGAATCGGGCAAGTGGGTACAGTACGACGACGAGGGGCGATTGATGTTGGTCATGGACCCCACCGTCCTGAAGCCGAAACCTAAGAACAAGAAGAAATAACGTAGGGGCGGCCCTTGCGGCCGCCCGTTTTTATGGGGGGGCATTGGAATGAAGGTCATCAGGGGCAGGGGGAATACGGAGTTTATCGAGCATGAGGACAGGGACGAGGACGAGAAAAACAGCCCCGTCGTGTCCGCGCCGCGGGAAACGCCGAAAACGGCCGGCCCGGCGAGGGCGGAGACGGACGGCGGGGGTATAGAGGCGGACGACCGGGGGCGGCCGCCCCTGCAAAGGGGGCGGGACGGGAACGCGGCTGTTCCGAAGATACAAGAGCCTTACCCCTATGACGACGAATATTACGCCGGGAATCCGCCGCCCCCCGGGGCGCGCAGGCCAACGGCGAAGGAAATAACCAATGCGGAGGATCTGAGGAAGAGGCGGATAAAGCAGGGATACCCCGCGATGATACGGCTCTTCCGGCAGGAGGACGCCTGGGCGGCGAACCCCGACCAAAAAGCCCGCGAGGCGTGGAACTCCTATAAGTCGGGCGTGCCCATGTACCTCATGGATAATCCCGAAATGAAGAGCCTCGCCGAGACGAGGGCGAAGATGAGGGACGCCCGCGAGGAATACCGCTTCGTGTCGAAGCCCGTCGTAGATTGGCTGGGGCAGGGATACAACCTCGACATAGCGCATGACGACGCGGTGAGCCTCAGCAGGCTGGGGACGAGCCTCACGAAGCTCGCGGGGAACATGGCGCCCCGGGAGGACCGGAGCGTCCGGAAAGCGTTTCAGGGCGGCTGGTCAGATTTCTTCAAGAGGTGGGCGCAGTCAAACGAAGTTGACGCGGCGGCGCCGGGGAAACCATTCGAGCCGGGCGTGAAGCCCGTGGGACGAAGCGGCAACATGAGCCGCTTCGTCTCCGCGCCGTCCGTGCCGGAAGCGGCGGACAATACGCTGCGCTCCATAGACAAATGGCAGGCGGGGTGGCAGAGGGCGCTCTCCGAGGCGCTCGATCCGGGAGAGTACCTGCGTCCGTCCGGCGTCTGGGGGCAGTTCGGGCACGACATTCTGAGAAGCTCCGCCTATACCCTGTACAGCGTGGGCCAGAGCGCCGCCATTATGGCCGCGGCCTCCGCGCTCGCGCCCGTCACGGGCGGCGGCTCGCTCGGCATAGCGGCCGCGTCCCTCGCGGGCGCGTTCGGCGAGGCCAAGATACAGGGCTCCGGCGTATACTTCGAGGCGCTGGAAAACGGCATGGGCGAGGAAGAGGCAAGGAGCGCGGCTAACGAGGTCATGAGCGCGAACTTCCTGATGCTGACGGCGTCCAATACCGTACAGAACGGACTCGCGTTCGGAGCGCCGGCGGGGGCGTTGGGGCGCGGGGCCGGTAAAATGAGCGGGAGGGCGGCCGCCTACGCGAGGCTTAAACTCGGAAAGACGGCGGCCGGCGCGATGAGGACGCTTGGCGGCTTCGCCGCAAACGCCGGCATAGAGGGCATGGAGGAAGCCGCGCAGGACCTTATCGACTTTCGCGCGCTCGGAACCGACACGGATTGGGACAGGGTCAGGTGGAGCTTCCTGATCGGCGCGGGGTCGGGCGGCATATTCCACGGCGCGGGGACCGGGCTGCGCGGCGCGGGGCGCGCGCTGAGTTACACCGGGAACAAATTGACGGGGATCGTCCGCAGGGGACAGGAGATACAGAATACTGAGACCGTAGCCCCGATCCTCGGCGAGGCAGTGGAGAACGTCAAAGAGAGCAAGACGGCGCAGCGTCTGCCGGAGGCCGCCGAGGACTTCGTGCGGCAGGTGACGGAGGGACAGATAGATACGGTATGGATCGACGGCGACGTGCTCGCGTCCTACGCGCAGGCCATAGCCGAAGAGCGCGGAGGATTGGACGGGAACGGCGAGATAAACGAAATCGTGTGGGAGGCGTCCGTCGGGAGTCTGCGCGAGGAGATAGGGTTCAGCGACGCCGAGATGTTCAGCGAGGCGCTCGATCTCGGAACGCCCGTCGAGGTGGACGCCGCGAAGGCCGTCGTCCTCATGGGGACGAAGGAGAAATACGCGAAGTTAAAGGACCACGTTACCTTCACCCCAAACGGCGTCTCCGCCGCAAACGCGGCGGAGGAGTGGGCAGCGCTGCGCGAAACGGCACAGAACCTGATGGAAGACTTCAAGGACGAACAGGAGCGCATAGAGAGCGAGGGCGGCGCGGCCGCGAAGTTCGCGCGCGGGATTAAAGAGGCCTTCCTCGGAACGGACAGCAAGGCGCTGCGGGGGAAGACGGCCTCGGGCGCGTATGCCGAATTGTTGGCGGCGAGGCTGGCCGTGAAAGCGCGGGATATGGGCATTCCGTTCGAGGAACTCGCCGGACCGGGAGCGGTGCGCGTGGAGAGGAACGGGAACGAGACGAGGATCGCGCTGCGCAGGACAATTGGCGCGGCGGCGGAGACAGTGGTGCTGGAGAGGTTCGAGCAGCGCGGGGAAGCGGCGGAGAACAGGCTGAACGCGGATGAGGCGGCGTGGGCGGCGGCGGTGGACGCTTTCGTAAATCACACGCTCGATAAGAGCCGGTCAATCAGGGTTATGACCACCCCATTGGTGTTTAGCCTTGCGGGCGCCGATGTCCTTCCGGTCTATATGAATTACAATACGGTGAAAAATTCCCTGAAAAAGAAGGGAAGCCGAGGAGTGGGCGGACATTCCGAAGGACATGGGCTCACGCCGGAAATATTGAAACAAATCCCAAGAGCCCTTGCCGATCCAATCATGATTTTTCAGTCGGATTCGCAAGCAACAAATTTAGTGGCCATGCTTGAACTAAAAGACGCCGATGGGAAGGATATTGTGTCTGTTCTTAGATTGGATAAAATAAACAATGACAGATATGAAGCAACAAACGCATTGGTATCTGTCTACGGTAAAGACGATTCTTACCGGGTTGACGCAAATACATGGTTTACTGAACAGGCGTTAAGCGGTGCGCTCTATATAAACACAGAAAAAGCCTCTGCTTGGGCTACTGGCGCCGGGCTTTCTATGTGGTCCGACACATTCACTCCTGAGAGGCTTTCTGAGATTATACCAAACCAGCATGACCTTGACAAGCTCCTGAAGGAAAATCAGGGGCTGTATCAGGAGGGGGACGACTCCGTTCGCGGTGAGGCGGGTTTCACTAAGGACGAGGCGATCATCACGCTGTTCGAGTCCGCTGACCGCTCCACGTTCCTGCACGAGATGGGGCACTGGTTCCTCGAGGACCTGCGCGATATGGCCGGGCTCGACGGAATAGCGCCGCGCGTCGCCGAGGATTGGAACACCGTCGCCGCGTGGCTCGGCGTCGCGGAGGATAGTGAAAAGTGGCGGGTGGCGAGTGAAGAGGACAGAGCGAAGATGTGGAAGAACGCTCACGAGAAGTTCGCCGCCTCGTTCGAGCAGTACTGCTTTGAGGGGAAAGCGCCCTCGAACGCGCTCAAAAAAGCGTTCAGGGCGTTCAAAAAGTGGCTGCTCGACATATACAAGGCCGTGGCCGGCATACGTTACCGCGACGCCGACGGGAACCGGGTCGCCTTTCAGATAAACGACGACATCAGGGGCGTGCTGGGCAGAATGCTCGCAGCCGAGGAGGCCGCGGAGAACGCCGCCGACGAAATGGGAGTGACGGAGGTTGCGGAAGCGGCGGACAGGAAGGGAAAGAAGGGGAAGAAGGGGAAAGCGGGGAGTGGTATAATAGACCGCGACGATCTGAGCAACGCGGAGGCGGAGCGGGTGGGAAATAGTGTGTTTCAGGCTGAATCAGGGCGGTCTGTTGAGACCGCGGATCCGTCAGAGCTTCTTATCAGCGAAGACGGTTCGCCGACATTCGGAATAATTGACGAGGAGACGGCAAGGCAAGCCGGTATAACACCCGGTGAAGTGCGGGTAAATGTCGGGATGATTCGTCATACCGAAAAAGAACACGGGGAGCAAATTCGAAATGCCGGGTATGATAACGTTGAAAGTATGTTTGCTGACGTCGCCGCGAATTACAACGAGATTCGCGAGGGTACGAATGGTTCTGTACTGCTTGTTAAGAGCATGGAGGGAACAAAAAGCCCGTCCTCGGCTGTTGAGTTAATTCCTGATGAAGGAATTTACAGAGGAAAAACTGTTTGGATGGCCAGAAATGACTATCTTGAAAATAGAAAATTGCTCTCGACGAGGAGCGCAACCCCCGTCACCGGCCCTGCTTCCGACTTGGCTTCTTTACCCGGAACCCCTAATTCACAGGGGAAGCCCCGGCGTTGGAGCGCTCGCCAAGAGAGCAACTTAACTGAGGATAGTATATCACAAGCCTCGGCGAACAACAAGGATGATTTAAGGGAAGAGGATAATACACAATCGCATATAGACGCCGCGAGCCGCCCCGAGGAGGGCGGCTCGCGGCGTGAAGGAGCCGAACCAGGGGGCGCGGGCGGCAGGGCAGGGGACGCGGGCGGCAGGATGCCGCCCCTGCGGGGGGCGCTGGACGCGGCAATCGAGGAGCAGGTCGAGAGCGCGAAGGAGCGCGCGCTCTCCGAGCTCATGCGCGGTATCGATCCGGCGAACGAGGCCGCCATCCGTGCCGAGACGGAAAGGCTCGCGCCGGAAGTCCGGAAGGAACTGCTCCGAGAGCCCGTCTACGCGGCCATAAACGAAATGAACGGGAACCCCGCGGTCCGGCTCTCCCTCGACGAGGTCTCCGAAAGATGGGGCGACGGCTTCATAGAAGCCCTGCCCGACAACATACTCGACGCCGAGGGGCTGTCCGCCGACGCCGCGGCGGCTTCGTTCGGCTTCGGGTCCGCCGACGAATTTATAAACGCCCTCTCCGCCGCGAACGACATAGAGGCGGAGATCGCCCGAAGAGCAGGGGAAGCGGCGCTCCGGAACCTCCGTATCCCCTCCGTCCAAGACGCGGGGCGGATAGCGGCGGACGTAATGGCCGCGTCCGACGAGGACATAGACAGGGCGGCCATAGAGGCGGAGATTTATAAAACGACCGCGCCGGAGGAGGAGTTTTATGGGGAGAGTGATATAATAGACCGCGGCGGCCAAGCTGATACGGCGGAGGCGGAGCGGGTGGGAAATTCGGTAGTTGTGGTTACGGGTGATGAGTTCGGGGATTTTGACCTGTCGGAGCATGGCAGCGATGTATATCGGGCTGAGTTGAAAAGATTGCGCGAAGAGGCTCTTAAATACTATATGGATGTTCTCAGAAAGCGCCCTGCAAAGCATAATGACAACAGGATAAAAGAGGTTCTGTTTTCAAGGCGTGGGGGCGGGAAGGCTATCTCTTCATCAGCAAATCCGGATAAGCTGAAATTGATAAGGAAATTACCGGAACTGATCGAAAATTCAATAGTTGACGGAGAGCCTGAACAGGTCAAGCACCCTAAGAATCATCCGGGAGTCAAGCAATTTTGGTGGTTAAAGTCGCAAGCCATATTAGACAACCGGATGGCTGATGTTCGTATTCTTGTTGAGGATTACGGCGACGGGAATATATACTATAATCATCATTTAGATTATAGTACAAAACAAAACCCGCCCTCCGGTATCTCGGGCACGTCTGAAACAGACGCCTTACCGCCGTCGGAAAACGGGCTCAGTAAGGATATTATACCAAGTCAGAACGACAACGTCAACGACGTTGGAAGCAACAACCCCAACACAGACATTACGAGCCGCCCCGGGGAGGGCGGCTCTTTCTATGACGGGGGCTACGAGGGCAGCATAGACGACCTTAACGCCGCGTTTCCGGAGGAGGAGGGAACGGGCGGCGGGGCAAGAGACACGGGCGGCGGGATGCCGCCCCTGCGGGACGCGTTCTACGAGGAGGACCCGCGGGAGCTCGCCGGCGGCGAGGCCGTACAGAGACTCCGGGAGAGGCTGGGAAGCTCCTACAAGACCGCGCCTACGAGGCCATGCAGAACGCCGTCGCGTCCGGCAAGAGCTACGGCGCGGCGCTCTCCGCCATACAAAAGAGCGGGCTGCAGCCGAGGCTGAAGGACGCGCTTATAAACTACGCGAAGAGCAAGTTTAACGTGGGGAGCGGCGGAGGAAGACGGGGAAGCGACCCGAGGGAGTACAACTCCGCGATGGCCGAGGCGATGGAGTTCAACCAGAGCAGCGAGGGAAAGACAGTCGGGGAAAGAAACGCTGCCG
>BOCB01000012.1 GCA_026002695.1 Synergistales bacterium
GCTATGGAATTGGGGCCCATACCGAGGCTGAAAGCTGGGTAGCGGATGCCATCGACTTTTGGACAGAGCATAAGAGGAACTGAAGGAGAAAACATAGAGTACGAAATTCAGCGAGACGACAAGACAAAGGTCACATTAGCTCAAAAATTCAGGTGTTTCTCTGTGAGAAGCTCCATCTGGACAAAAAGTTGTGTCAGTATCCATTAAGGAGGAATCAGTCTATGAAAACAAGAAAGTTGAGAGATTTGGAAGTTTCAGCTGTTGGTATGGGGTGTATGGGGTTCAGCCACGGTTACGGTCCGCTACCGGATAAGGCGGAAGCGATTCGACTGATTCGCCAAGCCCATGAGCTTGGCTGCACTTTCTATGACACTGCACAGAGCTATGGGATTGGTGCGAATGAGGAATTGGTTGGGGAAGCCTTACAACCCATACGCTCAGAAATTATCCTGGCAACGAAGTTTCGAGCGAGCCGGGAAAAGGGGGAGTTGATGCAACAGACCCGCAATCTTGTGGAAATCTCTCTGAAACGCCTTAGTACCGATCACATTGATCTGTTCTATCAGCATCGGGTCAACCCTGAAATTCCGGTGGAGGAATTTGCCGCCTGTATAGGCCGGCTTATTTTAAAGAAGGGAAAGTCCTTGCATGGGGACTGTCACAACCTAATGTAGATAAATTACGCCGCGCCCATGCGGTCACGCAGCTCACAGCTGTACAGTGCAAGTTTTCCATGATGGAGCGCAGCTTTGAAACGGAAGTCGTTCCCGCCTGTGAGGAATTGGGCATTGGCTTTGTGCCCTTTTCCCCCTTGGCCAGCGGATTTCTTTCCGGCAAAACAAAGACCGGTGATAAATATGTAGGCGACGATGTACGCCGGGTTATCACTCGATTCCAGAGGGATAACGTAGTGGCAAATCAACCCTTGCTCGACCTGCTTGCGCGGAAAATTTGAACCTGTGGTTTGAGGGTAAGCACAGCAAGTGTCAACAGAAAATTTCACATGAGCGATTTAAGCAATTCTATGATAAACTTACATTAAAAATTATAAGGTGTTACCTAAGACACAGGAGAGAGAAGGAATCATTGATGAGCGCGAAACGTATCGTAATGGCCTGCCCGGTCGGAACGTCGTTGGGAGGCAATGTTAAACCCACACATAATGATGACAGGGCTTGGGCGAAAGTATTACGAGAGGAAAGAGACAGAGGAGAATTCTTCCTGAAAAAATTCATAGATGAAAAATCCGAAAAATCCTCCGTAGAAGAGGCTGTTGATGCGTGGCTCGATGAAAAGACAACGATCAAGAACAATACGCTTCCTACCGCAGAATTACAGAGCATTGTCCGTTGGATTTTCAGTCCGGTATTTCAGAAGGAATATAAAGATGTAACGATTGAACTTCATCTTTTGCCTTCCAAACACCCTGATTCACACGTTACGGCGCGCATGACTTCTTGTTTTTTGAGTAAGACGCAGTATCTCAAAAATCTCTTACCTGAAAACGTCAAAATCGATTTCAAGGATATTAAGGCCTTGCCTATTGATGTGTCGGGCGAAAAAGAATTCAACAAGAGCATTGGCGCGTTGTTCCAAAAGTACGACGCCTTGAGAAAAGAAGCCGGCATAGCGGAATTTGTAATTAACAGTACCGGAGGATTTAAGGCAATATGCGCTTTTTCATCGATTTACGCGCAGGTGCATGGATTGAGATGTATTTATACGTTTGAAACCAATGTCAATACAGCCATAGAACTTCCGTCCCTGCCTATCGGATATGCATTAGAATCCTTGGATGACGAAATTTCAATTCTCAAAGGGTTAGGGCAAAACCAGCTTGCCGGCATAGACCGCGACAGTCTGTCTCCTTGGCTGCAAAACCTGTTTCGTGATGAAAAACTTTCCCCGCTTGCGGATATGCTCCTTAAGCACTACGAAGAACGCCGCCATACATCAGACGCCATTGGTTTGGGTATGTTAGACCAAATTGAAGACGCGGAAATAAGGAATTGCCTTAAAGAACTCATTCGCGGCTCGTGGTCGCAGCTTTGGCTTGGCGATCAGATACCTGAGACGGTCGAACACAGTCGGCGTCATTCCAAGCGCCTGATGGAGCTGGCGGGAAATTTCTGCCGCTGCGCTAAGAAAGAACTCGGCGATATGGGTATGTCAAAAGATAAGACCAAGGCGCTTTTGATAGCCTCCATATACCTTCACGACATTGGGCATACAGCTATGATTCACCCGTTAGCTCCTAAAAGTGACGCCGAGGGGGTATTTCCTCTGGGGGACTTCCCGTCTTGCGTTCGCGAAGTTCATCATTTACTGTCCGCTGACGCGATTTTGGCGCGCGCGGAAGACCTCTTCCCCGAATCTAACTCCGGCGAAGACAGCGAGAAAATACAAGGAATCAAAGATATGCTGAGAACCCTTGTTCCATATGTTGCGGCGCATCATAGAGGCTACACGACACTGACGAACGAACAGGGAAAATCCGGCGGCAAACCAATCGTAAACCTCGTGGGCAAATTGCTCTACGGCCAAAAATTTCACGACACCCTTCAGCCTTTAGAGCGCCGTTTGGAAGACGACCCTGACGTGATACTCGACAAATGGGGGCTGACGTCTAAAGACGTTTTGACGACCGCCGCTTTGCTACGCGTTTTAGATGGCTGCGACGCTCAGATCGACCGCACGGGCAGCGACGAATATGCCGATGCCCGCGCCAAGCGCACAAGGATGGAAGCAAAGGCTATCTGGCGTGAGTTGTTGCCGTTTTTAGATGGTATAGATACCGATATCAGGAAATCAGCGAAGGACATTTACAAAGAAGCGGAAAAGTTCGAATTGGGAGAACCTGATAAAAAGATACTCGGCGGCCTTTGCGGAAAAATTTATGAAAAAGTCATAGAGAAACTGCTTCTCCTGAAAGGCAGCGAAGAAATATGCGCGATTATGCCCGGCAATCATCAAGAGATGATGACACTTTCCATGATCAACCGATACGCCTTCAAATGGGAACAGTTCTTGCATTTCGATAAACATCGCAGCGTCAACTTTGTCCTGCCGGTGCGTGTGAAGAATGACGTTATCTTCCGAGTTTTCCCTAACGCTGATTTTGAGAATAAGGACAGGGACAGTATTGTCGATGAGATCGTCGGAGCTATACGCGATGAAATTACCAAGACCGGCGAAGTCTTAAAGAGACTGCATGTCACAGTAGAAAAGGTGAACTATGATGAGCGAAAATAAAGAAGCGCGTGAAAAAATCCTATCCTGCGTTGAGGGAATGATTTCCGAGGTTTTAGGGTCTCACGGGTTAAGCGAGGGCGTATTAAAGCCAGATTGTCGAATGCTTGACGATATGCCGTGTATTCATGGGCAGGAACGTTTTGTATGTGAGATAACGCTTTCGGGCGCGGCCATAGAATCCGCCGTGTCGGGCTATAAGGAAAGCGTTGGGGAAAACAGGCAGGACTTGAGGAATACGCTCTGGGGGAAAAGCGATTCTTGGAGTTTTTTGTGGTTTCTGCCCAAGGGACTTGAGAGGGAAGAGACAGAAAATGTTGATTTTACGGATATTAACGGCCAAAAGTGGATAAGCCCGCTCAGGGTATTGCCGCCTGAAAAACAGGAATCTCTTCTGAATAAGCCTGTCGTTCTGGAAAAAGACGTTCCGGACGAGACCGCCTGGCGCGTTGTTTCGCATTTTTGGGAGAGGGCGGAGTTCTTTTGGCGGCGTTTTTGCGAAAACATAACTAAAAATAAGGAGGGCGGGAAAACATACCTGCCCTATAAAGCGTTAGTGAAGCTTGAAGCGTCGCTGAATGCGATTTGGACGAGTTCAAAGGCCAATAAATATATGCTCCGCGATTTATCGGATCACGGAGACGTTAATAAACTGCTTCTGATGGAAACAAAGCGCGGGGTGAATGTCGCCTATAAGCCCAAACAAGCGGGGCGCGTTCGTCTGCCGCATCTGTCGCACAGGGGGCGCTTGTGTCCGTATCATACTCCGGAGTCGAAGGATATCGGGCTGCATCTCTTCCGGAGCGCGGGAAGTACTTATTCGCCATCTGAAAAAAAGATTAAAGTTAAAGAGAGAGAACATTTGGTTTCTCTTGCGGTGGGGCTTATCCCTTATATCGAGCACTCCGACGGGCCTCGTCTTTTGATGGGGGGTAAAAATCTCAAACAGGCCGAACACGGGATCAAAGAGCTATGTGACGAAAATCTTCCCACAGCTCGGGTGCCCGGGTATCTCGAGAGCGAGATAAAAAACGACGAAACCTTGGGCATAGAGAACAACCGCTTCAAGTATCCCCTCGGACTTGACGCCCTTGTCGCCGTCATGCCGTATAAGGGATTCACTTACGAGGACGGATTGGTAGTATCCCGCTATTTTGCCAACAAACTGAGCATCCCCGATGGAAGCCGCCTTCAAACCGAGATTTTGAAGATCAATCTTTCAAATGACGAAAAATTGCCGACGATTGAAAAAATGGAGAACGAGCTGAACGAAAGGCGTGATACTCCCTATTCGTTTAACGCCGCGCTTCCCTTGCCTCAGATATGCGAGGGGAAAACGCCCGCGCCTCGTTACGGCTGCCGCTATGACGGGAAGCTGAAGAGCTGTGAAATAAGCGTTGTTCCAGAGCGCAAGAAAAGCGGACCTCGCGGAAAAGCGGAAAAAAGCGAGCAGGACGATAAAGGCGGAACTTTTATTCGCTTAAAGATACGCTATGAGTTCAGCGTAGAGAGGTCTTTAGCTGTCGGGGACAAGCTCACGGGGCGTCACGGCAACAAGGGCGTCGTTACGCATATCATGGACAAACCCGCAACGGCAGTTATCGTGGGCAGGGAAACTCCGATAGATATAGATTTGATGATTTCGCCCGGCGCGCTGATGGGGCGTAAAAACCTCGGGCAGCTTTACGAGATGACGCACTCTCTGCTCCTTTGGGGCAAGGAGGAGGAGAAACTCTTTGACTCTCCCGATTACGATGAATGGCGCGAGAAACTGTCTTGCGTTGAGCGTAATAAATTATTGACCCACGATCAATTGGCTGATTTGCTGCCGGTTGCAAAAAAAATGGCCGGCAGCGAGGACGGCTCGTTTAAGATACTCCTGCCGAACGGAGAAGGCGAATATCGCGCTTTTGTCGGTTTTCAGCATATCGCGCGCCTTCATCATCACGTAAGAGCCAAACTGCAATATCGGCAAAAATCGGGGCCGTTCAATTCCCTTCTGGCCCAGCCCGGCTCCGGCGGAGGAAACGCGGGGCAGAGGCTCGGCGAAATGGAGAATTGGTCGTGCCTCAGCCACCCTATTGTTGGCGAGAAGGATTCTTTCAACCTGCTCTTCAGTATGAGGAAAGAGCACGGCGAAGCCTCGGGAACCAGAGAGCTTGTCCGTTCCATTTTGTGGTCTCTTGGCCATAGAGTGGGCGAAAATGCGGAGATTGAGCGCTTGAGCGCGGAAAAAGAAGCCTTTTACTCTGCGGTTCCGCTTGAGGATAAACACGATTTGTCTTCAATCAGAGATAAAATAAGCGCGCGCATGGAAAAGAAAATGTCATCCGCGTCAGGGCTCGAAATCAAGCCCGAGCGGTACTTAGCCGATAAATTGTACGTCTCAAAGAAGGAAATTAAGTCCACTGTCGATTTAGGGGAGCTTTTGAATAAAGCTATGAGTGAACTTGGGGGCGAGGCGGCGAAGATAAGAGAAAGATTAGAGTCCTTCTTTGTATTCGAGAATGGAAAGGTCTTTCTGCCTGTCGCGCTTGATGCCTTGCTTCAACATGACCGCACCGGAAAAGCGTTTTCGAACTTGTTCGCTAAATTTCGCGATTTCTCCAACCATCAAACCATAGAAAACGCCGCAGCTTTGTTGGGGAGGAGGAAAAAGCCACCCCAAAAAACCGATCCGGAAGCGCCGGAACAGGACGGGCAGGGCGGTGAGCTCAAAGACGAGTATTCCGTAAAGGGAGCCGTCTTTGAGTATCAGTCGGCGCTTGCCGAGCTATTGAAAGGGAAGCTGGGACTTTTCCGCAGACACCTTTTGGGACGCAGACTGAATCACTCGGCTCGCGGCGTCATAGTCCCATGCCCCGAACTGGAAATTGACCGGGTACGCCTTCCGAAGAGCCTCTTTCTCGGTATGCTGACGGATGAAACAAAAGGGCGCTTGCAAGGAAAAAAAGAAGCCTTTTCCGACGAAATTCCGTCTGACAAGCTTAACGGCATATTGGAAGACTGCCCGGTGTGGGTTATCCTTATCCGCCAGCCGAGCCTGCACCGCCATAACTTCATGGCGTTCCGCGCTTCGTGCTGGGACGATGACGTTATCGGCATACCTCCGTTTGCAACGCCGGGCTACAACGCCGACTTCGACGGGGACACCATGGCCGTTTTCCTGCCTCCCGAACCATACGCCAAAGATCTGTCCCATATATCTCTCTTGAATAACCCCGGGCTTGTAGGGACGGGGAAGCTCGCTCTGGCTGACGGGTTGGATCTCGCATTGGGATGGATGGATATTTATAAAAATGACAAGGATACATATAAGGATAAATATGATGATTGGCTTGAAAAATCGGGAAAAGCTGGGGACAAACCGGAAAGGATCGAGGCTAATCCTGAGAGTTCCGAGGACAAGCCGAAAAAACCGGAGGACAAGTTTGTCCCGTTAGGCGACGTCTTGGCCGGACTCTTCAGGAAAATTTCCCGCAAAGATGACCTATTGACTGCGATACGGGAACTTCAGGAGGACGTTTGCGAGGCTTCGACAGGCGCAGCTACTATGACGCCGATGGATTTTGAGAACCTGTATCAAGAAATACACGAGAAGCAAGATGCGGGCGGCTTCGCGTTTCCTAAGGACTTCGAGTACAACGAAAAAGAGACCGAGGATGACCTGAAGGAGTGGGTCAAAAAAAACCACGATGATAAAAGCAATTTGGCCGACTTCGTTCATTACAAGGTCAAGGGCGGAGTGAAAGAACTGCGCGTTATGGCGGCTTTCGTGGGCAAAATGACCGACTATGACGAAAGCGAAAAAGAAAAAGACAGGGATAAATCAGAGGAATCAAGGATTGAGAGCTCTTTCTGGGAAGGACTTTCTGATGATGATATGTTCCGATACTCATACGCGACGCGCAGTTCTATGGCCTCGAAAAAATTGGACGTCGCGCAGGCGGGGTATCTTTCGTACCTTCTGGCGGAGGGACTTTATGATACCGCCATCACGGAAAAAAGATGCGGCGCTAAATCGGGGATGAAGGTCTCGTGGATTTCCGGAGAAGGGGCTCTTTATCTGTCCATTGACAATAAGAAAATCAAATTCCCTCTTTCAGGAGACGCGAACGAGGAAAATCTGACTAAGACTTTGAAGCGTATCGCATGGGGACGCGAGCCATTGGTAAAACCTGATGCGCTTTTGACGTCCAAGGACATCGAACACATCGCCGCGTTTTGGTGGGATAAGAAACCTATCCCGGAAGGTTCTGAAGATATTTTGGACAGTGAAGGCGCTTTGTATTTGCGTTCCCCTCTGACTTGCGAACACAAGAAAAGGCGAGGCGTTTGCGCGGCTTGCGCCGGAGCCGACCCCGCTTCCATGCCTTATGACAAGCCGAGCCTGATGGAAGTCGGCAGCCGGGTGGGACTTACAGCCGCGCAAGCTATCGGTGAGCGAGGCACTCAGCTGGCAATGAAGCGATTCCACGACACGGGAAGCGCCGGAAACAAAGGCCCCGTCAAAGGCGAAGGACAAAATTCCATCATGACTTGCAAACATGAAGGGAGAGCGATTTGTAAGGCTTGCACGGGAGGGGGCTGCGTGAACGAAAGCTCCGACGAATGCGAGAGGCGAATACAGAATTTCACGCGAATAGATTTGCTGAAACACCTCCTGATTAGCGGACACTGCGTTTATGGAGAGGAATTAGGCAAGAATTCCAAGGAAGAGGGCAAGAAGCCTGATACGAGCCTTGAGCGCCTCGATCAGTTGCTTGCGAAAGTTCTGACCGAGGATGGCAAGGCTTTCGGGGAGCTGCCGCAGCAGCTGATTCACTTCGAGCTGGCGCTGATGGCTCCGCAGGGGCTTGCCGCTTGGTCAAAAGAGGCCGAAGGACGCTGGCTTTCGGCATTCGCCTATAGCGGAATGGCGGCTCTTGAAGACCCCGAAAAGGAATCGCCGCAGGGTGAAAAATGGAGCAGCCCGAAGAGCCGCCTGATGTGGGACAGGGAAGACGGGGGGACGGACGAATGAGCAGCGGACAAGGCCACTGGACTATAGATGACCATACACAGATTGGAACTCAAAGACAAGACCACAGCAACCGTTTTTCTCATACGGAAACTGAAATACCGGAGCTTGAGGACGAACAAGAGGATGATGAAGCTTCTGAAGAATTTTCGACTCCTGATGACACGGACTCCGAGGATGATGGGGCATATGACGTTGACTCTGGAGCGGAGGACGAAAATGACCAATTCCTCGAACCGCAGCTCTATCTCTTGCCTGTCAAATGGATTTGGGCTCCGATAGAAGGCGGGGCTTCGCGTCTTGTCTGGGCGGCTTCGGATTTAACCCTGCGCCTTGGTGCCATTGAGATATTTCGGCTTTTCATAGAGAGGATACTGGAGGCCGTTTACAGAGCTGAGGTTTCGCTTTTCCCGGAAATAGAGGAAAACTATTGGTATACTCCTCCAAGCCCTCTTGATTTAGAGGGATTTTTCCTTCAGGAGTGGCTGAGGGAGCTTGTGAAAATAAAAAGTAAGGCAAACTCAAAGCCTGAAGACAATAAGGAGTCCGAGGACGGCGAAGATCCCGAGGACGGCGAAGATCCCGAGGACAGCGAAGATACTGAGTACGGCGAAAAATCTAAAAACACGAGCACGGACAAACAGGTTCCGTGGAGGAAATATCTCAGGGGGTTCACCGTCGCCGTGCCTGTTGATGGCGGTTATGACTTCATTCAGCCCGACCTTTTGATTTACCATTTGGGGCAAGGCTCTAAATTTCTGCGGGAACCCATCCTGAAGCGCTGGATGAGCTTTGAGGTCAGGGTAAATAACCATGAGAAGAGCCATTTCAATCACTCTCAGACACTGAAAGAAAACGACGGCTGGATATATTACCGCACGAGGGAATATGTCGATACCTTGAACGGCGTACTTTCTCCATTATTATTGAGAAAAGGCGTCTTTGACCCCTACAAGGAGTCGAGCCTGAAAAACAAACTGACAGATATTAAGAAATGGCTCGCTGATCCCGCGAAGAGCTGTTAAGAAAGGGATGAGACGATGATGCGATTAACCGTCAAATTGTGTGCCGCGCCTGCAGATATTAACGGCAAACCCAGCGGACACAGGAAAGCTCTTGAGACCTTCGCAGAGGATGCCGTTAAGCATTATGGTCTTGAGTCAGGCGAAAAGGGCGAGGTTTCAGCCGAATGGAAAATTGCCGGGAAAGGCGAAGAGGCGAGCGACGCGTTTCTGTTTGTCGGTACGCCTAAGTCGCTTTTGGGCGTCTTTTCGAATAAGGATGGCAATTCCGGCGACGAATCGCACTATTGCGCGGCGGTCTTGCCGGATAATCAGTGGGATGAGGATTTGAATAAGCTGCTGCAAAACCCAAGGAGCAATGTTCTTGCCGTGATTCGGGGGAAGAACGCGCTATGCGGATCGGGAGGAAAATTTCGGGAGGAAGACGTCCTTCAGCTCGCCGAAATACTGAAATCCCTTGCGCGCCGGTATGTTCGCGCGCGGGCGGAAGACGGAATCAGCGAGGAAACGCTCTCCAAGAGCATAGACTGGAAGTGCAGCATACCGGAGAAGGTAAGCGGTTCGAGTTCGTTTATCAGCTTTTTCTCAGACCCGGCGATGACCAAGATGGGGCGCGAGCTTAAAGCGGCTCTTCTCGACCTGGATATTAGTACGCGCGCGAAAAACAACGGGCGGAAATGGGATAAAGTCCACTCCATCTTGCTTCTGGGGGAGACGGGGACGGGGAAGTCGTTAGCCGCCGAGTGGATCGCAAATCAGTTGTCCTCGCCTATGTTTCCGCTGAACATGGCCAGTCTGCCCCACAATATGGTTGACTTAGAGCTTTTCGGCTCTGTTCCCGGGGCATATACCGGCGCGGACAATAAGCCGCGGGATGGAATACTGCAAGCGCACGCCGAAAAAGTTATTTTCCTTGACGAGATAGGAGAAATGGAGCTTGAAAGCCAGGCTCGCCTCCTGAAATATCTCGACTGCGGCGAGGTTCGGCGCATGGGCGACACCAAGACGTCCCAGCATTTTTCAATCATAGTCGCGGCTACTAACCGTCCGTGGGATCAGTGGGTGCAAATGGAAAACCCTCCGTTCCACGCCGACCTCTTTTACCGTTTCGATCATGTCGTCAAAATACCGTCCCTGAAGGAGCGCAAAAAAGATATGCGCCTCCTCATAAGCCTTCTCTTGCAGGATACGAGCATAAACAAAAAAAACGGCGGAGAGTGCCGCGTTAAAAGAATCAGCATAGACGCCATTGAATACCTCGAAGACGCATCGTATCCCGGGAATTTCAGGGACATTCGCGAGCGCATCCGCTCCGCACTCGGCAGAGCCGCTAGCGAGGGCGCTTCCGTCCTGTGCCTGAGGCATCTGATTCACTGAGTACGAGGAGGGATAATTATGGGATGCGTAATATCTACGTGCGGAACCAGCGGTCTGACTAATATCGAATCTCGCGGGAAGAGAGGCGAATTTTCGGTACTCAAACTCGCTAATAAGACAAAGGAGGAATTAACCCCCGAAGAGCTGAGTTATCTCGACGGGCTGCTCGGCTTGTTAAGGGAAGAATCCATGACGTGGGACGCCGCAGCCGCGAAGCGCGGCAGCGCGGAGCTGAACAGCCTCTTGGCGTACTATGATAATCAGGTATTAAAAGGAGCCGCGAATCAGCATTATTTCATCAGCAGCGACACTTACGTCGGCAAAGAATGCGCTCAAATCGCTGCGGATTGGCTGACGCTGCAGGGAGACGATTTTCACGCGGAGGTTCACACCGTCCCCGGACTCAATACCAACGATTACTTTTCATTTAAGGAAGCGATGAGCGAACTCGCCAAGTGGTGCGCTGAATTTATAGAACCGATGCGCGCGGATCCGCGCTATGTCGTGGCTTTCAACTTGAACGGCGGGTTTAAGAGCGTACAGGGATTTATGCAGACTCTGGGTATGTTTTACGCCGACGAAACGTTTTATCAGTTTCAAGGCACGGACGCGCTCCTGCGTATTCCCCGATTGCCGATCGATATTAACACGGAAGTGCGCATTGAAATCGAAAGGCATTTCGACGCGTACCGCAAGCTGTCCATCGGGCTTCCCGTTACAAGCGCAGAGGTCGAAGGGATTCATGAAAGTATGCTGTTCACGGACGGCAAAGATTATACGCTGTCCGCGTGGGGAGAGATTTTCTGGAGCAGATTCAAGCGGATGTTTTACGAGGAAAGTTTCAAGAAGCCGCCATACATCGATATTCGCATAAAAAGCAGCTTTCTCAAGGATTTGAAGCAGTTTGAGCAGGATAAACAAGCTCTTTACTCGGTTAATGAGCGCTTGGATGATTTAGCCAGGTATCTGCTGACTAAAGTAAAGTATAACCCAAAAAGACTTTACGTCCATCAGATTATAAGCAAATTCAAAGAAGCGCCGGACTGCACCGATGAATTTTACGCTTGGTCACACTGCGGCGCTTGGCGGGTTTTTTGTATTATCGATAAATCCTCTTACATCGCCGAACTGCATCGCTTAGTTCCCCATCCGAAAGGATAGAGACCTGTTTAATAGTATAATATAATATATTAGCTAATATGCTTAGAAAGGGCTATTATGGATAATATATTATCTATTAAACAAAATTTAGCCGTGCGAGTCAAACAACGTCGGCGTGAAGGAAAATTGACGCAGCTTGCTTTAGCCGGTAAAGCGGGCGTCAGCCTCGGTTCGATCAAGCGCTTTGAGGGGAGCGGCGAGATTTCGCTGTCTTCTCTGTTGCGGATTGCCGTTGTTTTGGGGTATGAAGAGGACTTTGCCACCCTCTTTGAGCGCAAAAACTATCAAACTTTAGATGAGATAATCAATGCGAAATAATCCGCAGGGCGTCTTGAATGTTCTTTACCACGAGCGGCAAGTCGGGCGCATTGTCCTCACTCCGGAGAACTTGTGCGCTTTTGAATATAGCGAGGACTGGATTAGCGGCGGATTTGCAATCTCACCTTTCAAACTGCCTTTGCAAAAGGGAGTCTTTATCGCCAAACGGAGTCCATTTGAGGGTAATTTCGGAGTCTTTAATGACAGCTTGCCGGATGGCTGGGGAAGGCTCTTAATCGACCGAATGCTCCTCAAGAAACACATTGATCCGGCCGCAGTTTCGATTCTCACCAGATTAGCCATTGTCGGGAATGGGGGGATGGGCGCGCTGGAATATCGCCCCGAGTATCCGTTAGTCAGCGATACCATGATTTCTGATTTAGCGACTCTCGCGAAAGAAGCGGAGGCGATTCAGAGCGAAAGGATTCCCGATAACTTGGAAGAACTGGTTCAGGCCGGAGGCTCCAGCGGCGGCGCTCGCCCCAAAGTCCTGATTAAATTTGGCGCTGAGGACTGGCTGATTAAGTTTAGGGCAGGTATTGATCCGAAAAATATTGGGGAAAATGAGTTTTTATATTCCCAAGCCGCGCGTTTAGCCGGGCTTGATATGCCCGAAACGAAGCTCTTTGAGGGTAAATATTTCGGCACGCTTCGCTTTGACCGCAAACCAAACGGAGCCAAGGTCATGATGTTGTCCGCCAGCGCCTTGCTCGACGCCGACCATCGTTTACCGGCGCTCGATTACAATGATTTGCTGGCATCGACGCTTGCCTTGACGCGGGACTTCGGGGAAGTCGAAAAACTCTTTCGGCTGATGTGTTTTAATGTCCTGTCTCACAATCGCGACGACCACGCGAAAAATTTTTCTTTTCTTTATGATGAGGGGAAATGGTCACTCGCCCCGGCTTACGATTTAGTCTATGCCGCCGGACTTGGCGGCGAACACGCCACCGCTGTCGACGGTGAGGGACGTAACCCTACAGGCGAACACCTCTTGCGCGCGGCGGCAAAAATCGGCCTTAGCCCCCGGCGTGCCAATAAAATCATCGGCGAAGTGAGAGAGGTTGTCCAAGCCAAATTATCTCGTTTCCTGAAACCGGAAATAAGCGAGCGGAATTCATTTTAAGATTGGACATATTTATCGCCAAAGCGCCGGGCGCGCGTCCTTGATTTTAAGGGGCGCGTGTCCTTGTGTATCTTGGCAGGTATACGGATTGAATGAAGAAATCCTCGTTAGGCGGGGGATCGTAGAGACGTTGCATGCAACGTCTCTACAAAAGCAAATTCACGCTAAGATTACACATTAAATTGAACCAAAGCGCAGGAGCGCGCGGCAACCCTATATGCGGGTTCGCGCACCGGTTAAATCGGAAACCGTGATGAGTAAAAGGAGGAGATACGCTATGTTCTTTCTGCTTGCGCCGCTCATTCCCATGATCATCGAAACCGCCGCTGTCGCCGCCACCGTCTACAAGGCAGTTGATAAACTCACGGACGACGATTAGGCTACAGGGGAATCCAATCCAATCGGGCGGCGTTCCTATGGCCGCCCGCGTTCAGTATAGGGAGGGAGGCATGTCGGGCAATGGAATACACGTTGGAGGAGTTTGTCTTAGAGAACCTTGAAGCCCGGAATCGGGGCGATTGGGCATCCATCACCGAAACACGCAGCAAAGGCGAAGGCGTCGGGGGGAGATTTGCCGCACGGCTCGACAAATTCGTCTATCGCCTTTCAGAACCTGAAAGAAATAAGATATTCGACGGCATTGTTAAGACAATAGCGATTCCCACCCTTAAAATGAGCAATCACTTTTTCGCGAGGATGGTGGAACGCTATGCCGCTTTGGATCTCGGTATCCTTTGCGCGCGTATACGGCAGTGCGTCGAAAGCGCGTTGAAACATAAGAAAGAACGCGTGAAAAAAGACGACATGGTAGTAGTCATCGCGCCTGAGGAACGGACACTGATCACGCTCTATACCCGCCTGATCTGAGATTCATCTCAATACGCGCGCAAAGCGCCGCTCTTGTAAAATCATCTTAAGATGTACCAATATATTAAACCAAAGCGCTGAGCGCGCGTCCTTGATTTTAAGGAGCACGCGCTCTTGTGCTCCATTGGCCGCCCTTGAAGACCAAAAGGAGGAGATAAGCTATGTTCTTTCTGCTTGCACCGCTCATTCCCGTGATCATCGAAGCCGCCGCTGTCGCCACCACTGCCGCCGTTGTATACAAAACAGTAGATAAGCTCTCGGACGACGATTAGGCCATAAGAGGAACCAATCAGACGGCAATTTGTGAACCTTGTGTAACGGGCGGCGCTCCCTTGGCCGCCCGCGATAGAAGGAGGCAAAGGGAACTCATCAGCGCAGGAGCGCGTGTGCCTTTTTCAAAGGCGGCGCGCTCCCCTTCTTGCCTCTGACATTGTGAAGCATGAGATTCCTTCAAAGATACCCCATATAATACAGAACCAAAACGCAGCGGAGCGGGAAATCCGAAAAGCGGCACGGACAGAAGATTACAGAAGGGGGAAAACAACATGAAGAGCATAATCGCGCCGGAGTATACCACGTTCACAGGCGATGATTCCATGATCGGCTTTCTCATCGACAGCATCAGGAAGGGGAGGGTGATAGCCTGCTAATACCCGGCATTGCAATTGCGCATACAGTGAGCTGTTCGGGCATTGTCTTGATACGGAAGGAGAGATGACTCATATGGATAAACTGCTTATTGCCGTCGCTGTCGCTGTTGTCGAGGTGTTTCTGAACGAATTCAATAACAAATAGCAAAGAAATTTAACGGGCAGTCAGTAATAGTCTATTAGCGTCTTTTTGCCAGCGAGCCGGAGGGGAAGGGAGGCGAGGCGTGTCCCAAGCGGGCGCGCCTCTTAGTGTTTTTGAAGGAGAGGAGAAGATCATGAACGCAGAGGCAAAGGAAAGGATCACGAACTACGAAGCGCCGGCGATGAGCCGTAAATTCCCGCAGTTCAAGCTGTTTATGGTAGGGCCCGAACATTCTTTCGCGCCGGAGGGCGAGATGTTCTGGGGAGGATGCCTGACAACGAACTTCGGCACGGAATACGGCGCGGCGATAGTCTATCCGCGCAACTACCCCAACGACAGCATCCGCGCTTACGTACCCGAATTGATAGAACATGGCAGCAGCCGCCATATGTATATGGACGGGCATCTGTGCCTCTACTCCAACGATCACGGAGGAGGGGGCGAAGGAGTCGGAAGCGAGACGACCGCCGCTACGGTAACGGCTTGGACGGCGGCATGGCTCAACGCGCGGGAGGTCTTTCAGCGCACCGGCAATTGGCCGGGAAAGGAGTAGGCGGTATGGAACCGGAACGCCTTTACAGCGACGCGTCATATCATAACGGCAGAGGAGGAATGGCCGTCGTAGGCCCTTTATGGAGTCTGGGAATAAGCAGTCCGTGGCGCTGCAACAAGAACAATAATTTACAGGAGGAACGATAAACTATGAGAATGCCTTATGAGAACAACAAGTACGGGAACAACTCCGGCAAGTTCAACCAGCGCGGCGCGTCCGCGCGCAATCCGTTCGACGGCGCGGGGGAAGTTGACATCATCACTCTCACCGAACGCGTTTTGAAAGACGACGCCAATATCGGCTACGTAACCTCGGACGGGCGCGTCATGCCGCGCAACGACGCTTTCCAGTGCGGCTATAAAGACGGCCTCGAACTTGTGAAGAAAAGGGTATGGGGCGGGGAATGCACCGCCGAGGAAGACGAAAGCGCGGAATATGAATATGAGGACGCGGACGGGACGCAGACGGCGGAGGAAAGCGGCAGTTCGTATATCGAAGTGGTTTACTCGGACGAGGCTTTGTCCGCGATTTGCCGCGAATCCGCCGCTTCAACGGACGTGGAGACCGGCGGCGCGTTGATAGGCAGCTGGGAACGAAAACCCGACGGTTCGCTGCTTATCAATGTCGAGCGCGCCAGCGGCCCGGGCGCACAAGCGGAGCGCAAATTAACCGTCTTTTCACCGGAGCTGACTCACTATCGCAACCGCGTCGGGTATTACAGAAAGACGCGCGGCTGGGAATACCTCGGCGAGTGGCACAAGCACCCGGGAGACTTCTCCTCACTCAGCACGACGGACGCCAAAACGGCGGAGTCGCTGATGAGAGACGAGGGCTGGCCTCTCTTGCTGCTTCCCGTTATAACGATCGCGGACAACAGGCTCTTCATCGAAAATCACGCGGCGGTTTCCCGTCAGTTGGGCGGCCCGGGAGTTTTCGACGCCGGGAGCCTTTCGTCAGACCTCAGAGATTTTCCCTCGGGAAACAATTTGGAGACGATGGTTTTTATCGACGAGGCCCTGATCGGCGGCTTTCGCAGCGGCGAGGAGGACAGCGCGGAGTTTTTGGGCATTCGCAACTCCGGTGAGAGTTACGTCTTTTTCCCGCTTCCCGGCGCGAAGAACGCCCGGCTCCGTTTGATTAGCGCCGGTGAAGACGTGCCTTTCAGCGACTCCGCCGGATACGTTACCGCCATAGTAGACGAAAACGACATTCGCTGCTATCACGTGAACGAAGGGGAAATTCTGCCCATCTCCCACAAATTGGTGAATCCCGAGCAGTCGGTTTACGAGCGCAACGCGGGGCTTGCGGAGACGACCGAACTGCGCGGCAAGGCGGTAACTTTGGTTGGGTGCGGCAGCTTGGGCTCCACTATGGCCGCAGCTTTAGCGCGAGCCGGAGTCGGAGCCATCCACCTTTTTGACTGCGACAAACTGTCTGCCGCAAACGTGGCGCGGCATCAGGGGGATTTGCGCGACCTCGGACGGAGCAAGGCAGCAGTGGTAAGCGACCGCATACAGTATATAAATCCGGCTCTTTGCGTTACCGTAAACGACTATGACATAGTGCGCGACCCCGACGGAACAAGTGTCTTTGAGGAGTGCGCCGCCGCGAGTGATCTTCTTATCTGCACGACGGACACGGACGACTCGCGTTTGCTGGTGAACAGGCTTGCGGTGAGCAGGGGGATCAAATGCCTTCAGGTCGGCCTGCATGAACGAGCAGCCTCCGGCATAGTCCACCTCTACGACCCGGAGGGGAGCGGAGCCTGTTACGCCTGCCACCGCGACCGTATTTTGGTCGAGGAGAATAAACGGGGAGAGGGAGTCGCCTACAGCGAAGCCAAAAGCATAAGAGATCTGACCATACAGCCCGGCCTTTCCGCTCAAATAGACATGGTGGCTCAAATCGGCGCGTTACGGGCCATCGAAGCTCTCATGGGCAAGTCAACTCTGCCTGATCTCAGTATAGTCTACGTGGACAAAACGCCTGAGGGAGCCGATGACGGCGCAGGCATTTCTCAAAGGCTCCTTCTGCTCCGCGTAAGTCACCTCGATTTAGAGCGAGTTGAAAGCTGTCCGGTGTGCGCTTGCGGTATAAGCGAAGACTGATTGACCGTTAGGAGCCTATAAAGGGTAACGATAAACCTGAATGGGCGGTCCGAAGGCGGCCGCCCCTACGCACGAAAGGAGAAAACGAAGATGATTGGATATCTTGCGGGTTTAGGGCTTGCGGCGTACGCGGCGTACCATTGGGAGGATATGTGCGGCGCAACAAAGGAACATCTTAACAACATGTTCGGCACAACCGAGGACAATGAGGCGGAGGCACAAGATAACGGACAAAGAACCGCATACGAAAATAACCGGAGGTTCGTACCTCCTGCCGCCGCAAGTCGGGACGCGCGAAAACCGTACGGCAATTTCACGCGTTCCCGCAATATCCCCGCGCCTGAGGAGAAAGACCATAATCTGCGCGTCTTTGAGGTTCCCGGTCCGGAGGGTGAAGTCTACACCATCGACACGGCCGATGAGTCGTCTCCTTTCTATGGACCGGTATGGACTCGCGTATTTGACGCTTATGAAACGGGCGAATTCCTGCGCGGCAGGGCATCATTGAGAGTCAGCAGCAAGGACGAAGGACGGTTCTCGGGTTATGCGGTCAGTATCGGCGGATTGAATGCCTTTTTACCCAAGAGCAAATCGTCGTTCTTCTATGAGCCTGAAAGAGACGCCACAAATAAATGCTTGGCTTTGAAGGTTGAAACGATACACACCAACGGGGATTACAAAGGCAACATAATTGTGAGCGCTAAAGAGCCTTGGGAGAAAACCCTCGGGCAATTTAGGGACATACCCCCCGGCAAAGAGATGTACGCGCTCGCGGAGGACTATGAAAATGGAGAACTCATCTTTCCGGGATTTTTCAAACCGGGCGAATTCGGAGAGAGCGCGCAATGGCAAACGATTTCCGTACCGCTCGATCAAGCCCTGCGAATAGGCGGCAGATATGGAATCAGCGACGTAAACTTTCTGACCGGCCTTTATTGGAGGCTGAGGATCGCGGGCAGCATTGACGGCGAGCAATGGATTGCCGAACCGATAGAGGTTCTGGTTTAGGCCGGAGGAGGCTGATTTATTTAAGGAGGCCGATTTACGGACGGGCGGCCGGGGGCGGCCGCCCCTGCAAAAAAAGGGGGGACGATTCGGTGCCCAAAATGCTCCGTTTGATTTCGTACGACATTACAAACAACAAAAAGCGCACGCGCGCGGCAAAAATCTTGGAGGGCAACGCGCGGCGCGTTCAATACAGCGTTTTTGAGACATTTCTGGCGGAGGGTGAACTTTCAGAGCTAATCTCAAAGATTCTGCCCTTCGTTTCTTCGGAGGAAGGGGATTCGCTTTTGGTATACCGTCTGTGTGGAAACTGCTCGGAACACAGGAACGCGTGGGGAAGTTCCGTTATCGACTGGGAAGAACCGGTTATTATCTGAGAGGAGGCGTTCATCAGATGAATATGACGATGTACGGCAGGTTGTGCGACCCTGATTTTTTGCGCTGCTCGTGGCTTCGCGTCGCCCGGAAAAAAGGGGCTTCCGGCGTTGACAGTCAGGGGATTCAAGAATTTACCCGTTCTTTGGATAAAAACATATCAAAAATCGCCCGCTCGTTAGAACAGGAAAATTACGAGCCGTCGCCGCTGCGCTCGGTTCAAATCCCCAAAGAACAAAAAGGAAAGTTCCGCCGCCTCGGTATCCCGACGATCCAGGACAGAGTGGTATTTCAAGGCGTAAATATGCTGCTGCAGGAGGAGTGGACGCCTCGCTTTTCCCCTCTCTCCTTCGCTTACAGGCCGAACACCGGAGTTTCGGACGCGATAGAGGCGATATCGGATCTGCTCAGGAGCGGCAAATATTGGTTTGTAAAGGGGGACATTCGCGGGTGCTTCGACGAGCTGAACTGGGATATTATGTCTCAGAAGCTGCACGAATGGCTGCCTGACGAGCCGCTTAGGCGCTTGATAAACAAAGCTGTCCGCGTCCCTGTCGTTTCCGGAGGGAGAATTTCCCCGCGTCACAAAGGGGTTCCGCAAGGATCCCCCTTGTCACCTATTTTAGCCAACCTTTACCTGCACTCTTTCGATTACGATATGCTGTTAAATCGTTTTCCGGTGGTCCGTTACGGTGACGACTGGGCGGCGCTCACCCGCTCCGAAACCGAGGCCGCTGACGGGTACAGAACAGCCGACTCGTCGCTGTCGCGGCTTCTTATAGAAATAAACACAGAAAAGAGCGGTATCGGCAATCTGCAGGAAGAGAGCATAGTTTTCCTGGGGCATAAGATAAGTGCGGACGGCATAGACGCCGGGCCGAACGGGTGGCGGCGTTTCGCGCAAGCTGTCGGCGATTTCAAAAACGCGCGGACGCCGGACGAACTCTCACGCGCCCGTGCCGAGCTGAACAGCCTGAAGTCCTTTTATCGCGGCGTCGGAACGGTTCGGTAAATCGGATAAGGAGTGATGAGCGGAATGCCGACTTTGTATATAACCAGAGAAGACGGAATGCTCGGTAAGAAAGGGGACGCTCTCTACTGGCGGGCGAAGCGTGAGGGGCACGCGCAAATTCTCCCGCTGAATCAAATTGAGGACGTCGTGGTTATCGGACAGGGCGCAGTGACGACACAGGCTCTGCATAGCCTTATGGACGAGGATGTGCCCGTTCATTATATAGACTCGAGGGGGCGCTACAAGGGGAGCCTGACGTCGGGAAGGGGAAGGGGATATGCGATCAGAAGGCTGCAATACGGAGCGGCTGACGATTCGGAGGCGTCTCTTTCGATAGCCAAGAACTTTGTCACGGGAAAACTCTTGGGGGAGAGAAGAACCCTGCTGCGCTATTTTTACAGAAACAAGGGGATCGCTCATGATTTGCGCGAGACATGTTCCGAACTGGCCGATTTATCTCGCGCCGCTTTGCGCCGGGATAGCGTCGAAGATTTGCGCGGGATAGAGGGAATCGGAGCTGTGAGATACTTCAGCGCTTTCTCCTGTGTGCTGCAATCCCCTTGGTTTTTCCGCGAGCGTAACAGGCGCCCGCCGCGCGACCCGGTCAACGCCATGCTTTCGTTCGGTTATACAATGCTTTTAAGCAGCGTTGCCACCGCAGCGGTCATAGTTGGGCTCGACCCTTGCGTAGGATTCATTCATCCCGAATATCGAGGGAGGCCGTCGCTCGCGCTCGACATGATGGAGGAGTTCCGCTCGCCGGTCGTAGATCGCATGGTCATCTCCTCCTGCAATCAAGGTCTCTTCAAACCCGAAGATTTCGAGCCCGGAGAAGACGGCGGGGTGAAAATGAGCGGCGCGGCAAGAAAACTGTTTTTGAAGCTATACAGCGAACGACTCCGGGCATCCGTAACAAATGACAGCACGGGGCAGCATTCCGGCTACGAAGACCACATACGGTCGCAATCCGCCATGCTCATAAGACACCTGCGCGGCCAAGGCGAATATCTCCCGTTTGTCAGCGCGAACTGAATTTTTTCCACCCCCCTCGCGGCAAATTTGACAATTCTCCAAAATGCTGCGAGGGGTTAATATCAGACGCCTCGCAGCATTTTGACATGCCAGCAAGGTGGAAACTCTTACGGTGCAAGGTTTTAAGCCCTAAAAAAGCGCTTTTTTCAGGCGAAAAATCCGCCGTTTGGTCTTTGGGGAGGGGGGGTGGAAAAACACCCCCTCAAAAACCGCTTGCAGACTGGACTAAAAAGTAGTATAGTCACCATATTGAATCCTCGATAGGGGGTTGAAACGAACCTTGTTGCCCTGCCAAACCATGACGTCAAACGTCACCATATTGAATCCTCGATAGGGGGTTGAAACCTATCCGAATAACGATTGTTTCCATTATTCACACGTCACCATATTGAATCCTCGATAGGGGGTTGAAACACATTTTCGTTCAATAGATACGTGTCATAGATGTCACCATATTGAATCCTCGATAGGGGGTTGAAACAACAGCATCCTCTAATGCCACCTTAATAATAGGTCACCATATTGAATCCTCGATAGGGGGTTGAAACAAGGGCCAATCAGCTTCTTCTGTCCATTCGCGGGTCACCATATTGAATCCTCGATAGGGGGTTGAAACGTTAATCGTTTTGAATAATTTTATTTCTTTTTGTCACCATATTGAATCCTCGATAGGGGGTTGAAACTAGCTCTCTTTCGAGTTGGTCCTCGCTGTAGTGAGTCACCATATTGAATCCTCGATAGGGGGTTGAAACCCTTTTTCCAAAGAGCCAACAGGCCCTCGGGAAAGTCACCATATTGAATCCTCGATAGGGGGTTGAAACCGTCTGGTAGTCGGAGACGATGAGTTTCATCGCGTGTCACCATATTGAATCCTCGATAGGGGGTTGAAACCTATTTTCAACAGTGATAGTGATACCAATCTCATGTCACCATATTGAATCCTCGATAGGGGGTTGAAACCAACAATTTCGTTGTATCCACACAATTTTTTGGTCACCATATTGAATCCTCGATAGGGGGTTGAAACGAGACCATACTGATCACTAGCTATTGCGATCATGTGTCACCATATTGAATCCTCGATAGGGGGTTGAAACGAAGCCCTATATATCCAGACGAGAAAGACATTGCGTCACCATATTGAATCCTCGATAGGGGGTTGAAACTTACGAAGCCGCACGAGAATTCGCCACCGTTACTTTGTCACCATATTGAATCCTCGATAGGGGGTTGAAACAATTATACATAAATGCCGCATTGTTTCTCAAAGCGTCACCATATTGAATCCTCGATAGGGGGTTGAAACGTGACGTCCCCGAGGTTGCCAATAAGAAGTTTCAGGTCACCATATTGAATCCTCGATAGGGGGTTGAAACAAAATCTTCCGTCATTACGACGGATAAATAACGGGTCACCATATTGAATCCTCGATAGGGGGTTGAAACGCCGCGATCGTCTGATCCTTTTCAAGCCCCCAATGTCACCATATTGAATCCTCGATAGGGGGTTGAAACTTTTGTAGGTAACCCGGAAGTCCTCCCATTTTTCGGTCACCATATTGAATCCTCGATAGGGGGTTGAAACTCATGTTCTTCCGCATAATTACGCTGCTCGTTCAGTCACCATATTGAATCCTCGATAGGGGGTTGAAACAGAAATATGTAAATATGCCAGTATCAATATTTCGTCACCATATTGAATCCTCGATAGGGGGTTGAAACTCGATCAAAGCCCGAAAGAGCGGCAGCCGATGATGTCACCATATTGAATCCTCGATAGGGGGTTGAAACACATGAAAACTCGCCACCGTTACTTTTAACGGTGAGTCACCATATTGAATCCTCGATAGGGGGTTGAAACAGTAAAGACAGCGATAATGCTGCTGTCTGTCCAAAGTCACCATATTGAATCCTCGATAGGGGGTTGAAACTTCTCTTTGAGTAGCCTGTCGCGGTCGGCGACCGGTCACCATATTGAATCCTCGATAGGGGGTTGAAACCATCAATTCTAACCGCTCCGTCGTCCATGTCTTACGTCACCATATTGAATCCTCGATAGGGGGTTGAAACCCGCACACAACAGCGGGTATCGCAATCAACGAAAACGTCACCATATTGAATCCTCGATAGGGGGTTGAAACAAGAAGCAGATTGATCATTAAACCAACCATCTTCGTCACCATATTGAATCCTCGATAGGGGGTTGAAACGTGCGGTCCCGTGGATTGACAGGGGGCACGTAACGTCACCATATTGAATCCTCGATAGGGGGTTGAAACAGTTCGGGGCGTGTATATTCTCCCAATACACACGGTCACCATATTGAATCCTCGATAGGGGGTTGAAACAAACATAGACCCATTCCTCCTCCTTTATTTCAATTGTCACCATATTGAATCCTCGATAGGGGGTTGAAACCCGTCGTTTGCTTACTAGAAATAAGCTCATTAAGTCACCATATTGAATCCTCGATAGGGGGTTGAAACAAGTGAAGATTGTGCGAAGAGTGGTGGACATTGAGGTCACCATATTGAATCCTCGATAGGGGGTTGAAACAGGGAAATTTTATTGACGTAGATGCCATCGATGGTCACCATATTGAATCCTCGATAGGGGGTTGAAACATGTCATTGATGTAATGACTATGCTCGCCATCGTCACCATATTGAATCCTCGATAGGGGGTTGAAACTTCATCCTTTTGAGCTCTGCTTCGAGCTCGGCAATGTCACCATATTGAATCCTCGATAGGGGGTTGAAACTCCTGCGCTTTCTCCCATGCGTAGTTTTTGTACGCGTCACCATATTGAATCCTCGATAGGGGGTTGAAACTTTTTCTGGTACAGTTTGGTGACGGTGAGTGTCAGTCACCATATTGAATCCTCGATAGGGGGTTGAAACTTCTGTAGTGATAAGTATTGCTATCCGAATAATAAGTCACCATATTGAATCCTCGATAGGGGGTTGAAACATGTAAACGCAAACCCACCAGAGTTCGGTGCCATGTCACCATATTGAATCCTCGATAGGGGGTTGAAACTAAATGAATTAGTTCCTCAGTATTTTCCCAATGGTCACCATATTGAATCCTCGATAGGGGGGTGAAACGTAGGGGCACGGCGTGCCGTGCCCTCTGGTTGCTGTGCCCTTTGTTTGCCGTCACCATAACACGACGATAATGTTTACCTGATTACAATGAAAAAATTCGGGGGGTAATAATGATCTTGATGATAATATTGGTATTCGCGATTCTATTTGTTGTGAGAGTATTTCTTGTTATAAGAGTATTTCTTGGCGCAGTCGTTCTTTCAATAGCATTATTTATCGCCGCTTTCTTTATGCTGGCGTGTGTCATTGCTATAATAACAATAATACTACAAAAGATTTTTAAATATAGGATTAGAGGGTAAAACCGTAGGGGCGCGATTTATCGCACTCCTTTCCCAGGTCATCAGCGAGCGGTTCCTGTTCGCACCTTGAGTTCACGCCGTTCTTATCCTAAGAAATAAAATTCACCTCAAGATTACACATAGAACACAAACCAAGGCGCGAGAGCGAGTGTCCTGGTTTGTGAGGAGGAGAAACATGAATAATATAATAGCTCCGCCGCCTGAATTCGTTACGGAATGTAAAAAATGCGGGCATGTATTGCAAGTGTGGAAGCGGGAATTTTTCGTGTCGGAGCCGGATAATTGCCCATCATGCGGAGCGTATGATCCGTGGGAAAGATCACAGAAGCCTCGAAACCCGTGGATAGTCTACTGACCGCTGTTTTTACCGCCAAGAGAGGGGTTGCGGATTGGATTTGAAAGTGATAAAGTTCACATTGTTTGTTTCTTAAATGAGCGGGAGGCGGAGCGGATGTCCAAAATATTGATCTCGTCAATCGGCACCGGCAGCTATGACCGTGAGGCAAAGACCACGAACTATCGTCCCGCAAATTACTACCTTGGCGATGAGAACAACGTCGTCACGAGCGCTTATGTTTATGATGCTTTGGCAAAGCTGCGCGGATTTGACAAATTGATTTTGGTGGGAACGTGCGGCAGTCAATGGCATGTGCTGTACGAACATCTGTTTGAACCGGATAGTTCCATCAGCCCTGTTTTAGCAAAAGATGAGGAATATACCTATCGGCTTTTGGAATTGTTTGAGCGCCCGGACAAGAAGTCTTATGACATTAATGAAATGCGGACAGAGCTAAATTTGCTCAAAGATACGATGGGTAAGGCGTGCGCGGAAATTTTCGTGCTGAATTACGGTATCAACGACGATGAATTGCTGTTTAATTTCGAGTTAATGACGAAAATGGCCGACCATATCGCCGAGGGCGACATAATCAGTTTCGATATAACGCACTCGTTCCGTTCACTGGCGTTTTTTGAACTGCTGTCAGTCAGCTATATTAAGGACACACTCAAGAAAAACGTGGTTCTTGATTTTGTATCTTACGGTATGTACGACTTCGCGAATGAAAACGCCAATCTTTCACCCTTGGTGGATTTGTCGAGGCTCATCAGGATGATGGATTGGCTTAAAGCGGCTGAAGAGTACAAGCGGTATGGCACGACCGCCTTATTCTCCGACCTTTTGGCTAATGATACGCTGGGCGTTTCGTTATCCAAGGAGGAGCAAAAAGTTCTGCGGCGGCTCGGCGGTGACGCCATCTCAACAAACGACATCCCGGAGTTTAAGAACCTCATCAAGAACTGCGTGAACGCAACAAAAACGGTCAGTGATATTCGGAGCAAAAACATTGTTCTTGACTTCATCTTCAGCGATATGGCGGCGCGGTTCGGGAATAAATTAGACGACGATATGCTGCTGCAAGTGGAACTGGCAAAGTGGCACTTTGAGAAAAAGCGTTACATCGCCGCCGCTATTACGCTGATTGAGGCTACGCTTTCTTACTGCGCTCTGCTGGCAGGCATGGAGAAAGAAGCGATCCGCAGCAGAATTCTAAACATACACTCCGCCAACAGCGATGTAGGCAATTTCCGCGAACGCTACGATACGTTGCGGCAAATTCGCAACAAATTATCGCACGCCCAACCGTTGGCATCCAGCGAGATTGCCAAACTGGAACAATATATAAAGGCCTTCTACACGACATACAAAAAGAGGTTCAAAGATATACCGGAAAACGAGTCCGATCTGCGCACGGCATTAAGGAAGCGCTGACCGAACGATTTATTGCGCGGGAGGAAACCGGGCGCTTCGTAAAATCCTCCTTTTTTATCATGAAGCGGAATCTGATTTTGGTTTTTAACTTGACCTTGCGAGGTGAGGGGCTTGAGAAAAATAGGATTGACAGTGCCGGCCGATACGGCCTTTGCTGCGGAGGAACGTATCGAGCATACCTTTGGAATACAATTGATCACCCCGATGTATGGAGGCGGAGCCAGAACCGGCGTCAACGACCCTGATTTCCCGGTACGCCCCGCGTCGGTTCGCGGGCAGCTTCGCTTTTGGTGGCGCGCAACGCGCGGCGCTAAGTTCGAGACGGTCAAGGAGCTTCACAAAAGGGAATCCGAGATTTGGGGCAAGACGGATACGCCAAGCAGCGTCGTGGTGAGAGTGAAACCATCGGAGTGGAAGGAACGCCGTCCCTATGTAGGTCCTAAGGATGATAACTACGGTTTTAAGCGCTTTAGTCCGGAGGGGTATGTTCTTTTTCCTGCCACTGCCGATACCAGCAGACACGATTTGGTGCGGGAAGGCCTTGCGTTCGAGGTCTCTGTTTCCTTTGCGAAAAGCAAGGATGAGGACAAAGAAAAAGGCAAAAAAAGAGATGAAGCATTAAAAAAAGATATTTTCTGCGCCGTTTGGGCGTGGGTCAATTTTGGCGGCTTAGGTTCCCGCACAAGGCGGGGATGCGGGGCTTTGTTCTGCAAAGAACTGGCACCCGAGCGCGCAGCTAAGGACTCGGTAAGCAAATGGTTCCGAGAGAGCGTGAATGAATATGGACTGGAACCGGGCGCGAACCGCCTTTGGCCAACGCTGTCGGGCAGGATACTGGCAGGATCTTCCTCTCGCGGGCCAGGCAAGGAAGCTTCTTTGGAAGCATGGAAAATGGCGATCACTCCGATGAAGGACTTTCGCCAAACTCCCGGGATAGGGCGCAACAATGTAAACAGTGCGACCCGCAGGCCCGGGCGTTCGTTTTGGCCGGAACCCGATACGCTGAGGCGCGAGTTCGGATTGCACGCGCAGAATCATGCGCCAAGTGACGATATGCCGGACGGGTTTCCCAGGGCAGCTTTCGGTTTGCCGATCATCTTCCAGTTTGTCGGGAGCCGCGGCGATCCCTCGACCGAATTGTACCCTAAGGGGAAAAGACGCATGGGCAGCCCGCTGATCTTGCGCCCATTGAACGCTCGGGACGGCGGAAGTCTGCCGGTTGTCGTTCTGTTGCAATCGCCCATGTGCGAGGAACTTGAGCTCAAGAATCTCGTGAAGACATTCGGGAAAGAGAGTATTGTAAACAAGAAATTTGTGAAATACCGTAACTCTCCCATGAAAAATTCAACCAACGGAAGCGCTGTTGAGGCTTTCACGGCGTACCTGAAGACGCGCAGTTTCGAGGAGGTGTGAGGATGAGCCGCTGTCTGCTGCAGATATCCATCGGTCCTGTGCAGGATTTTATAGCCGCCGCGCGCCGCACCCGTGATCTCTGGTTTGGCTCTTTCATGCTCTCCGAGATTTCAAAGGCTGCGGCTAAAGCCGTTGACGATGCGGGAGGGCATTTGATATTTCCCAACTTCGACGGCTTGGAAAAAGATGAAATAAACGACAAGGCTTTCAACGTCGCGAACGTGATTTTAGCCAAGGTAGACGGAGAGGAACGCGCGCGTGAGGTTTCCCATCTTGCAAAAGCAGCCGCCGAAGAGCAATGGCTTGTTTTTGTGGATGAAGCCCGCAATAAACTGCGCGGCCATGTCGACGAATCCGCTTGGGATTACCAGAAGACCGGCGTTATTGAGTTTTATTCCGCTTGGCATCCGTTTGATGACGACAGTTACGGAGCGTCTCGCCAGGCTGCGGCTCGTCTATTGGCGGCTCGGAAGAACCTGAGGGATTTTGCCCCTTGGGATGGAAAACACGGTGTGCTCAAGTCTTCGCTGGACGGCATGAGGGAGAGCGTGTTGATTGATAACAGCGCATCGAAGAATATAAAAGGGGTACGGATCAAAGCGGGGGAAGCATTGGATCTCGTCGGATGCGTAAAACGCGCAGCAGGAGGAGACGCGCCATTTCCCTCGGTCGTCCGTATCGCGCTCGATCCGTGGATTCGGGGGATCAAGGAAGAAAAAGCGAAATCGTATCTCGCCGACCTGAAGGGCTGCTGCGAGGAATTGAAAAAACAGGGCGTGCTCTCAAATGTTCAGGGAGCGGAGTTTCCATATGAAGGCCCCGCGCTGCTGCCTCATCGTTATGCTGAATTTCAGGAAGGAGCTGAAAACCCGGACGCTGTGAAGGCAATAACGGACAAAATGGGCGCTATCATGGCGAACCTTTATAAGACCAACAGGGTGACGGAGCCTTACCTCGCAGTGCTGTCAGCTGATGGCGACAGAGTGGGGCAAGCCATATCGTCCTTAACCTGCCTTGAGGATCATCAAAAATTCTCCCGCCAATTATCAAAGTTCGCCGGACAAGCCCGTGAGATCATCAAGAAGTATTGTGGGAGCTGTGTCTACACCGGGGGCGACGATGTGTTGGCCTTCTTGCCGGTGGATAATGTGCTCAAGTGCGCGAGGGAGCTTTACGAAAAGTTTAGAGAGCCTTGGAAAGATGGCGCGAATCTCAAAACTGTCCCAACGTTGTCCGTTGGGATAGCAATCGCTCACGCGTCCGAAGATCTCGAATCGCTGCTCAGCTTCGGAAGGGATGCCGAGAAACTGGCAAAACACGGCGATAGCGAAGGAGATGCCGATATTGATCGGAAAGGACTTGCTATAACGGTACGAGCGCGAGGGAACAGCGAATTCCACGTCCGCGAGCAGTGGAAGGATGTTTCATCAGCAGAGAAGCAGCTTTCTCAAATGTCTCTGGACAAACGCGTCATATTCTGGGCGCGCCGCTTCGCGGAACGTCGTATCCCATCGAAGTTCCCCTATGAGCTGCGAGGGGCGGCGAAGTTTTATGATCGCTGGGAAACAGAGGGTAACCTCGACGAAGCGATGAGATTTGACGTAAAGCGCATTTTCGGTCGTAAGGATTTGCAGCTGTTGGGCGTCGAGCGGGAACGCGTTATGGAGTATATAGAGGATGTCGTTAAAGGGTCTTATAAGTCGATAGAAAAACTGTCCGACGAATTATTGGCAGCTCAATGGATAGGGGCCGCATACATCGCGGCGGCGGGGAAGTGGAGCAATGACTAATATCTTAAAGCTGACTATTAAACCTGTTGACCCCTTGATAGTCCGCGATTCCCGCCCATTCGGGCAGGGACAGGGCGCGAAGGCGCGCTCTTTGGACTGGCTCACGCCGTCCGTTGTCTGCGGCTCGCTCAGAAGCTCGGTGGGCAAGACCCACGGAAGTTTCGACGCCGAAAAACTTAAGTCGGTCAAAGTGAGAGGCCCGTTCCTCGAGTTTGAGGGGAGTTTGTACTTCCCGCGTCCGCTTGATTTCGTTCAGGATATTAAGAAAATTAAAGAAAACGAAACGATAGGCGGATACGCCATCCGTCCCGCGTCACCCGAACAGGTAAGCGGATATACAGAAATGCCTTACGGCCTTAAACCGGCGCTCATACAGGGTTTGGGGGAGGATGATTTCAAACCGGCTCCCCTGCCCGCCTTCTGGTCTGCCCTGGCAATGCGCCGCTGGCTCACTTGTGACGGAGATTTCAAACTGTCAAAGGGCGAATGCCTCGACGGTCCCGGTAAGGATGTGCGCACGCATGTAGGCATCCACCCGGAAACAGGGGCTTCGGAGGATTCTCTTTTATTCTCGACGACGGGGCTTGATTTCAAGGTCAGATGCGGTGGTCATATTTCGCAGATGACGGCGTCTATAGAGGCCGAGCCTCCGGATGACGAGTACGGGAGACATTTGCGGGATTTGTCCCGGCTGCACGTGATCGGGGGGGAGCGGCGTCTCGCGGAGTGGATTTCTGCGGATAGAGAAGTTTCCGACGGGTGGGAGCCGGGACAGGTTCGGGTGCAAAATTCGCGCCTCCGAATGATCCTCGCTACACCGGCAATATTCTCCAAGGGTTGGCTGCCTGGTTGGATCGATGAAAACACCCTGGAAGGCGAGATACCTATGGATATTGTTTCCGGTGATTCGGTAAGGGTTCGCCTTGTGTCGGCTGTGATAGGGCGTTGGACGCCGATTTCCGGCTGGAGTTACGAGAAAGGCAGACATGGGCCAAAGCCATTGCGCCGGATGACGCCTGTCGGCAGCGTGTATTTTTTTGAAAGTGTTGATAAACAGCCCTTCAATTTTGATTTGTCGGGCGCGTGGCTTAGGTCTGTGTGCGACGATCATCAGGATCGGAATGACGGATTCGGAGCGGCTCTTTGGGGTTCGTGGTAAACGGGGGAGGAAAATAAAATGGGTAATTCGGCATTGAACGAGAAAGTTTATTGGTTGCACGCAATCGCTCCGCTGCATATCGGAGCGGGGCGGGGCGTAGGATATATAGATCTTCCGATCGCCAGGGAGAAAGCTACAAACTGGCCGTATGTTCCCGGCAGCGCAGTCAAGGGCGTTATAGCTGATAAGTGGAGCGCAACGGATGAGAACAGAAAACAAAATGCGGAATTTGCTGCCGCTTTTGGGCGTGCGAATCAGGATAGCGACACGCTTGCCGACGCTAACGCCGGTTCGCTCGTATTCAGCGACGCTTCAATAGTATGTCTGCCCGTCCGCAGCTTTTACGGAACATACGCATGGATCACGTCGCCGCTTGCGCTGAAACGCCTTCGCTGCCCTGAAATACCCGGAAATATTCCTGTGCCGCCGGGTGAGAGTGTCTTTGTTTTGGAAGGCAATAAGGTTTCCTCAAACGCGACAGCGTACTTTGAGGACATAGACCTTGAAGTCGATACGAATAAGCAAAACGATTCAACGCTTGTCTCGGTGTGCGGATTGTTGGCTAATAGCATATTTACCGACGACACTGAATGGCAGGAAATATTCAAACAGCGCTTTGCCGTGGTGAACGACGACATCTTCACCTTCCTGTGTGATACCGGCACCTCGGTCGACGCCAGAATCAGGATAGACGACGCAACAAAGATCGTTGCTGACGGCGCCCTGTGGTACGAGGAATCATTGCCGATCGACACGATCCTTGCGGGCGTCGTCTGGTGCGACAAAGTTTACGCCAAAGAACTGACCGCGCAGGAGTTGCTCGGGAAATTCTGCTCGTCGCCCTTAGATCTTCAAATCGGAGGTAAGGCAAGCACAGGCAAGGGGCGGGTCCGTTGTATTTTCTCCGGAGGGAGAGAATAACAATGAGGACCTTCGAGCAAAAAATGGCCGAAAAAGCTTTTGAGCGCGCGCATTCCCAAACTTCAGAGGAATATCGCAGTTTCGCGCTCTCCTTCCCGTCGCTGATTCATACGTGCGGACTCGTTCAGGCTATAGCTTTCGCCGAATCGAAGAAAATGACCGATTATCTCGAAGACCTCGCCGAAGTGCTCAAGACCGTTGAGAAGAATCTCGGGCAGAATTTGTCTAAGGTGAGCAGGGAAACGGGCGTCGTGGAGTATATGCGCTTGTCGCGCCGCTCACTTTCAGCCGCGTCCTGGCTGAAGCGTTATGTACCGCCCAAAGAGGGGGAAGAAGGATGTTAAGCTGCCGCCAAGCGCTTCACCCCCTATACGAGGGGAACGCTCTTTCGTCCGCGAGTAACGCGGGACTTTTACTGGCTCGCTATCTCCAACTGCAAAAAGGAGAAATCGGAGCTGAAGAAAAGCGCGAAAAACTTTTGGAAGCCGCTTCCGATGCGGTTACTAACGCATTAGAGCTTTACAAGTTCGCTTTTAACAGACGGGAGAAAGAAATGAGCAAGAACGACGCAAAGAGCGCGGTTTTCAAGGCTGAAGGCCGCCTCATCGCAGGGCTGGGAGGGGGCAGTGTCTTAGAGGTGGGGCTGACCCTGAACCACACCTACGGCACGCCAATAATCCCGGGCAGTTCGCTTAAGGGACTTGCCGCGCATTATTGCTCGACGGTGTGGGGAGAGTCAGAGTCCAAATTCAAGGGGCCGAAGAGGAATAACAATGGCAATATAACGACGTCGGCGGGAGATTATTACAATTTCATATTCGGTTCCAACGAGGACGCCGGTTTCATGACATTCCACGACGCATGGATAGAACCCGAGTCACTGAAAGAATGCCTCGCCAAAGATGTCATGACGCCGCACCACGGAGATTACTACATGGAGAAAAAAACGCAGGACGGGAGCAATGCCGCCCCCAGCGATTTTGACGATCCCATACCTGTAACGTTCCTCTCGATTCGGGGGAATTTTGAAATCCACGTGAGTCTCGATGACGGAGACGACAGAGAAAAAGCCTCTGAATGGGAGACTCTGACGCTGAAACTCTTGACCGAAGCCCTAAAGAACTGGGGTATTGGAGGGAAGACCAGCAGCGGATACGGTATTATGCAGCGTGTCGGCGTGCCGCAGGCAGCGCCGGTCGCCGCCCCTGAAGTGAAATTGTTTTCCCCCGGTCAGAAGGTGGATGTTTTGTGCGTTGGTTTGAACCCGAAGAAAAATAATAAGCCTCAGCTCGAAGTACAGGTCAATGGAGTGAAGTACAGAGCGACATGGCAAGGGCCGGAGCTAATCATGAAAAAAGGAGATACTATACAAGCTATTGTGGAATCCTTTGATCGCAACGCGAATCCGCCGCTGGTGTTAAAACCGTAGGTCATGGCGCTCGCCAATGAGGGCCGAACTTTGCCCGATCCTTGAGCCGCCTTATAGCTTGAGTAAGAGGGGGAACGCTATGGTGACATATCCGGAAACTAAACGCCTTTCGTTTCCGGATAACTGCAAATTTTAGTCAATGCAATACTCGTGTGTTGTAAAATCTTCGGGAGATGATGCCAATGCAGAGTTACATTATAATGCTGAAAGCTCAAAAAGCGACAAACATTCCGGCCTCAAACGGGTATCTTTTGTTTTCCATGCTTTGCGGCATTGTGCGTTCCACGCCCTTGGACAGTGTTTTTCACCCGAGTGAAGGAACCGAAAAAGGAGTCTCTCTTGGGTTCTTAAAGAAAGACCCCTTCAAGGCATTCACGACCGAGAATCTGACTTTTTCCCCGGGAGAAGCCGCTTACGCACGCGTGGCGTTTACTTGCGATTCCGATGGCGAGCGATTCTCTGAGCTGCTTCAAAAATGGCGAGGGAAAACCGTTCGCGTGGAACACTCCGTTTTTGAAGTTTTCAGAATTTTTCATCCGGGCGAACATAAACATGCTCTCGCTCTCACTCCCGAACAGCTTATATCGGCGAAACCTTCGTTATCCGATACAGGGCTTCGCTTTGTTTCTCCCACAGGCTTCAAAAGAAACAACCACCAATTTTTCCTGCCCCTGCCGGAATTGGTCTTCGGAGGGTTGCTGCGCAAATGGCGTGCGCTTATAGCTCCTGATGCGTGGCCTGAATTAGAGACGGTCTTTCCTCAAATCGAAATTAAAAACTACCGCGCGGAAAGCCACGCCGTTAAACTGAAAAGCGACAGAATACTGCGCGGGTTTTGCGGCGAAACGGAGTATTCCCTCCAAAATCTGACTGACAGCGAACACATCGCTCTGTCGGCTTTGGCAATGTTCGCTTTCTTTGTAGGCGTCGGCTATAAAACCTCTCAAGGCATGGGTGAAACCCTGCCATTTTGGAGGGAGTAAAGTTTGATTGAGGAGCGCGCGAGAGAGTATAACCGTATGGGCAAGGTATTAGAGTGCACTTTTCTCTGGCTCTATCATCTGTGGGTTTCGCAAAAGTCACTAGTTACAAAATATCTTTTGGACACACACATCAATTATTACGTTGAGTGAATTTGGTGAAGCCTTGAAGTCGTCTGAGGGGGCGGCTTTTCGGTATTATTTACCGCTGAATGATGATTTATAGTATACTCATTAATGTCCTGCAATAATCAACACGAGAGGAGGCTTTGCTATGGATGTTGCGAGAATATCAATAAAGGGTCAGGTAACGATCCCCCTTGGCATACGCCGCAAACTCGGCCTCAAAGAGGGCGACAAAGTAGTTTTCACGGAGAAAGACGGAAACATAGTTCTGCTCAACTCAAATCGCTTGGCATTTGAGGAATTTGGCCGCTCGATGTCGGGCGTGGCTGAGGAATTAAGACTGCACAGCGAGCAAGATGTCATAGATATGTGTAAAGAAATCCGCCGCGAACGCCGGAGCGTCATTCATAGCGAAACAATATGAGGGTGATGTTTGACACAAATATACTCATATCCGCCGGTATCTTTTACGGCGGTGAATTTTCTCGCGTTGCGGCTGATATTGCCGAAGAACATAATTTTGTTTTAAGCAGCGTGGTTGTGGACGAACTTAGAGATGTTGCAGACAGAAAATTTCCTCATAAGAAGCCTATTCTCGACTATTTCCTCCAAAGACTAAGTTTTGAAATGGCATACACTCCTGATAATATTGACCCTGATATTTTCCCTAAAATTAAGAGATGAAAAGGACTATCCGATTTTGGTTTCCGCTATCATTGCCGATGTTGACGTTCTCATTACGGGCGATAAGGATTTTGAGGGCATTGACTTAGAGCGGCCCGAAATCATGACGATTAAAGAATTTGAGGAAAAGTATCTCTGATTTTTAACTAGGAGGCACTCCGTCATGCCCTACACCGAAGCCAACTACGAAAACGCTGTCATAGAGATATTCCTCGACATGCTGGGATATAACTACGTCTACGCTCTGAACGTCATCCGCGACTATGCTGACCCGCTATATGCAGACGAATTTCTGCCTGCCTTACAGGAGATTGAATAGGAGAGCTAAAACTTATGGGTAATAATGTAGCAATACGTGCGTGGCAGTCAAGCGATGCTTCCGCAATCGCTACAACCATAAACAACAGAGCCGTGCAGGACAATCTGCGCGACGGAATTCGTTCCCATACACAGGAAAAGACGGCGAAGAATTTATAGCCGCTATGCTCGCCGCCGAACCGACTTCAACATTTGCTTTTGCCATCACATTGGATGGGCAAGTTATCGGAAGTATCGGCGCATTTCGGCAAGCGAACATTCACAACCGCACTGCTGAGATGGGTTATTACATCGCAGAGGAATACCGGGGCAAGGGAATCGCAGCGGAAGCCGTGCGTTTACTGTGTCAATATGTTTTTGATTTGAGTTTCCCCAAAATCCAACACTCGACCGCCCCTAAACCCTTATACTGACGGCATTTGTAGCTCATTGAGCTTTGAAAATAAGGCAAAAAAACAATGCAAAACCTTCCGGATTTTGATATAATTGATGTCGACAAAAACACAGTCATATCAATAAAAACGGAGGTTTTGCATATGATTTATTATAGTACGCTCGGACACAATTTGAA
>BOCB01000013.1 GCA_026002695.1 Synergistales bacterium
CGGCTATGCCGCCTATCTGCGACACGAAGCCCTGTATCTGACGAGCCCTCGTTCCGAGTTCCTGCACGCTCTTCGCTGACTCCGCCGCGTTCCTGGCGACGCCGTCGATTCCTGTTACCGCGCGCTGCACGGACTTCATGCCCTCGTCGCCCGCGCTCATGGCCTGGTCAACCTGACGCGCTATGTCGGTTCCCTTCTCCGCGGTCGCCTGCGCTCCCGCCGCGACTTCCTCCACGGAAGCGTTGACCTCTTCGCCGTTGGAGGCGAGAGCGTTGAGGTTCGTCCCCATTTCCTCGACGTTGGCTCGGAATTCTTCAACGGAGGCGTTCGTCTCCTCGGCCATCGATGAGAAATCCTGCGCCGTCTCGCTGACGCGGTCGCTCACGTCTTTAACTGAGCCGATTGTTTCTTTCAGTTTATCCGTCATATCCTGAAGAGCCCGGCCCATCTGCGCGAGCTCGTCTTTGCCCATTGTTTCGAACTCCGCCATGAGGTCTCCCTCGGCGAAGAGTTTGATGCCCGACTGCACTTTGCTAATCGGCACGGTTATCATGCGCGCGATCAAAATGGAGAGGACGAGGCTGAGGATCAGGGATACCGCGGCTGAAACGAGCAGCTCAACGATCCCTTCATCAGTTTCCCTTTTGGCTTCATTGTCAACTTCTTCCGTGAGCTTTACGAGCAGAGCCACGAGCTCGTCGTTGATGTTTGAGAACGCGTCTGACGCCTTGGCGAATTTGCCGTCGGCAGCCATGCTTCTCTCGAGTTGCTGTATCTTTTCAGTGCCGGCATCGGGGTCGAGCAATATTGATATACATTCGTACCGCGCCTCGGAGTACGCAACCCGCAGAGGCGCGTATCTTTTCATCACCTCAAGTTCCCGTTGGCTCAGGTTGGTCTGCTCATACTTACCTATCATTTCCGACGATTCTTTTGCGCTCTCCGCTATCATGTCGGCATAATTCTTCCTTGCCGCCATATCGTGAGTATCGGCCATGGACAGGACCCTATGCCTGTTCTCGATAGCAAGAGCGTTTACCTTGCCGAGCCATACGATTGGCATTGTAAATTCGTTATACAGCCTATCCATCTTCGCCAGCGAGTCTTCGCCGATCTTGTAACCTATTCCGACCATTACCATCATCAGAGTCAAAAGCAATCCGACAAGAGAGAGAATTTTTGCCACTGTGCGTAAATTTCTAAACCACCGCATAATAATCAGCCTCCTAGCAATATGCGTAAATTGTGATATACGGTTATCCCTTCTTATTAAGGAGAGTGTTCGGCACTTGCAAATTCAGGTAAGCGCCGATTAATCAGCCAAAATGGAATTTCGCCATTTTGAGGTGTAGAGCCGGTCAGGTTTTTATCGTTACCCTTTAGGCTCCTAACAATAAATCAGCATTTATTCAGCGCCTATTCCACCAATGTCGACGAGATTTCAAAGGAGCGGAAGCGTTTTTACGCTCCCAATTTGAAAAAACATGAGGAACTGAGCCGGAAAACCGCCTTACATCGTTCAACCTTAGCCGAGGGAATAACCAGATTGTGATATTTTATAAATATAAAATATATTATTCAATTTTGTCTGTCAACCTTAAGTCCCGCATAACTCGATAAATTACGTAATTTATGAAGGTCTTGACTACGTAATTTATGAAAATATGAGCGCCGGAGCGCATAAAAAAATTCTCGCGCGTATACGCGAGAATTTTTTTATGAACGATAAAAAAACCGACCGGCTCTACATCTCAAAACGGCTAAATCCCATTTTGGCCAATTAATCAGCGCTTACTTAGTTTTTGCCGGTTGTTTTTATTTCTTCCTCGGCTGAGGCAGAGCTTTCAGGGGCTTTGCCTTTGCCGCCGCCGCGCCTGTCTTGAAGAAAGCCAGCAGTTCAGCGAGGTTGTCGGACAAGTTCGACAGTCCCTCCGCGTGGCTGGCCATTTTTTCAGCGGCCGTGGCTATGTCGCCCACGCCGACGCGTATGTTCTCTCCGGACTGCGCGGTGCTCGACACGCGCGTTGCTATGCTTTGCACGGCCTCGGCTATCTCCTCGCTCGACGCGGCCTGTTCCTCGGAGACGGCGGCGAGGTCCTGAGTAGCGGATGAAATGCTCTTCAGGTAATCTATCATCTTGCTTATCATCTCTTCCGTTTCCTTCGAGAGCTCCTTGGCGTCCTCGGAACCCTTCGCGTTTTCGAGGGAGAGGCTGACGACGTTGTCGAGGTCGCCCGTTATCGTCTTGGCCAGTTCCTCGATGTTCTTCGCGGCGGCGTTGCTGTCCTCGGCGAGCTTGCGGACTTCCTCGGCGACGACCGCGAAGCCGCGCCCGGCGTCGCCGGCGCGCGCCGCCTCGATTGCCGCGTTCAGCGCGAGCAGGTTCGTCTGATCGGCTATGCCGCCTATCTGCGACACGAAGCCCTGTATCTGACGAGCCCTCGTTCCGAGTTCCTGCACGCTCTTCGCTGACTCCGCCGCGTTCCTGGCGACGCCGTCGATTCCTGTTACCGCGCGCTGTACGGACTTCATGCCCTCGTCGCCCGCGCTCATGGCCTGGTCAACCTGGCGCGCTATGTCGGTTCCCTTCTCCGCGGTCGCCTGCGCTCCCGCCGCGACTTCCTCCACGGAGGCGTTAACTTCCTCGCCGGTGGAGGCGAGGAGATCGAGGTTAGTTCCCATCTCATCGACATTGGCTCGGAACTCCTCCACGGAGGCATGGGTCTCCTCGGCCATCGACGAGAAATCCTGCGCAGTTTCGCTGATGTGGCCGCTCGCGTCCTTTACGGAAGCTATAATTTCTTTCAGTTTATCCGTCATTGCCTGAAGCGCGCCGCCCATATGCGCCAGCTCGTCCTTGCCCTCGGCTTCGAAACGTGTTGTGAGGTCTCCGTCGGCGAAGAGCTTGATGCCCGACCGCACCTTGCTGATTGGCACGGTTATCATGCGCGCGATCAAAACGGCGAGGGTGAGGCCGAGGATCAGGGATACCGCGGCAGAAACCAACAGTTCTACAATTCCTGCCTTGGTTTTAACCCCGGCTTCATCGTTAGCTTCTTCCGCGAGCTTTACGAGCAAATCCACGAGTTCGTCGTTGAAAGCCGTGAACGCGTCTGACGCCTTGGCGGTTCTGCCGCCCGTAGCCAAACTTTCAGCCAGCGTCTGTAACTTTTCAGGGCCGGCGTCGGGGTCGAGCAATATGGATAAAGCCTCATCCTGCGCCTCTCGGTACGCAGCGCGCAGCGGCCCGTACCTTTTCATCATCTCGATTTCCCGCGGGGTCAGGTTAGTCTTCTCATAGTTAACCATCATTTCAACTGATTCATTTCTGGCCGCCGTTATAATGTCGGCAAAATTCTTCCTTACCGTCATATCCCGAGTGTTTTCCATGGACATGATTATTCGCCTGTTATTGATGGCGATGGCGTTTACATTACTGACCCAGACGATTGGCATCGTATAGTTCCGGAACATATGTTCCAAATTCGCCTGCGCGTTTGCGCCGAGTTTGTAGCCTATCCCGACCATTCCCAGCATCAGAAGCAAAAGCAAACCTACAAGCGAGAGAATCTTTGCCAATGTGCGCAAATTTCTGAACCATTGCATAATAACCAGCCTCCAAATAAGTTACATAAGGTTATGTAGCGGGTGAAACAAACACAAACAAAATATTAACAATATACGTAATTCACGCAAAACACAAAGTAAAATATATTATTCCTTAATCTTTGTCAAGTATTTTGAGATTTTGAGTTTCCCCATTTTTCAAGCTCACCTCCAAAGGCAACGCTGATTTGAGCGCGGCGGTCTGTCAAAAAATGATGAAATTCCGGTGTACAATTTGCCAAATATTTCAGCCAAGCCGGCGGCGATTGCGTAAAATGAATCGCCCCGAGTTTAGTGTAGAGTTTTAGAGCTTTGTTTTTGAAGATTTCCGGATATCCATCCCGGTACTATACCGCACCTCCTCGATTTCTGATGGTGTTCTATAAGCCGTTTCGCTCGCTTATCCCGGAATTGTTGTACCAATACACCCGCTCGGCGGTTCTCAGATTTAGACTCTCACAATTCTCAAAGGGGCCGGGCATGTTGACCGTTTCAGCCTTGTAAGCTCCGCTGACGCTTTCTGCCTGACGTCTAATCTCCTCAGGGTAACGGTTGGAACTTTATGAACCGGCAGATGTGCCGCTTTTGGATGACATGATTGAATCTCCTCCTTAGTTTTAATGGAATCATAACTCTCCACTAAACCCTGGGGCAGTTCATAGTGATTGAACGTCTTAATAGTGCTCCCTCACCGTATTGACGAACGGGGGAATATTACGTAAAATAACATATGTAAGTTCGTTATGCGCGTTACTTACTGATAGGGCGTTGGTAGTAATTATTTGGATCGCAACAAAGTGTGCGGTTCGCAGACAGCATACAGAACGTACTGCAATGTGATGAGAACTATGCAGAGAATGTAGGAATAGCAGGATATAAACTAATATACCGCTAATCCCTCCTTCTCCGCCATTACTAAACCCGAGACAATCGGCAATAATCCGCGTTAAGCCGGAGCGAAACGTACTGCAAAACCGCGTTAATTGAAGATGTTAGTGTATCTCAATTTACATCCAAAAATATCTACGCCGCGTTCGAGTTATGCGTTAAAGTTAAAGGGCAAGGGGGACCACCCAATGAACATGGAGAGCGTTATCGAATTCATAAAGAAAAACCCGAACGACGCCGGGGCGATTGGGGCAAGGTTGTTGGAGCTTGCCCGTGAGACCGGCGAGGCCGGTATGCACAACTTCTTTGTACGGAGCGGCAAGGTCGGATTGCCGGTGGGCGACCTCGTGTTGGAGGCGGCCAAGGTTCTCATTCAAAACGGCCTCGAGGACACGGCTCGCTCCATCTGCGAAAAAGCCGACGAAAACAGCCCTTATTACGGATTCTATCGCATAGGCTTGTCGCTGGCGGACTTCAAGAATTTCGACATCGAAAGCGGAGCGGCAAATCTGCGAGCCGGACTGCGCGGGTACATCAAAGATTTCGATCATGTCATCCCGGACGCGAATACCATTGTTAAAAATTCCTGCATCCTCGACGAAATGAAGTGGACGGTATACGATCCATACCCGAAGCCCCCGCTTGAAATTATCAGGGACTCGCGTTTCGCCGCGTCTCCGTACACCTGTTTCGTAACATGCACCCCGGATCAGTTTGAGGATAATGCCGATGTGTTCGTCAAAACCTTGCGCAAACATTGCGGAGCGGTCAATATATTTATGCTGCTCATTAATCCGAATGGCGAAATGCTCGCAAAAATCCCGAATATAGACGGAATCGTTGCCGCAAAAATCCCTTGGGAGATTATTTGGTGGAAACGTAAGGTTCGCGCGTCCTTCAGGTTATTGCTCGCCGGTGATGTTCTGAGGACGATGAACGAACCGGTTATCCTCATGGACATAAATGCGGCATTTCCGGAAAATAGCGCCGAGATATTGTCCGGCATAGCCCAAAATGACGTTACGCTGTATGACACAGGCGATTTATTTCCGAGTTCGCGCATAAGTCAGACGGTTATAGGCTCGCGTCCGTCGGAGGACGCGTACTCCTTCTGGAGCGCAGTCGGCGAAGTCGTTTTGAACGGACTCTCGCGCCAAGGTCTGCTTATGGAGGAACTTCCCGGCATCGCGCTGTACGCGGGAGCCTGTGCCGGACACGATAAGGGATGGAATATAACTTTTGCCGTCTCCGCGCCGGAAGGAGTTCCGTTCAAGGGGAAAGAACAGCCGCCGCGCGCGCCCAAATATCCGCTGCCGGATTTGCCGGAGGAAGCCGCACCATTCATTCCCGAACGGCCAAGGAGGGTTGAGTTTTACGCTTCCCGAACCGATACAAGCGGTCAAACTCCGACGCGCAAGGCGTTCAAGGATATGGGCAAGTTGTTCAGGTTTATCAAAAGCAATCTCAGCAAATATGAGGCGGGAGATAAGGAGATATACAACGAAGCGCTCGTAAATTACGCCCTCAAGGCTGACATCCCGGCGCTGCGGCATTTCCTCGATTGCTGCGAGCCCGAGGGTTTGAGTTCGGTGGGCATATCGTATATGCTTCTCAGCGCCCTCGCGCTTGCCGGCGAGGACAATATAATCTCGGATTTGCTTGCCTCAAGCAACAGGTCAGAGACGCTGTTCGGTATGTTCAACATCGGGCAGTCTTTTGTCGAGTGCAGGAAATACGAGCCCGAGGCGTGCGCGTATTACCTGCGGGAGGGGTTATATCATTGCCTCAAAAGGAATATTACTTTCGACTACATGCGTACCGCCATACAAGCCGCCTATCTCATGGAGCCGACATCACGGGCGGGGAGCGAAAGATTCCCGTTGTTTTACACTAACAGCAGACACGATGATTATTTCGGCGATTCGCCATACCACTTGAGCACAAGCAGCAGCCCGGAATATTTTAATTTGTTTTGGGAAAAGCGTATCAAGAACATAAGGGAAGTCTGCGGAAATGTAAGTGTCATTATCTCACTTTATAATCCGACCGACGACATAATTTCACGGGTAATGAGCCATCGCGGCGTGTCGGTGTACGTTACGCATTATCCGGCGGATAAGGTCATATCGGAGTTGATGATCATGGGGGCTGCGCCCTATGATGATGAAGATTATCGTGAGATGGTCGGATTACCCTACCAAACAAGTATATATTTTGAAATGGATTCCGAGTACCCGCAGGGCGTTCACGAGGTTTTCTCGTATATGTCGCGGCACTCGATCTGCTATGTGGCTACACGGGAGCTTTACCCGACCCTGATGGTCGATTGCACCTGCAGTAACTTCGGTTCCTCTTATGAGAGCGTTTCATTTAATAAAATTTCCAATGATTACCGCATGGGGATTCTGTCATCAAAGATGGGTAAAGGGCCTTTGTACCTCTTCGACCAACTGTGCCGCTACAGGGCAATAGCGTGGGCCAAGAAAAAAGGCTACGACACAGTTGACATAAACGAGTATACGAACGGGCGTTTCCGTTATTTCTTCAAACAGGGCGGGGAAGAACTCCCATTAGAAAAGCGCAAAAAAATGAGACAGACCGACAATTTCCGCTTCAAGGGCATGACTGAGGATCGCATGTGCATTTTCGAAAAATCGCCCGAACCGGATGCGATTTAAGGAGGGCGTGGTGTGCCGAGAATCAGCGTGATAATGCTCGTGTATAGCAACGAAGCTCTCGTGCCGCGCGTGATAGCGGGTATACGCGTTGTTCCTATTATTTCGCAATGAACTGTCGCGGTCGTGTTCTAAGGCGGAGCGGAGGATATTAATGTACGACAAAGACAGAGGTTTTTATTTGAAACATGTGGTTTTCGTGGCTACACTGCGCTGTAACTTGAGGTGCAAGCTGTGTTCTATGTATATTACGCAGTACGAGAAACCGTATCATCCAACGACAGAGCAGCTGCAAAGCGAAACGGATGCTTTCTTCCGCTTTGCCGATTACGTCGGGCGCTTTACCATAACCGGGGGAGAGGTGTTTCTGCTCGCAGATTTTGACGATTGGCTGCTGTATCTTTACGATAACTATTTTGACCGAATGAATGAACTGCGAATATTTACAAACGGAACTATTGTCCCAAATGAGCAAATTATAACCGTTGCTGCTAAATTCGGGAGCAAAGCGCGTATTATAGTGGACAATTACGGATCGCAGCTGTCCCCGCGCGCGAAAGAAGCGTTTGACGCGCTGAACGGAGCGGTATCATGCGAGCTGCGCGATTATTACGAGAATTTACATTGTGACGGGTGGGTAAATCTGAACGACTTCAGCAAAAAGCACGATAAAACAGGCGCGGATGAGTTGTATGCAAAATGCTCCATGGCGAAGGACTTTATATGTCTTGATTACATAAACGGTAAAATCAGCTTATGCGCGTTTGCGAGACGAGCGGTTGAATTAGGCGTCCTTGACGCGCCGGAGGAGCAAATAGACCTGCATGACGAAGCAACGTCGATAGAGGAAAAGCGAGAGGTTTTCCTTGAATGGGAGCGCAAAAAGGGCTTTACGGCGTGTATGTACTGTGACGGTCGTCACGGCGACAGTGAGCGTTTTATGCCGGCTGAGCAAATTTCCGAGAGCAAATGAACATCGTATCGGTGAATTATATGATTTTGACGATAAACACGGTTTGCAATCTGAATTGTAAGTTGTGCGCAACAGGCATACCGTTCGTTCACGGCACAAATTATCCTGTGGAGGAGGTTCTTCAATACGCTCTGCGCGCCATGGAATTGATTGACCATGTAGGGCACTTTGACCTATGCGGCGGTGAAACGTTACTGCATCCGAAAATCCACGAGATTGTCAAAGAGACTGCAAAGCTGCTGCGCGGCAAATGCGATGAGCTCAGAATTTTGACGAACGGCACGATTATTCCAAACGACCAAACTATAGATTCCATACATGAAACGACTGCGTCGGGCATGGGCTTTTTGTTCTTGATTGACAATTACGCTCTCCCCGGAACTAAAATCGGCGAAGTAACCAAAAAGCTCACCGCTGCCGGAATACCGTACAGAGAGAATGTTTATACCGGTGACAAACAATTCTCGGACGGTTGGGTCGATTATAAATTTGATGAATCGGTTCCGACGGTTAAACACGATACTGAAAGCGCGGCGCGGGAAACTTTCCGCGACTGCTATTTTTCGCGGGTAAATATGTGGGAAATAGGGCGAGGCAAATTGCTGCCGTGCTGCTATTTGTTTACGCGGGATTTGATGGGTCAGTTTCTTGCCGAGCCGGGAGAGTACGTTGATTTATTTGACGACACGATGCCAATCGAGAAGAAGCGGGAAATTATAAGAAGCGGCGGGACTCGCGGCGTACATTACGGCGCGTGTAAATATTGCTGCGGTTTAGGCAAGAACACGCCGCGCTTCTCCGCCGCGGAACAGATGGCAAAGGCAAAAGCGTAGTGTCTATATACGCAAACTATTTCCCCCTCGGTCTCGGAACCTGCCGATTTCCGATAAGCGCTTCCGACGATGAGGAGGGAGTCGAAAAATCGGTGGAAATTGTTCTGCGCGCGCTTGAAAGCGGCGTGAATTACATTGACGCGAGCTACACATACAGCTCCGGAATGGCGCAAACCGTTTTGCGGAGCGCGTTCAAGCAAACCGTCAGGCCGTATGGCGTGACGGTCAAGTCTCAATACGGGCAGGACAAGACCTCCGATGACGCAAGGACACGGGTGGAGTATCAGCTTGAGAAGATGGGCGTCGACCGCGCCGCGTTTTTTGTTTCGTGGTCAATAATGAGTTACGAGGAATTTGAGAAAATCACCCAAAAAGGCGGCATATATGACGGCGCGGTGAAGCTGAAAGACGAGGGCATTATCGACCACATCTGCTTTTCAGCGCACGCCGCGCCTTCCGATATTGTCCGCGTAATCGAAAGCGGCGCGTTCGAGGGAGTAACGATTTCATATTCTCCGATTAACAGCGCCGGTATGCGGCCCGTTCTTGACGCGGCGATTAAACACGGCGTGGGCGTTGCGGTTATGAATCCGCTCGGCGGTGGGCTTATCCCTCAAAACAGCGATTACTTTTCGTTCCTGCGCAACGAAAGAGACAAAAGCGCGGTTCACGCCGCGCTGCGATACGCGGCCGCGCAGCCCGCGATAAATATTGTCCTGTCGGGCTGCGCGTCAATAGAGCAGTTAGAGGACAGCTTATCCGCGATTCGCGGCGAGAACGCGGAGCCGGATGAGGAACGCGCCGCGCGAGTGAACTCGCGATTAAAAAGCGCAATGCCTTCGTTTTGCACCGGCTGCAGATACTGCGCCGATAGCTGCCCTAAGAACATACCTATTCCCGAATTTATGCAAAGCTATAACATGCTCCGCTTTGAGCCGTCGAGCCTGTATAATCGCAATGAGCCGGAACTGCTGAAGAACGTTCACCTGCTCAGGAAACTCGTTTTTGATTTTCAGCTTTTACCGGAAAACGCAATGAACCCCTGTATCCGCTGCGGGCAGTGCGAGCGTAAATGCACGCAGAAGCTCTCGATTTGCGACGCGCTTGATGATATTTACAACAGGATTAAGCTCACGGGCTGTTCTAAGGAAGCGATGAAAGCGTGCCTTGAGGAAATCCTTGACGGTAAAGCGTATAAAAAGATTGGGTTGTATCCAAGCGGCAAGCCCTCTAATATGTTTATAGAGCTTCACCGGGAGTTCTTCGGCGAACCCCGGTTTGAGGCATTGTGCTTTGACAGCAACCCGCTGCTGACCGGCACAATTTCTTCCGGGCTTGCCGTACACGCGCCGTCTGATATTGCGAAACTCGCTCCGGATGCTATAATAATCACGAGCTACACGCATACGGAGGCAATTTACAACGCCTTGGCGAAATATCATGAACAAGGCGTTGAGATAATTAAACTGTACGGCGAAAACGACGTACCGTGGGCATGGTGATGAGATTATGTTTGCTGGCGCGACACTATTAATAACAGGCGGTACGGGTTCGTTCGGGAACGCGGCTCTCAAACGTTTTCTTGACACGGACATCGGGGAGATCCGCGTATTCTCGCGCGATGAGAAGAAGCAGGACGATATGCGTAAGGAGTATCGCAACAGCAAGATAAAGTTTTGCATAGGCGATGTGCGGGATTTGCGGAGCGTGAAAACCGCGATGTACGGCGTTGATTATGTGTTTAACGCCGCCGCTCTGAAACAGGTGCCGTCCTGCGAGTTCTTCCCAATGGAAGCCGTAAAGACCAATGTCGTCGGTACGGATAACGTGCTCACCGCCGCGATCGACGCGGGAGTTAAAAAGGTCGTCTGCCTGTCTACGGACAAGGCGGCATATCCGATCAACGCGATGGGGATAAGCAAGGCGATGATGGAGCGCGTGTTTGTCGCGAAATCACGCGCCGCCGACAAGACGCTGATTTGCGGCACGCGCTACGGCAACGTGATGTGTTCGCGCGGCTCGGTCATTCCGCTGTTCGCGGAGCAGATAAAGAACGGCAAGCCGCTGACCATTACCGATCCCGGTATGACGCGATTCCTTATGAACCTCAGCGAAGCGGTGGACTTAGTTCTGTTTGCGTTCCGAAACGCCGCTCCCGGCGATATTATGGTGCAGAAAGCTCCGGCAAGCACGATCGGCGAATTGGCGCAGGCGGTTAAGGAGCTGTTCGGCGCGGACACCCCGATAAACTACATAGGCATTCGTCACGGCGAGAAACGTTACGAAACGCTGCTCACCCGCGAGGAATGTCTGCACGCGAGCGATTTGGGCGGCTTCTACCGCGTTCCCGCCGACAACCGCGATTTGAACTACGAGCAATATTTCGAGCAGGGCAATACCGAGCGGGTAACGCTTGAAGAATTTACATCCGACAACACTACACGGCTGAACGTAGAGCAGATTAAGGAAAAGCTGCTCGCCACCGAATATATCCGGAAGGAGCTTGGCGTATGAAACTGCTGATTCTCGGCGCGGGCGGCATGGCTGGTCACGTTGCCGCGATAAGGCTCGCGGAACTTGGGCATACGGTTACGGGCTTCGCGAGAAGGAAACTGCCGTTTTGCGGAACCATTGTGGGTGACGCCACGACCGCCGACCTGCCGGAGATTTTGAGCAGCTATGACGCGGTGATAAACTGCATCGGCGTTTTGAATAAGGCAGTTGACGCGGAACCTCATAAGGGCATTTGGCTCAACGCGTATCTGCCGCATTTGCTCGCGGCTCACTCCAAACGAGTGATACACCTGAGCACGGATTGCGTGTTTTCAGGTCATGAGGGCGGCGGTTACAAAGAGGGTAGTTTTCGCTCCGCAGATACGCTGTACGGCCGCTCCAAGGCGCTGGGCGAATTGAACGACAGCAGGAATCTGACAATCCGCACCTCGATTGTCGGCCCGGATATTAACGAAGAGGGTATAGGGTTGTTCAACTGGTTTATGAAACAAAACGGCACCGTAGGCGGTTACAGGTGCGCGTTTTGGAGCGGAGTGACGACAATCGTACTTGCAAACGCGATTCACGCGGCGCTGGCGCAAAACATAACGGGGTTGTATCACCTCACAAACGGTGATAAAATCAGTAAGTACGAACTGCTGAAGCTGTTCGGCGAATTGCGGAGCGAGCCGGTTACAATAACGCCGTCCGACGCGGTGAACGAGGACAAGTCACTTATATGCGCCCGAACGGACTTCGATTTCAAAGTGCCGACTTACGCCGAAATGGTGCGGAGTATGGGAGAGTGGATACAAACGCACGGGGACTTGTACACGCAGTACAACACGAGGTAAAGCTATGGAAGCTACGCCCAAACAGATAATTTATTACAAGACATTAGACGGCAAAGTGCCGTATGAAATTTGGTATTCCGAAATCAAGGATGTAAGATTGAAACAAATCGTCGTTAAACGGTTGGAACGTGTCGAAAGTGGAAATTACGGCGATTGTAAAACGGTTGGTGATGGAGTTCTGGAGTTGCGTTTTCACGCTTTTGGCGTGAGGATTTACTTTGCGGAAATTGGCGGCGTGATTGTGCTGTTGTTGTGCGGCGGTGATAAATCGAACCAGATTAAGGACATAACGAAAGCCAAAGATTATTGGAACGAATATCAGAGCCGTATTGAGGAGGAATAAAGACATGAATGATGAGATCAAGGAAGCAAAACTCATAGCTTTAGCAATGACGATGCCCAAACATGATGATTTTATGGCTGAAGAGTATCGGAAAAATCCCGAATACGCACGCTTGCGTGTGCAGGATGAATTTCAAGAATATATCGAAACGAATGACATACGCTATTTATTGTCCACCTTGCACAAAGTTGCGGAGGCTAAAGGATGGATGGCGTTGTCTAGTGAAACAGGATTATCTCGTTCCAATCTTTGTGCCGCTTTGTCAGGAGAAACAGATCCTAACATAGGAATGGTTATGAAGATATTAAAGGCTTTAGGTATACAAGTGACTACAAATATACTGCCTTTTGACAGTGATAAGCGTTGCACTCTTGCAGAGAGTATTACAGAGGAAGTTATATACGGGTAAGCCTTGATATACCTGGTTCTGTCAGAGTGAAATATTCACTCAAATAGACCTATATCAATATTATACTATTTTAATGGATTTATAACAGGAGGGAAATAATAATGAAAGTAATTGTATTCGGCGCAGGCGTGTGTGGCAGAAAGTACATTGAGAACTGCCCTGGTGATGTGGAAATTGTCGCGGTAGCGGATAATAATTGGGAGGCCTTGGGGGGGGGATATTTGGCCATAAGGTCATCTCTTGTGAAGATTCCCTTAGAATGAAATTTGATAGAGTTGTTATCGCAATGGACAACAAGACGAGAAAGGGTGTTGAAAACATATTTGCTGTCAAACACCAATTATTGGAGCATGGCGTACCTGATACCAAAATTCTGCTGATACCAGACCCTGATATGCTGACTGAAGCTGTAATATTAAGGTATCCGCGAATACAATTTCTTCAAAATTTCTCATCTACAATCACTGACGATATAGAAGGATCTGTGGCGGAGTGTGGTGTTTGTTGGGGTGATTTTGCGGCACGTATCAACGAGTGTTTTCCAAAAAGGAAAATGTACCTTTTTGATACGTTTGAGAATTTTCCGAGTTCTGATTTGAGTTTAGAATCTACTGAGCTACAAAGTGAACTTAGAAAAGTCGGTTCATATATCAGCGAAACTGTAAGCCCTGAGCTGGCATTGCTAAAATGCCCCCATAAAGAGAATGTGATCATTCGAAAAGGCTATGTGCCTGATACGTTGTACGAATTTGGAAATGAATGTTTCGTGTTTGTAAATTTAGATATGGATACCTACGTTTCAACAATATCTGCTTTGCGTTTTTTCGCCGATAAGATGGTGGTTAATGGTGTTATTTTGGTCCACGACTATTTTGGGGGATACGATGGAGTGACCAAGGCGGTGGATGAGTTTGCGAAAGAAGTACCGCTGAAAAAACTGCCGGCAGGAGACGGCTCTGCTGTTGCAATTACGATAATTTAGGGGGAAATAAATGAAGCTAATGACCATAGTCGGCACACGCCCGGAGCTTATCCGATTGTCCGAAACAATCAAAAAAGCGGATAAGTACTTCGATCATATTTTCGTTCATACCGGGCAGAACTATGACGCGAACCTGAGTGATATTTTTTACGGCGATTTGGGTTTGCGTCAGCCTGACTATTATTTAGGTGTCGTCGGTGGCAACCTCGGTCAGACAATCGGCAATATCATTGCTAAGAGTTACGAGCTAATGAGCGAGATAAAACCCGACGCGTTGCTCATACTCGGCGACACGAATTCCGCACTCTCCGCGCTGTCGGCGAAGCGGCTGAAAATTCCGGTGTTCCATATGGAGGCGGGCAATCGCTGTTTCGATGAGAACCTGCCGGAGGAAATCAACCGCCGAATCGTCGATCACATCAGCGACGTGCATTTGCCGTATACTGAGCACGCTCGCCGTTATCTCATTGCCGAGGGCATACGCAAGGAGTATGTTTTTGTGACGGGTTCGCCGATGGCAGAGGTTATCGCGGCTAACAAGGCGAAAATTGACGCAAGTAACGTATTGGAAAGGCTGAACATTGAGCGCGGCAAGTATATAATTCTATCCGCGCATCGTGAGGAAAACATTGATAATCCGGCGGCTTTTGAAAGCCTTATGTCCGCCGTGAACGCGCTCGCCGAAACGTATAAACTGCCTGTGATTTACTCCGTTCACCCGCGCAGCGCGAAGTTCATTAAAGAGCGCGGTTTTACATTTCACCCGCTTGTGCGCGAGTTGCCGCCGTTCGCGTTCACCGACTACAGCAAGCTCATGCAGCGCGCCTACTGCGTCGTTTCGGACAGCGGGACGCTGCCGGAGGAAGCGGCGATCAGCGGATTTCCCGCCGTAAGTATTCGTACATCTACGGAACGACCGGAGGCGTTAGACGGCGGCGCAATTGTTATAGGCGGCGTAACCGCCGAAACGGTTCTGCCTTCGGTGCGTACAGCGGTTGAACTGTTTTCGGGCGACGAAAATCGCGGCAAGGTCGCGGACTACCGGGACTTGAACGTGTCTGCAAAAGTCATAGGGATAATACAAAGCTATGTTCCCATCGTCAACAAAAATGTTTGGGGGAAAACTCTATAGGACCTATGAACGGAGCAAGATGTCCAAGGGAATGTTTAGGCTCTCATGGATATTGCGGATCATCCGGAGCGAAAGCCCGCGTTTATAATTCAGCACCTCATATACCCTGTTCAACCGGCCTATGCACGGCACAAGGTCTTTAGGCGTCAATCCCCGCCTCTCCATAACAAAGGCTATCGCCGATACAGGATCAGGTAGGTCGATAGGAAAATGCTTGCTTTCATAATTTTCTATCAGCGTTACCCAAATATCCAAACGATCTCCTTCCGGAGTGTCAGGTTCCGCGTCCATCAATGCTTCCACTTCGATAAGCGCCGCTTCATAGTCCTCGTTGATTTTTATCGGTCTTATATCCATAAACTCACTCCGCCTTAAACCACATTTGCGTCAATTGAATCATATTCCTCATGCGTTCCGATAAAACGGATATACACTACACTATAAGCATAATTGATTTTTACGATTAAACGATATTTATTACCGGCTACATTAAAGGCAACGCGCCCGAATTTGAGTATGCCCGCGTTTCCAAAATCCGACTTAACATCGACCGGAGGAAAAGCCATACGGCGCTCTTTACATGAGCATACCATATAGAATGTCCTAAGTCGGGAAGGCGCGATAATTCTCATTGATTTACTATAGTCTCTTTTTGGGACTTAGGCAAATTCGCGCTCCACGAGCGACGTTTTGCGGATTTGCGCTTGACAACGCTACCATCATAAGCCATAATTGCTAATTGTTATAGCTTTTTTGAATTGCGGTGATTTATCAACAGAGACGTTTGGAGGAAACAAAATTGAACTTGATTCTATACGGCGCTGGGAAGTATGCGGCTTACGCAATGGATGAGGTTAACGCTTACCGTAAAAAAGGTTTTGAGCCTGTTTGCTTTTGCGACAAGGACACGCAAAAACAGGATACATACTATTTAGGACTTCCTGTGCTTAATCTTGAGCAGGCGTTGCGTAAGTATGATGATTATTTTATATTTGTCACCACAGGAAATAACGTAAAATTCGAAGTCTTTCACGAGTTAACCGGAAAGTTCGGAATAATGAAAGAACGAATCCTGAATTTTGAGGAATCGCGCAAATATCTTAGTTGCGATTTCTTACAAAGCGATATGATCATAAGCGATACGGAATTGTTTTGGTGTTGTGTATCTTCTTACGTTCAAGCTACTCGTCCGAAAGTCGAGCTGTTCACAGAGGATGTTTCGAAGTCAATCGGCAACTTTCAAAAACTAAAGGAACAGACGATTCGGGATATACAAGACAAGACAAGACAAGACAAGACGCCTTGCGTTGGGTGTGTCAAATTGATGGAAAAATATTGGCCGATAGATAATAAAATTAAGTCCGTAGCATTTGGATTTGAGTATCCGTGCCAGTTGTCTTGTTGTTATTGCGGTCATAGGAATGCGGTTCACAAAATTGACGCGGAAGCAATAAAAAAACAACGGCAATTTAGTTGGACAAAGTTTTTTGAAACTTTGGAAAACAATGAACTGATTTCAAGTGACGCAATAGTAGCCTTGGCTTCAGGGGAGATAACATGCACTCCAAACAAGGATGCAGTTTTGGCGAGTGTTACTAAGTATTCGTTGGGGATACTAACCAATGCTGTTTTGTATGATGAACAAATTGCTTTGTTGGCGGCTCGCATCGGATCCCACATGAATGTCAGCGTTGATTCGGGTATACGTGAGACTTATAAGTTGGTTAAGGGACTTGATGCCTTTGACCGGGTATTTGAAAACATCGGTAAGTACATTGCTAAAGGCGTTAGGGTCATCGTAAAATACATTTTTCTCCCCCAAAATAGCGATGATGAGAATGTCATAGGCTTTATCAACAATTGCATTAAAGCAGGTGTCAAAGAAATTGAAATTTCCCGTGATCAACTTAATCCTGACGCTTTGCCGTTAAGTATTGTTGAGCAAATGCGCAATATGATTGAAATCGCAAAAATTAAGCGCCTTGAAGTGATTGTGAGTGATCCCGTTGAAGTGACAGATGGCTGGCGTTTAAAAGAATTGCTGGATATCGAGGGAGGATTGTCAAAATGAACTTGATTCTATATGGCGCGGGAAAGCATGCGGTTCAGGCAATGAACGAGGTTGAAATTTATCGTAAAAAAGGCTATGAACCTGTCTGTTTTTGCGACAAAGACACGCAAAAGCAGGGTAAAGACTATTTGGGTCTCCCTGTGTTTAGTATTGAGCAGGCGTTGAGTAAGTATGATGATTATTTTATATTTGTCACCCTGTGGCCGGGCAACGTAAAATTTGAGGTCTTTCACGAACTAACCGAATTTTTCGGGATAACGAAAGAACGAATCCTAAATTTTGAAGAATCACTCAAGTATCTCAGTTGCGAATACTTGCAATACAATATGGTCGTACAGCCCACCAAGATAGAATGGTGTTGTTTGTCTCCTTACGTTCAAGCTACTCGTCCGAAAGTCGAACTGTTCACGGATGATGTTCCGCAATCAATCAGCAGCTTTCAAAAACTCAAGGAACAGCTCATTCGGGACATACAAGACAGCAAACAGACGCCTTGTACCGGGTGTATCAAGCTAACGGAAGGCTATTGGTCGGTAGATAATAAAATTCAGCACATAGGATTTGGATTTGAGTATCCGTGTCAGCTGTCCTGCTGTTATTGCCATAACAGAAACTCAGTTCGCAAAATTGCTGCAGAAGCGATAAAGAACCAACAGCAATTTAGTTGGACAAAGTTTTTTGAAACGTTGGAAAACAATGAACTGATTTCAAGTGCAACAATGGTCGGTTTGGCTTCAGGGGAGATAACATGCACCCCAAACAAGGATGCAATTTTGGCGAGTGTTACTAAGTATTCGTTGGGGATACTAACCAATGCTGTTTTGTATGATGAACAAATTGCTTTGTTGGCGGCTCGCATCGGATCCCACATGAATGTCAGCGTTGATTCGGGTATACGTGAGACTTATAAGTTGGTTAAGGGACTTGATGTCTTTGACCGGGTATTTGAAAACATCGGTAAGTACATTGCTAAAGGCGTTAGGGTCATCGTAAAATACATTTTTCTCCCCCAAAATAGCGATGATGAGAATGTCATAGGCTTTATCAACAATTGCATTAAAGCAGGCGTCAAAGAAATTCAAATTTCCCGTGATTATTCTAATCCCGATGCGTTACCGTTACACATTATTAAACAAATAGGCAGTATGGTCGCAATCGCGAAAAGTAATCAGATTGAAGTTGTTATGCTCGAGACTCTCCACGCGACGGATATCGATCGGTTGAAAGAGGATTGCTCAATGTTGAAGGAGGATTTAGTAACAAACAGCACTATTCCCCCCCCCTCCTGACTTTTACAGGCGTTGAGGAAAGTCGATTGTTTTGTGCAGCTTGATGACTACTCTGAAATAGTGCAGAACCTGTACCGTAGTGGTATGATTTACAATTTGACTCAAGACAATTGGAGGAATATCGGGATTCGCGTAATACGCTGCTGTCCGTGGAGCGCCTGAAAACCCCGTTGTTCCATATGGAGGCGGGCAATCGCTGTTTTGATGAGAACCTGCCGGAGGAAATCAACCGCCGAATCGTCGATCACATCAGCGACGTGCATTTGCCGTATACCGAGCACGCTCGCCGTTATCTCATTGCCGAGGGCATACGCAAGGAGTATATTTTTGTGACTGGCTCGCCGATGGCGGAGGTTATCGCGGCGAACAAGGCGAAAATTGACGCAAGTAACGTATTGGAAAGGCTGAACATTGAGCGCGGCAAGTATATAATTCTATCCGCGCATCGTGAGGAAAACATTGATAATCCGGCGGCTTTTGAAAGCCTTATGTCCGCCGTGAACGCGCTCGCCGAAACGTATAAACTGCCTGTGATTTACTCCGTTCACCCGCGCAGCGCGAAGTTCATTAAAGAGCGCGGTTTTACATTTCACCCGCTTGTGCGCGAGTTGCCGCCGTTCGCGTTCACCGACTACAGCAAGCTCATGCAGCGCGCCTACTGCGTCGTTTCGGACAGCGGAACGCTGCCGGAGGAAGCGGCGATCAGCGGATTTCCCGCCGTAAGTATTCGTACATCTACGGAACGACCGGAGACGTTAGACAGCGGCGCAATTGTTATAGGCGGCGTAACCGCCGAAACGGTTCTGCCTTCGGTTCGTACAGCGGTTGAACTGTTTTCGGGCGACGAAAATCGCGGCAAGGTCACGGACTACCGGGATTTGAACGTGTCCGCAAAAGTCATAGGGATAATACAGAGTTACGTCCCCATCGTCAACAGGAATATTTGGAGGAAGACTATATAAAGCATATTGGTCTCGCCGTGACTACATGCGCAGCTCCTCTTGATAAATGCTATTTACTCAGTATAATGAGTAAATAGCATTTTATATTGAGTAAATTATCCGAAGGTGGCCTATTGATATGTATAAACGAAAGTTGGTCAGTCAGCTAATCCAAAGAATGAACGAAGACAGGCATTTTATGCAAATCGTCGTAGGACCTCGCCAAACGGGGAAGACCACGGCAACGACTCAGGCGCTGGACGAGTTACAACAAGGCAGCTATTATACCAGCGCCGACGACCCCGCGCTGGTATCTATGGAGTGGCTGAGCAACGAATGGGAGCACGCGCGTATACTTCAAGCGCAAAGCAGGGCGCCGGTTGTCCTCGTAATTGATGAAATACAAAAGGTTCCGGAGTGGTCGTCGATAGCTAAAATGCTGTGGGATGAAGATACCCGCAAAAAAATACCGCTGAAAGTCATATTGACCGGCTCATCTTCCCTGCTAATAAATAAGGGCATGTCAGAATCACTTATGGGGCGGTTTGAAGTGCTGTATTGCCCTCATTGGAACTTTACCGAGTGCAGGGAAGCGTTTGGTTACAGCCTTGACGATTTCCTTTTCTTTGGCGGATATCCGGGAGCCGCAGCGCTGAAAGAAGACGAATCTCGTTGGGCGCGTTACATGGGCACTTCCATCGTAGAACCGACTATATCTCAGGATGTCATGCTGATGGAGAACGTCCGTAAACCGGCTTTGCTGCGCTCACTCTTTACAATAGGGGCGGGGTATTCCGCACAAGAGGTGTCCTACACAAAGATCCTCGGGCAGCTGCAGGACGCGGGGAATACGGTAACTGTCGCGCATTATTTGGAGCTGCTCGAAAAAGCCGGCATATTATGCGGTCTTAATAAGTTCTCGCTTAATAAACTCGCCATCCGAAAGAGTTCACCAAGGCTCATGGTGTTTGACACGTCGCTTATGACTTACGCCGACGGAGCCACGCGCAGAAGATTCTCAGGCAACCCGGAAGATAAGGGGCATTTGGTGGAAAGCGCGGTGGGAGCTTATCTTTTGGCGAGGGGGCAGGAGGAGGGTTTCGATGTTTTTTGGTGGCGGGAAAAAGAGAAAGAAGTCGATTTCGTTTTGCAAAATGGCTCACGGATCACCGCCATTGAAGTAAAAAGCGGCAGAGTTAAAAGAACGGGGGGAAGCGTGGAATTTCAAAAACAATACCCCCAGGCGCTGAGTTACATCATCGGGAGCGCAAACCACAGGCTGGAGGAGTTTCTCAGCGGGGAGTTTAATCTGTTTAAGTGAAAGGCTGCCTTACGTCTCCTTAGAACAGCATATGGCATGTAGAATCTTGTCATCTCTATATTCATAATGCGGACATTTTCTCAGATGAGTTATTGGGGGACATTATCACAGGCGAGCGACAACAAAACATCTTTGCGATTGACAATACTATCATTATAAGTTATAAATATCATGAGTTCCTTGAGCATTGTGGTGAATATTATCAACAGAGACGTTTGGAGGAAACAAAATTGAACTTGATTCTATACGGTGCCGGAAAGTATGCAGCTTACGCAATGGATGAGGTTGATGTTTATCGCAAAAAAGGTTTTGAGCCTGTCTGCTTTTGCGACAAGGACACACAAAAGCAGGGTACATACTATTTAGGACTTCCTGTGCTTAGTCTTGAGCAGGCGTTGAGTAAGTATGATGATTATTTTATATTTGTCACCCTGTGTCCAGGCAACGTAAAATTCGAGGTCTTTCACGGGCTAACCGAAAAATTCGGAATAATGAAAGAGCGAATCCTGAATTTTGAGGAATCGCGCAAGTACCTTAGTTGCTATGATTTGCAATACAATATGGTCATAAGCGATACAGAATTGTTTTGGTGTTGCATGTTCCCCCATGTTCAAGCTACTTACCCGAAAGTCGAGCTGTTCATAGATGATGTTCCGAAGTCAATCAGCAACTTTCAAAAACTAAAGGAACAGACGATTCGGGACATACAAGACAACAAACAGACGCCTTGCACCGGGTGTATCAAGCTAACGGAAGGCTATTGGTCAGTAGATAATAAAATTAAGTCCGTAGCATTTGGATTTGAGTATCCGTGCCAGTTGTCTTGTTGTTATTGCGGTCATAGGAATGCGGTTCACAAAATTGACGCGGAAGCAATAAAAAAACAACGGCAATTTAGTTGGACAAAGTTTTTTGAAACGCTGGAAAACAATGAACTGATTTCAAGTGACACAATAGTAGCTTTGGCTTCAGGGGAGATAACATGCACTCCCAACAAAGACGAAATCTTGGCAAGCGTGGCTAAATATTCGTTGGGAATACTAACCAATGCTGTTTTGTATGATGAACAAATTGCTTTGTTGGCGGCTCGCATCGGATCCCATATGAATGTCAGCGTTGATTCGGGTATACGTGAGACTTATAAGTTGGTTAAGGGACTTGATGCCTTTGACCGGGTATTTGAAAGCATCGGTAAGTACATTGCTAAAGGCGTTAGGGTTATCGTAAAATACATTTTTCTCCCCCAAAATAGCGATGATGAGAATATCATAGGCTTTGTCAACAATTGCATTAAAGCAGGCGTCAAAGAAATTTACATTTCTCGTGATTATTCTAATCCCGATGCGTTACCGTTACACATTATTAAACAAATAAGCAGTATGGTTGCAATCGCGAAAAATGATCAGATTGAAGCTATTATGCCCGAGACTCTCTACGCGACGGATATCGATCGGCTGAAAGAGGATTGCTCAATGTTGAAGGAGGATTGTCAATATGAAATGGACTAACAAAGGGCACGAGTTGGACGAACTCGGAGCAAAGTATGCAAGGGTCAGAAATTTGTATATTTGGGGAGCGTGCGACGATGGCAAGAGATGTTTCGACACATTAGTATGGTTGAACATATCCTCTGGCTTTAATATAACCTTTGTCGATTCGTCACTGCTGAAAAGACAAGATTTATGTTGCGGCAGGGCGGTTATTTCTCCTGAAGAAATGCTAATCGCGCTTGAACTGGGTGAGGAGCGGGGCAATAGCGTAGTCGTTATATGCTCTGCAACTTATCGGAAAGAAATGTTATCGGCATTTGAGTATGGCGAGAATCAGGAGAATGTTTTTGAGTGGACATACACTTCTCACGCTCAAAAAAATAATTTCATCGCTCATTTTTTGAGTATATTCATGCTGTACAAATATGGCATATTGTTTTGGCTTCAGATGAATTTTATCAGCACTTATAAATGCAATTTAAACTGCCGTAGTTGCCTGAATTTTTGTGACTATATAGCCAATAAAGAAGCTAAAGATGTTACGTTTGAAGAGTTTAAGCAGCATATTGATGACGTTTTTTCAAAAGTTGATTTTATATATTCATTCCACATTGCGGGAGGAGAGCCATTTCTTAATAAAGATTTACCAATGTATTTAGACTATGTAGCAAACCACTACAGAAGCAGGATTAGGAAATTCTTTGTAGTAACAAACAGCACTATTACCCCCCCCCCCCGACTTTTACAGGCGTTGAAGAAAGCCGATTGTTTTGTACAGCTTGATGACTACTCTGAAACAGTGCCTCTTTGTGCGGAGAGGCTTCCTATTATTAAAAGACTACTTGATGAACATCAGATCGGTTACAGTGTAGAAACTGTACCTTGGTGGTATGATTTGCAATTTGAAACAACAGACAACTATAGCTTTGACTCAAGACAATTGGAGGAATATCGGGATTCGTGTAATACACTCATGCATATGTATCAATACGGAAGAATTTATAGTTGTTGTTTTGAAATTGCTACAGCAAATGCCCGACTAATTGAAATAGACGAAATGACAGATGCTTTTATTGAAATCGCAGAATCTTCCAAAATTGAATTTTTGGAATACAGTCTTGGTTTTACCAATAAAGGGTATACGGATTTCTGCAAAAGATGCCGTGGTCTTGGGGCAAATGCCGTTAAGATTCCCGTTGCCGAACAAGTTCCCAAAAGAAAATTGCCTCGAAGATAGATGATTATGGGAAACGTACTGCTTTGCGTACCCAAAGACAACAATGCTCCGATTTCGTTTCCTGCTATAACGCCGGGTATAGCATATATTGCTGCTTATTTGCGGCAGCAAGGAATAAATGTTTTCGGGATAAACCTGAATGTTTTTGCCGATTCACATTTGGCTCTCGAATCAGCGATAGAAGAGTATAACATAACCGCAGTAGGGGTAGGTGGTCTTGTCGTTCTTTGGAAAGGTATTAAAGAAGTCACAGACATAGTAAAGCAAATCAATTCGGATATAGTAACTTTTATCGGAGGCGGACTTGTTACATATTCTGCGAAAGAAGCAATGTCAATAGTTGACACAGCAGATTATGGTATTATAGGTGAAGGAGAGGCGGCAACAGCTGAACTGCTGAAATCTATTTATGCTGACGGAGATGTATCAATGGTAAGCGGTATTATATACCGTAATAACAAAGAACTTTGTTTGACTGCCCCAAGAGATGATTTTGCGGACATAGATTTACTCCCGTTCCCTGACTATGAGATTTTTGGATTCAAGAAGATTGATTATGCGCCAATAGTAACGGCAAGGTCTTGTCCTTATTCTTGCACGTTCTGTTCATATTCCGGCGGCAAAAAATATCGTCAGCGCTCCCTTGATTCTATTTTTTCTGAGATAGAGCAAATGATTCAGAAATACGAGATAACAAAAATCAATTTATCCGACGAGCTGTTTTCAGTAAACTCCGAGCGTGTCTTTGAGTTTTGTAAGCGAATTACACCTCTTAACCTTAAATGGACAGCGAGTATGCGTGCCGGCAAACACATTTCCATGCCGCTGCTCAAAGCCATGAAGGAATCCGGTTGTGAGTTGTTAGCTTTTGGTTTAGAAAGCGCAGATCCTACCATACTAAAAAGCATGAACAAGAAAATAACAGTTGAAGATATCGAAAAAATGGTTGGTTTAGCCAACGAAGCCGGCTTAAATTTAGCCTGTAATGTGATTTTTGGGGATACAGAAGAAACGATGCAAACTATAAAAAATACTATGATGTGGACTATAGAACATAATTCAAATAGCTGTGCGATTGACATGGCTATGATTAAGTTGTTCCCGGGTTCGCCCCTGTATGACAAAGCAGTTCTTGAAGGGAAAATACCTGACACGATCAAGCACATTGAGAACGGTATCACATTAGTAAATATATCACGGTTATCGGACGAAGCTTATTCTAATATTGCAATAAGTGCTGCAAATGTATCACCTAAACGTAATTACGCAGACATCGAATTGGGTTTGAAAGTCAGCCCTGATTGCAAAAGCTACAGTATTACATGGCAGTGCCCGAACTGTCAGAGCATAACCAAGGAAGATATGTTGTTTCAAAGTCTGCCGCGTGAAATTTTGATGTGTGACAAATGCGGAAGATTTTATTTGAAGAAGCTCTTGGATGATTATCAAATATTTGCGGACAAAGAGCTTAGTTTGCTGTTGAGAGAAAAGCGCTGCGCGTTTTGGGGTATTGGTTATTGGTGGCAAGAAATATACGAGAGAAGCAGCATCCTAAAGAATACATCGTTTAGCTATAAACTGATAGACAAAAAGTTCAATGCAGTTGAGCGTGTAAATGGCCGCATTATATTGCCTCCCCCCTCTTCAAACGACTTATCAATGTATGATTTTGACGTTATTATTTGCCCGACACTTAATTACGAACTTGTAAGTGCTATCAAAATAATTGCTGAGAGTGCTATCCCTGATGTGCAGGTTATACGATATTTTGATATTGGATTGAAATCCTGAAGGAAGCGAGGTTTTCAAGTAACATGAACGAAGAAAAATCAAGCTCTTTAGTATCAGTAGTGATCCCCATATACAACACGAAACCCTTTTTAACACGGGATTTGGAGAGTATAGTTAATCAAACATACACTAACCTTGAAATTATCTTAGTCGACGATGGCAGCACGGACGGTTCAGAGAAGATATGCGACGAGTACGCCGCATCCGACAAGCGCGTCAGGGTTATCCACAAAGCGAACGGCGGCGAAGCTTCCGCAAGGAACGTTGGTCTTACTCATTCGCGCGGTGAATACGTAATGTTTTGCGATTCAGATGATGAAATCCCACTGGATGCTGTTATGGTTTTTTCGGACGCTTTCTCCGGTTCGGAGGTTGATATTGTTATTGGCAGTTACAAGGAAATCGGAGACGAGATTCGGTACGCTTATGCGAGCAAGGAAACGTACACAGCTGCTGAAGTTGCGTACGAGATGATCACCGATAAGAGCATTTACGGGACACAATATATTATGAGTACGGTATGCGGAAAGCTGTTTAAAAATGAGATAATTCAGAAGAATAATATTTCATTTAATGAAAACATGGCAGTTGGCAATGACTCGATATTTGTGGCGGAATATTTGAGATTTGCGAGAAAAATTTTCAATGTTTTTGTTCCGCAGTACATTTACTACAAATTTAACGCGATTCCCGGACAAAGGGTTGCCGGCACTATGTGGCTTTACCCTGATCTTTACAGGCTGGTGTTTGTTACTTATCAGAAGCTGTGGGAACTGTTCCCAAACGATGATGTAAATTGGGCGGAGAGAAAGAAAAAAGCCGCTGGAGTGATTTTTGACAAGTTGATGCCATGGCTGATAAACGCGGTGACGTATGAGGAACATTTCCCCGGTGGATTGCTTCCAAATATTCGGGAGCTTATTGATTCTTCTCTGATGCGAAACGCCTCCATTGCCTATCGCCGTGAATGGTTGTGTAACAGCAAAATAATTCCGTTACTTTTTCGGTTGCGAATGCCGGAACTATTGTTGATGGCATTGCGTAGGAGGGCAAAAGAGCGTATCAGCAAAAAAGACGGACAGTTGCGAGTGCGGATGATATTTCAAGATAACGACAACTAATAAATTGTCCGCAGCAAGCAGAAAATGTCAGGCTTATGGTAAAAAACTAAATACAACTCACAAGGAGGTTTATATGCGAAATCCAGCACGGGCGCGGTGGTTATGGAAGATAGTCCCCCATATGCGATAGTCGTGGGAGTCCCCGCAAAGGTGAAAAAATACCGCTTCACCCCGGAGCAGATTGAAATCCTGTTGCGCGTGCGCTGGTGGGAGTGGGACAACGAGACAATTGACAAAAACGCGGAGTTCCTAATTTACCCCGACAAGTTCTTTGAAAAGTTCGGCGAGGTGCAGGGGCAGGGAGACTGGTATGTTTCATCACAGTATCGTTTCAGGAACTGAGTGATCCTCTAATAAGCTATAACGAGGTTTTGCGGGGAGGTTTTATATGCGAACTCCATTAGTATCAATTGTAATTCCTGTGTATAACGGCAGCAACTACCTCCGCGAAGCGATAGACAGCGCGTTGGCTCAGGACTATGACAACTGTGAGGTTATCGTCGTCAACGATGGCTCGACCGACGACACGGAACAGATTTGCCTTAGCTACGGCAACTGCATACGCTATTTCCGCAAGGAAAACGGCGGTGTGGCGACCGCGTTGAATCTTGGTATTACGAAAATGCGCGGAGAGTATTTTTCGTGGCTTTCACATGATGACATATATTATCCCGAAAAGATTTCAACCCAAATAGATTCGCTAAAAAAGCTCGGCTTTACCCGCACAGTTGCGTTCTCAAATTATAACGTGCTGAATATGGACAACGGAATAACAGTTGGTGTGAGCTTTGAAAAGAACTACGCTCAAAGCAAACTTCAAAGTGGAGTGTTCCCTGTTCTTTTCGGCATCGCCACCGGTTGTGCGCTGCTCATTCACAAGAGCAATTTTGAACGGGTTGAGTCGTTTAATGAAGCCCTTAAAACCGCGCAAGATGTTGACATGTGGTTCAGAATATTTCGAGGACAGGAAACGGTATTCAACACAGAACGCCTAATATTGATACGTCAGCACCAAGCTCAAGGCACCAAAACGATTAAAACTTATGGCGATGAACAAAACAAAATCTCTATCCAGCATTTTGACGCAGTTACGGGCGAGGAAGTCATCCAATTATTCGGGGACAAAAGCTGCTATTGCTATATGATGATAAAGTTCTTTTTCGAGAACCAAATAATGGGAGCTTTCGAGCACGCGATGGACGTACTGAATACATCGGAGATTTCGGAAGGTTTCAATCGAAAATTGCTTGAAATGCGTGAACATATCAGTTATCATCTCAATTCAGAGGTACACCGGATCTGCATATTTGGGGCAGGGATAAACGGGCGGAGACTGTTGTTAGATTTGGTGCTTTGCAAAATTGAGATTTCGTCTTTTTCCGATAACGATCCAAAGAAATGGGGAACCCTAATTCATGGTGTTCCCTGTATATCGCCAAAGGAGATAGATTTTGAAAACACTTTGATTGTAGTGGCGATACAGGAAAATAAAGCTGTGCTGAAGCAGCTTGAGGAAGCAAATGCTGCTCATGTAATAACGTCGGATAAATTGTCGCTGATGTCATTTTGAGGGAGAGAACTTATATGATAAGCGGTCTTGTTTCGGTAATTGTACCAGTATACAATACGGAGAGATATTTAAGACGTACGGTCGAAAGTTTAATAGGACAAACTTCATCTTGCATCGAAATAATTTTGGTTGATGACGGTTCTACAGACAGATCCGGTGAATTATGCGACGATTTATCACAGCAGGATAGTCGGATAAAAGTCTTTCACCAAACAAACAAAGGTGTTTCTGCCGCAAGAAATTTGGGGCTCCGGAATGTACGGGGCGAGTATATAATGTTCGTTGATTCAGACGACGAGCTTCCCGCAGATTCAGTGGATAATTTATTAAGTGCCTCAAAAAATACACAGTACGATTTGGTAATCGGCGGCTTGTTTGTTTCAGAAAACGGAAAAAAAAGGTTAGTTTCGTTGAATCAAGAAAGTTACAATAATTTTGACCTTGCAAACGAAATTGTTACCTATAGCAACGACGGAATCGCTGCATTCGTAATGTCGTCATCTTGCGGTAAGCTGTACAAGAATGAGATAATTAACAATAATAATATTATATTTAACGAAAACCTACAGGCCGGTGAGGATGGGATATTTGTAGCGGAGTATTTGTATGTATCAAAAAAAGTATTCAATGTTTTTCTCCCGTCCTATATAATTCACCGTATGACTCCAAACGAACGGATATCGGCGACGTCAAGCGTATATTCCGATATTTTTGAATTCCGGTGTATGTATTTTCAGAACTTGTGGGAAATACTCAGGGATAACTCATCAGACACGGAACAACGTTATTTTATGCAAATGGCTTTGCAAAAGCTGATTGGTGATTTAGTAATAGCGGGCGCGTATAACGATTTCTATTTGCGCGGGGAGCTGTATGCCAAAATGGAAAAGTTTTTAGAAATACCGTTTATAAGAGAAGCCTCTCTTATATATAGGCGCAAAAGGGCGGCGGACAGCGTTTGGATTCCTTTGTTTCTGCGATACCGCCAGCCACGCCTACTCTGTATTGCAATGAAAATAAGAGGGCAGGCTTATATTAAGGCCAGAGGAAAAAGCCGCTTTGTAAAGTCAATTTACCGCATTGGCAAGTAATAGACTTACGTATATGATCGCGACATAATCGTTGTCGAACGATAGTTGCAGTATATGCACACTAACAAACATTGCCAAAAGGGGCGCGGAACAAATGAGGGACTACATAAAGGAAATCGCGGATAAACTGATGCTTGGAAATGCGCCGGTGATACTGTATGGCGCAGGGAGCGATTCCGCTCGTTTGATTGCGGAAATGAAAAGCAGGTACTCCGTTTTGCCGACTTGTATTTGCGATAGAGACAAAAGCAAACAGGGCAAACAACTCTCCGGCGTTGATGTGCTTTCGCTTGAAGACGCAATTTCTGCGCATCCAAACGCGCTCTTCTTTGTCGCAAGCAGAACATACGGATATCAAATTATCGGTGAACTCACGGAACGCGAAAATATCTCAAGTGCAAACATCATCAACTTTGAGCCTGTGGAAAAGCGATTGAGTTGTGTGGAACTTGAAAGATCTCTTCGAGTTAGCACTAGTGCGCTTTATTTCTGTTGTTTCCAGTTCGGCCAGAATCAATCTCCAATAATTGAGTTTGGCGGTGACTACGACAAAGCGCCTCAAGAGTTCACAAAATACCGTAATGAGCTTATAAACAATATCAACAGCGGATTTCCGACGCCTTGCGATGGATGCCCGCACTTGGTTGAAGATTATTTCCCTGCGCGGCGTAATATAAAACTTATTGCGCACGGAAGCGGTGGTATATGTAATTTTAACTGCATTTACTGCACATTCGATGCAAAAAACATATATCCCCCCCCCCCCCAGTCTCAAAATGCTATCGATTTCATTAAGATCATTGATGCGTTCGAATCCTATGGTTTGTTATCAGACAACTATTCAATAGATGTTGGGGCTGGTGAAGTGACGATTAGTCCAAGGCGTGAAGAGCTTTATAAGCTCCTCGAAAAATCGGAGTGTTGTATTTTTACAAACGCGTCTGTTTATGACGAAAAACTTGCGCATTTGCTGAAAAAGTGCAATGCGATTCTTGATGTCAGTCTTGATTCCGGGACAAGAGAGACTTTTCGCGTAATTAAAGGCGTTGATTTGTTTGGCAGAGTATGTAAAAACCTGATGCGGTACAATCAGGAAAAACCCGGGTGCTTAGTTCTTAAATATATCCTGTTGCCGGGATTTAATGATAACGTAAACGACATTGACGGATTCCTTAAACTTTGCGATGATGTCGAAGTTAGAATGATTCAGATCTCGACAGATATTTACAGCACCTCCCCAATGAGTGATCATGCTAAAAATATGCTTTGCTATTTGGCGGATAAGATAAAAGAAAAAGGGTTCCTGTGTAGCGTAGTCTCAAATGTCGCGCGGCGCGTTTTGTCTGAAAGGGATTGATGGGTATCTACTATACTCCCCTCGTATCAATCATAATCCCGGTATACAACGGAGCGAATTGAAAACTATTTCCCGGTATTTGCGGGAAAACAAGGTTGATGGCCCACAGTCTTCGCTAATTCATTTATAATAGTCACGTTGGAAAGTAAACGCGACAGGGGCGAGTTTAGGATGAGGGACACGGGAATCGGAGACAGCGCAAATTTCGGCGGCAAAAATGCGGCTGAAGACGATAAAGTACGTGATACTGAGCGTTTCGATTACGATAACCTATGGAAGACGGTGTTGCATCGGTACTTCTGGGACGCTCTGAAGATATTTCTGCCGGCCCTTTACGACGCGTCGGACAGAAGCCAAGCTCCTGAATTTCTGGAGCAGGAATTACAGAAGGTTACGTTTGATCTGGAAGGCGGAGCAAACCGCACGGACCTTCTGATAGGCATCAAACTCAAAAACGGAGCCTCAAGCCTGATCCTCTGTCATATAGAAGTACAAGGCGAGGGCGGCGGCGATCTTCCGACGCGGATGAAACGATATGGAGAAGCTATACATCTGCTGCATGGTCAGGAGCCGGTGGGGATAGCCGTCATCACGGACAAGAGGCCGAAGGGCGAAAAAACGTCTTATTGTTCGGAGCAGTTTGGGGTCAGGGTAATCTATGAGTACGTGAACGTGGTTATCGCGGACTTGGAGGATACTCAACTTCTGTCGGATAACAATCAAATCGGATTGGTGCTTTACGCGGCAAAGTACAAGCAAGTCAGCGGAGACGATGAGCGCGAAAAATTCCGATACTTGCGCGATATATCGAATATGTGGGCGGAACGCGAATGGGAAGCGGCGGACAAGCGCATAGTATTGTCGGCGGTGGAATATCTTTTAAACCTCAAAAACGAAGATTACGCGGAGCAGGCGCTCAATCACTTAGAATCGCTTGTAAAATATAGGAACGAGGAGGAACGCATTATGTACATGTCGATATTCGAGAGAGTATACACTAAGCGTGGCATGGAAAAAGGACGTGTTGAAGGACG